>JBJEPL010000203.1:0-8769 GCA_051881215.1 Eubacterium sp. | reverse complement strand
AGAGGTTAATGTTTCCTGTCCGAATGTTCACGGCGGAGGAATGAGCTTCGGAACCTCTCCCGATTGCGCGGCAGAGGTTACAAGAGCGGTTAAGGCGGTTACACAAAAGCCTGTATTTATCAAGCTTTCGCCTAATGTTACCGATATTGTTTCCATTGCAAAAGCATGCGAGGACGCAGGCGCCGACGGTATATGCCTCATTAATACAATGCTCGGTATGCGCATTGATATAAAAAGACGCAAACCCGTTATAGCAAATACTATGGGCGGCTTCAGCGGTGACGCAATTTTCCCTGTTGCTGTCAGAATGGTTTATCAGGTGGCCAAGGCGTGCAGTATACCTGTTATGGGCTGCGGCGGTGTTTCCTCTGCAAAGAATGTTATAGAAATGATGATGGCAGGCGCAACCGCCGTTCAGGTCGGAGCGGCAAATCTTGTTGATCCGTATGCCTGCAAAAATATAATAAACAATCTTCCTGCCGAATGTGAAAGGCTGGGAATTGAAAAAATCAGTGATATAATAGGAGTGATTGATTAATGGGTAAAGATGTTATTGTTGCCTGCGATTTTTCGTCGGCAGAGGCTACTTTTGACTTTCTTGATAAGTTCACCGATGTTAAGCCTTTTGTTAAAATCGGAATGGAGCTTTATTACGCTGAGGGTCCGTCAATAGTAAAAGAGATTAAAAAAAGAGGTCATAAAATATTCCTCGATTTGAAGCTTCACGATATTCCCAATACGGTTAAAAAATCAATGGCTGTTCTTTCTAACCTTGATGTTGATATGACAAATCTTCACGCGGCAGGAACAATCGAAATGATGAAGGCCGCACTTGAGGGATTAACAAAGCCCGACGGCACAAGACCTATTCTTATAGCCGTTACACAGCTTACCTCAACAAGCGAGGAAAGAATGCAAAACGAGCTTCTTATCAATGCTTCTATAAATGATACTATCGTAAAGTATGCCCAAAATGCAAAGGAGGCAGGGCTTGACGGCGTTGTCTGCTCTCCTCTTGAAGCGGCTATGGTTAAGGACGCCTGCACAAAGGATTTCATAACCGTTACCCCGGGCGTCCGCTTTGCTGACGGCGATGTCGGCGATCAGGTCAGAGTTACCACTCCTGCAAAGGCAAAGGAAATCGGCTCGGACTATATTGTTGTAGGCAGACCTATAACTGCCGCCGACGACCCTGTCGCAGCGTATAAAAGATGTGTTGAAGAATTTGTTGGATAAGGAGAATTGCAATGGAAGGTTATAAAAGAGAGTTTATAGAATTTCTTGAAGAGGCAGGCGTTTTAAAATTCGGTGACTTCACTGCAAAAAGCGGAAGAAAAATACCGTATTTTATCAACGCAGGTGAAATTAAAACAGGCGAGCAAATACAAAAGCTCGGCGAGTTTTATGCCAAAGCATATTTTGAAAAATTCGGCAACAAAAGGGCTGTGCTTTACGGTCCGGCGTATAAAGGAATTCCGATTGCCGTTTCGGTTGCAGTTGCTCTTGCAAAGCAGGGACTCGATGTGCCGTTCTTTTTCAACAGAAAAGAAGAAAAAGACCACGGCGAGGGCGGTGTTTTCGTAGGATACACTCCGAAGCAGGGCGAAGAAATTGTTATTGTTGAAGATGTTGTAACTGCCGGAACTGCAATAAGAGAAAGCATGTCCATTCTCTCAAAAATTGAGGGTACAAAGGTTGCCGCCGCATTTGTTATGGTTGACCGTAAGGAAAAAGGATTAACCGATAAATCAGCTATTGCCGAGGTTGCCGATGAATACGGATTTTCCGTATATTCGGTTGTTGATGTTTATGATATTATCGAATATCTCGAAGAAGACGAAAGTAACCGTGAGAATGTTGAGCGTATAAAAAAATATCTTGAAATCAACGGTGCAAAGGCATAAGAAGAAAGGAAGCTTGAAATGCGTCATTTGCTTGATACAACTGATTTGTCACTGCAGGAAATTGACGATATGATTTCGGTGGCAAACGATATTATTGAGAATAAGGAAAAATATGCTCATATATGTGACGGCAAAAAGCTTGCAACGCTATTCTTTGAGCCGTCAACAAGAACAAGGCTTTCCTTTGAAGCCGCAATGATGGAGCTTGGCGGAAATGTGCTCGGATTTTCCGAAGCCGCTTCCTCTTCTGCGTCAAAAGGGGAGAGCGTTGAGGATACAGTTACAATGGTATCCTGCTATGCCGATATTATTGCTATGCGCCATCCTTATGAGGGCGCGCCCCGTGTGGCAAGCTACAGAAGCACCGTGCCTATCATTAACGCAGGTGACGGCGGTCATTCCCATCCTACCCAAACCTTAACCGATTTGCTTACAATATACCGTGAAAAGGGTACCTTTGATAATCTTACGGTAGGCTTGTGCGGAGATTTGAAATTCGGAAGAACCGTTCATTCGCTTATCAAAGCAATGTGCCGTTACAATAATGTTAAATTTGTCTTAATCTCGCCTAAAGAGCTTTGCGTTCCCGATTATATCAAAAGCGATGTCCTTGATAAAAACGGCAATGAATACGAAGAGGTTGAAAAAATGGAGCAGGTAATGGATAAGCTCGATATACTTTATATGACCCGTATTCAGCGTGAGCGCTTTTTCTCCGAAGATGAATACTTAAAGCATAAGGATGCCTTTATTTTAGACCTTGAAAAGCTCAAAACAGCAAAAAAGGATTTAACAATTATGCATCCTCTGCCGAGAGTTAATGAAATTGCAACGGAGGTTGATCTCGATCCCCGTGCCAAATATTTTGAGCAGGCGTTAAACGGCAAATATATAAGAATGGCGCTTATTATGACACTGCTACGTTGGGGAGGTGCTCTTAATTGAATATTGATGCCATAGAAAACGGATATGTTATTGACCATATCCCTGCCGGAAAGGGAATGCAGGTTTACGAGATACTTAATCTTTCTGCTCTTTCTTGCCAGGTTGCTATCATAACAAATGCTAAATCAAAGAAAAAAGCATCAAAGGATATTATTAAAATAAATGATTTGATTGATCTTGATTTGGATATAATTGCCTATATTGCGCCTGACGCAACCGTGAATGTCATCAAAGACAGTAAAAGAGTTGAAAAGAAAAGCCTTAAAATGCCTAAAACACTTACAAATGTTATTCATTGCCCCAATCCGCGCTGTATAACAAATAACGAGGATATAGACCATGTCTTTACCCTTGTTGACGACAGCGGAACCTACCGTTGCCTTTATTGCGAAACAAAAGCAAAATAATAAGCAAAAGTTAAAATTCTTTTTTTGAATATATTTTTATATACGGCAAAAAAATGAGAGGTCAATGACCTCTCGTTTTTAACATATTCTTTCAACAATCTTTTGTGCTTCGCTGTAGATTTTTTCAGTATCAAAGCCTATAAATTCGCCGTTTTCATAAAGAATTTTTCCGTTAATCATAGTCAGCTTTATGTTGTCCTTTGAACCGCTGTAAACAATATTTTTCGTGATGTTATTTATTGGCTGCATATTAGGCCTTTTTAAATCAATAACCGTTAAATCGGCCCTTTTGCCGACATCAATGCAGTCGCAGTCATTAAGACCCATACATTCGGCAGAACCGGATATTGCCGCTTTTAATATCTCATTTGCATCGGTAGAGGCCGCGTCTTGATTTTTTATTTTCTGCAATGCGCAAATCAGATACATTTCTCTGAACATATCAAGAGCGTTGTTGGAGCTTGGACCGTCGGTGCCTATGGAAAGCTTGATTTTCTTATCAAGCATTTTTGCTACGGGAGCAACCCCGGACGCAAGCTTGCAGTTTGAAGCAGCGTTAATAATCGCCCAAACATTGCGCTTTTTGTATATTTCCAAATCCTCATCGTCAACCCAAACGCTGTGAAAGCCGCCTCCGCCGTAATTAAAAAGACCGATGCTGTCAAATAATTGTGTAGGTGTCTTGTTATATTTGTGTATACATTCCTGAGTTTCGCTCATTGTTTCGCTTGAGTGCATAAAAACAGGAGCTTCGTATTTCTCTGCAAGCGCAGATATTTGCTTCATTATGCCCAAATCGGTTGTGTATTCGGCATGAAAGCCTAACTGATACGAGATAAGCTCGTGATAATTATTATAGCGCTGATAATATTCCTCAAGCTTTTCTGCTGATTCCTTGAAATTGTTTACTGCGCCGCACATTACGGTGCGAAAGCCCATCTCAACGCTTGCCTTTGCCATATTTTCAGGGAAATAATACATATCAAAGCACGCGGAGATGCCCGAGCTTATGTATTCAAGAAAAGCTATCCTTGAAAGCTTGTATATATCATCGCCGGTCAGCTTTGCCTCTATAGGAAAAATTTTGTCGTATAGCCAATTTTGAAGCGGCATATCATCACTCAAGCTTCTGCCGAAGGTCATAGCAGAGTGAGTATGCGCATTTTTAAACGACGGCATCAAAAGGTTTTGCTTTAAGTCAATTTCTCTTTCAAATTTTTGCGGCTTGCTTTTTCCTATATAAGCAATTTTTTCGCCGTCAACCCAAACCTCATCATCGGTTATTTCCATTGAATTTTTCAGAGAAAGAACTCTTCCGTTATAAAATCTAATCATCCTAACACCCTCTTAAGATTAATGTCATACGGCGGTCTGATTATTCCCTTGTCTGTTATTATTGCCGTTATCAGCGAATTATCCGTAACATCAAATGCGGGATTAAAGCATTTTGTTTCTTTAAGTGCAGTAGGCTTTTCAAAAAACATTTCTTTAATCTCATCGCCGTTTCTTTCTTCAATAACAATGTCATCACCGCTTTTACAGTTGAAATCTATTGTTGAATAAGGACCTAATACATAAAAAGGTATGCCGTAGTGCTTTGCGAGTATCGCGGCGCCGCTTGTACCTATTTTGTTTGCGGTGTCGCCGTTAGCCGCAACCCTGTCACAGCCGACAAGAACAGCGTCTATCAACCCCTTTTTCATTACAAGACTTGCCATATTATCGCAGATTAATGTTACATCAATTCCTGCCTTTTCAAGCTCATATGAGGTAAGCCTTGCACCCTGAAGAAGCGGTCTTGTTTCATCGCTGAATACTTTAAAGCTGTAGCCCCTTTCTTTTCCGAGAATAAGCGGACCGAGGCCTGTTCCGTATTTGCTTGTAGCAAGCTCGCCTGCATTGCAGTGGGTGAGAATTCCGTCGCCGTCTTTTAAAAGCGATAAGCCGTATTCGCTTATCCTGCGGCACATCTCTATGTCCTCGCGGTGTATTTCCCTTGCTTCATCAATCAGACATTTATTGCTTTCGTATGCCTTGATAATTCTTGCTGTTGCCCAGCTCAAATTCACAGCAGTAGGTCTTGATGAGTCAAGATATTTTTTTAAATCATATATATTGTTGCCTTCAGAGAAAATTGCCATTGCGTATCCTGCAAAAATCCCTATTGCAGGAGCGCCTCTTACCATCAGCGTTTTGATTGCATAAAACGCCTGCTCCTTTGTTTTAATTTCAACCCATTTTTCTTCATTGGGCAAAAGCGTTTGGTCAAGAATATAAAGTGCCTTGCCGTCATATCTTAAATTTTCCATATTAAAAGCTTTTTATAGATTCCTTTACTAATGTTTTAAATAGTGGAGCAACCCTGTCAGCGGTTTCTTGAACCTCTTTGCTTGTTATCGGAGCGTCGCTTATTCCGCAGGCAAGATTTGATATAACGCTTATTGCGCATACTTCAAATCCGCAGTGCTTTGCCGCCTGCGCCTCAATAGCCGTGCTCATTCCCACTGCGTCTGCTCCGATAGCTTCAGCCATTTTTATCTCCGCCGGTGTTTCAAAGTTAGGCCCCGTAAATTGTATATAAGTACCGCCTTTTACAGCAATACCGTTTTTTATTGCAGTATTCTCAATAATTTCGTTGAGCCTTTTTGAATAAACCTCGCCCATATCGGGAAAGCGTACACCCAAATTATCGTCATTTTTACCTATAAGGCAGGAGGGGACAAAGCTTGAAATATGGTCTTTTATAATCATGAAATCTCCGCAGGAAAAATTCCTGTTTATTCCTCCGGCGGCATTTGTGAGGACTAAAATTTCGGCGCCCATTTTTCGCATAAGCCTTATCGGATTTGCAACCTGATTTGGAGTGTAGCCCTCATAAAGATGAACCCTTCCCTGCATTATAACAACATTTTTATCTCCTGCTTTTCCGAAAACAAAGCGTCCCTTGTGAGTCGGAGCTGTTGATACGGGAAAGGAGGGAATGTCCTTATAATCAATCGTACATTCAATATCTATTTCGTCAGCCAAAGCTCCAAGCCCGCTTCCGAGCACTAAAGCAATCTGCGGTTTGAAGTCGGTTATCCCTTTTATAAACTCAAGCTGCTTATCAATCATTGTAATCACCCAATCCCATTATAATGTTTTTTGTTACTTAAATCAACAAATTGCTATTGCAATATTAAAACTATTTTGTTATTATAAATAAGTGATAATATCTTAACTTTGGAGGAACATTATGAAAAAATTTATATCAGTGCTTATGTGCGTTGTGCTTGTTTTATGCTCTGTATTCGCAGCAGGATGCACAAAGCAGCAGGATTTAAAATATGATATTGTTCTTATAACCGACGGCGGCAATATTAACGACGGTGGATATAATCAATCCGCTTGGAACGGAATTGAGGAATTTGCCGATGAAAACAATATGACAAGCCGTTACTATCAACCTGTTCTTGATAACGGCGAAATCACTTGTGAAAATGTTGAAAAATATGTTGAGCTTGCTGTTAATTCGGGAGCGCAGTTTATTGTATTCCCGGGTGAAGTATTTGCAGTAAGCGCATATGAGATTGCACCGTCTTATCCTGAAGTGAAATTTGTTTTGATTGACGCAATCCCTCATTCAGCAGACGATACTACAGACCGCTTTGTAAATAATGTTATGAGCGTTTCCTTTGACGCTCTTCAAAGCGGATTTTTGGCAGGCTATATTGCTGTTATGAACGGAAATACACGCCTTGGTTATTTCGGTCAGTTTGACAGCAAGGATTCAGCCAACTACGGCGCAGGCTTTGTTCAGGGCGCGGCATTTGCAGCTGATAATTTAAATGTTCCTACAACTGTTGATTGGGCTGATTACGATTCTGCGCTTCTTGATTATGACTATTCCTTTATAGTAAGAGCATGCTATGAAAAGGTAGATGATCAGAAGGAAAAAACATATACGGTTAATGTTGTTGACGGTACAGGCTCGGGTACATATACCGAGGGAAGCAATGTAACAATAACTGCAAATCCGGCACCGCAGGGTAAGGTGTTTGATAAGTGGGAGGTTAAGAGCGATACCGAAGGAGTTAAGGATAAGAAGGTTAATATTTCATCAAAGAGCGATTCATCAATGAATCTTCTTGTTGAAAAATGCGACTGCACAATAACCGCTACATATAAGGATGCAGACTATCAGCAGTATGCAGTTAATATTGTTAAAGACGGTCAGAATACCGTAACAACAACCTATGCCGCTGAAAACAGTCAGTGCGACATCGAAGCTCCCGTTGCCGATACGAATATGGTATTTGATCATTGGGAATCATCTATCCCCGATATTGTAGAGGATGTTAATGCACCGCAGACAAAGGTTAATGTATCAAATCAGGATATAACCCTTGTTGCCGTTTATGAATATAGTGATATCCCTACCTTTAATATTGTCGTTGAAACAGGCGAGGGCGGCGATACGGAGAATTATACTTCAACAGGAAGCGGCTCTTATATGGCAGGCGATGTTGTTGAAGTAGCGGCCGCTGTACCTCAAGAAGGCTATATGTTCTCGCATTGGGAGAATGTTGACGGATACGGTAACAGTACGGGCATTGCAATGGATAACGAGTATTGCTGGAATACTTCATTTGAAATGGTTGACCGTTATGCCGCTATATGCGAGTCAATGTTTGACAGAGGTGTAACAGCAATTTTTGCCGGCGGCAATGACAAGGCTGATTCGGCATTTACCGCTAAAGCTAATTTTGACTATGACCTTAATGTAATATCAGCAGGAAGCGAAAATAAAAAAGCATATACAACTGTTGTTAAAAATTACGGCGAAGCTGTCAAGGATTGCCTTAATGATTTCAAGGGCGGAACGGTTACTGCTTCAAACTGTTCAACAGATGGTATCTATTCAACCTTTGTTTCAGAGGATGAGGATATTCAGGCAAGATATGATGAGGTTTATAAGGCTCTTGCCGACGGTACAATTACTCCAATTCGAGCAGAGGGCGGAGCAGGCTATGATTTCTGCAATGCGTTTAATGAGCGTAATGCTTCAAAGTGCTTAACCCTTAAGGGTTGGTTCTTGCCGGGAATCTCATTACCGCAGGAATAATGATTAAAAAAACACCCCGGATTTAAAATCCGGGGTGTCCTTATAATTTCGGATTATTTGTTCTTCCTAAAATATAATCGGTTGTTGTTTTGTAATAATCCGCAAGCTTAATTAACAAGTGAGTAGGTATTTCTCTTTTACCGGTTTCGTAATTGCTGTATACTCTTTGGTCTATTCCAAGGATTGCGGCAATTTCTTTTTGTTTTAAATCTGCGTCCTCGCGCAAATCCTTTATCCTTTGATAATGATACAGAATAATCACCTCTGCATTTATCTTATCCTACTATCAAATAATAGTCTTGACAATACTATCAAATGATAGTAAAATAATATTACAAATAATATTTAGAGGTGTTATTATGAAAAAGGTTATAAGCTTGTTATTATCAGTTGTAATGCTTTTTAGTAT
>JBJEPL010000202.1:0-8880 GCA_051881215.1 Eubacterium sp. | reverse complement strand
ACAGAAGATTGAACGTTTCGCAGAAGAATTCGCACAAAAATGTATACCCAAAAGCATACCCAATTTTTTACCCAAATCTACCCAAAGCATATCAAAATATCATAAGTTATCATAGTTTATCAAATAATTCTACCCAAATTGGAAATGTATAAAAAAAGAGCCTGAAACCTTTTGATTTCAAACTCTAAAATATTTATATAATTTTGTAAAACTTTGGCGAAATTATTTAGCGTCGCCGATCTGCTTTGCGATTTCTTCTGCAAAGTTTTCTTCTCTCTTTTCAAGGCCGTCGCCCTTCATCATACGAATGAAGCCGTTGGCTTTGATTTCCGTGCCAAGCTCTTTGGCAACCGAATCAATATAGCCTTTAACAGAGCCCTGGAAGATATCGCCGCGAACGAACTCCTGCTCAACAAGGCAGTTTTCCTTGTAATACTTGCTCATTTTACCGGCAGCGATTTTTGCAAGAACTGCTTCAGGCTTTGAAGCCATTTTAGGATCCTCTTTCATCTGTGCAGCGAGGATACCTTTTTCATGCTCAACAACATCGGCAGGAACCGAAGCCTCGTCAAGATAGCTCGGGCTCATAGCGGCAATCTGCATTGCAACATTCTTACCCATAGCAACGAACTCCGGTGTAGCAGCCTTTGACTCGTCGGCAACATCAAAGCCGACCATTACGCCTACAGCGCCGCCTGCGTGAATATAAGTTGAAACGATACCGTCCATTCTCTCAAAGCGGCGAACTCTCATATTCTCACCGATTGAAAGAACAAGGTCGTTAAGAGTTTCTGTTACTGTTCTGCCTGTACCGTTAAACTCTGTATTGCAAAGAGCTTCAACATCGGCAGGATCGGTTTCAACGATTGTCTTTGCAACGCCTGTTACAAAGTCCATAAACTTTTCATTTTTAGCAACGAAGTCTGTTTCGGAGTTAACCTCAAGAACAACGCCCTTCTTTGCAGCCTCGTCATAATAAGGGAGAACTACACCCTCTGCGGCAATTCTTGTTGCTTTCTTAGCGGCAGCTGCAAGACCTCTTTCACGAAGATAGTCAACAGCCTTATCCATATCGCCGTCTGCTTCAACAAGAGCCTTTTTACATTCCATCATACCAACACCGGTCTTCTCACGAAGAGCCTTTACATCCTGTGCTGTAAATGCCATTATATATTCCTCCTATTCGGTTTTAATTAAAATTATTCAGCAGCTTCCTCTGCTTCTGCAGGAGCTTCCTCTTCAGCCTCTTCATCAGCTGTATCCTTACCGTCACGGCCCTCGATAACAGCGTCAGCCATTGCGCCTGCAATAAGCTTAACTGCACGGATAGCATCATCGTTACCCGGGATAACATAGTCGATTTCGTCAGGGTCGCAGTTTGTATCAACGATAGCAACGATAGGTAAGCCGAGCTTCATAGCCTCTGATACTGCGATTCTCTCCTTGCGAGGGTCAACGATGAACATTGCCTGAGGAATGCTCTTCATTTCGGTAATACCGCCGAGATACTTCTCAAGCTTTTCAATTTCAAGCTCAAGGCCGACAACCTCTTTTTTAGGAAGAAGGTCGAAGGTACCGTCCTCGCGCATAGTCTTAAGCTGTGCAAGGCGGGCAACTCTCTTACGGATTGTTTTGAAGTTTGTAAGCATACCGCCGAGCCAACGGGCATTTACATAAGGCATTGCGCAACGCTCTGCTTCTTCCTTTACGGAATCCTGAGCCTGCTTCTTTGTACCTACGAAAATGATTGAGCCGCCGTCTGCAGCGAGGTCGCGAACGAACATATAAGCCTCATCGAGCTTCTTAACTGTTTTCTGAAGGTCGATGATATAGATGCCGTTACGCTCTGTGAAGATGTATTCAGCCATTTTAGGGTTCCATCTTCTTGTCTGGTGTCCGAAGTGAACACCTGCTTCTAAAAGCTGTTTCATTGAAACTACATTTGCCATTTTATTTCCTCCTTTAAGGTTAATCCTCCGCAAAGGAATATGGCACAAGCCGATGTTTATAACCTACGGCTAATTCCCTTGCGTGTGTATTCGCATATTCATTACGAATGCCGTGATATTATAACAGAATAATTTAGGAAAATCAATACTAATTTGAGATTTTTATACATAAAATAACGGCAGATTACTCTGCCGTCTTATTAAAAGCTATTTCCCGAGAGCTATCATATTGCAAAGCTCGTTATATGAAATGCCTGCAACAGCCGCCTCCTGCGGTAAAAGGCTTGTAGGCGTCATACCCGGAAGCGTGTTGGCTTCAAGGCAGTAGGCATTATTGTCCTTATCAAGAATAAAATCAACTCTTGAGTAAAATCCAAGGCGCAGAGCCTTGTGCACATTAAGAGTGCTTTGCTCAAGAAGAGTGCAAATTTCATCGGTTATATCAGGCGGGCATATTTCCTCCGTCAAGCCTGACTGATACTTGTTTTTATAATCGTAAAATCCGTTTAGCGGTCGTATTTCAATCGGCGGCAACGCTCTGCCGTTTAATATTCCGACGGAAAATTCCCTGCCCTCGATTTTATCCTCAACAACTGCAAAATCCTCATATTTGCGTGCATACTCAACAGCATCAAGGAGCTGTTTTTCGTTTTCAACTATTGTTACGCCGACGCTCGAGCCACAGCTGCACGGCTTTACAATGCAGGGATACGAAATATCGCTCAAATCATAATAATCTTTTAAATTAATATATTTCCAAGGAGCGGTTAAAATGCCGTTATCCCTCATCATTCTTTTAGATAAATCCTTATCCATTGCAAGCAGGCTTCCTGCATAGCCGGTACCGGTATACTTAATCTCATTCAAATCGAAGGTTGCCTGAAGCTGTCCGTTTTCTCCGGCGGCTCCGTGAAGTGCAAAGAACACAATATCAGCGGTTTTGCAAAGTTCAATAACACCGTTTCCGATAAGACCGTTTTTATTTTCAACAGAATTTCTTATTGCATTTAAATCGGGCTCGTTTTCGGATACGGTATATGAAAATCTGAAATCTGATTTTTTATTCCTGTAAATCGGTTCGATGTCATCATTATTTTCTCCTAAAAACAAATCGAGGAGCATAACATCGTGACCGTTTTCAATAAGAGCGTTTGAAATCAGGGCGCCCGAGGAGAGAGAAACATCTCTTTCGGGACTGAGTCCGCCTGCCAAAACAACTATTTTCATAATTACCTCACTTAATATACAGCTTCATTACCTGTTTTCTCGCCTTGTTTTCAAGCTCGTCATCAAGAGTCTTGAGCTCGGTTTTACCGTATTTATTTTCAAGCGCCTTTGAAATCAGCAAATCGGCAAGCTGCGGATTTTTAGGCAGAACGGGACCGTGTGAATATGTTCCAAAGGTGTTTTTAAAACGAACGCCCTCTGTTGCGTCCTCGCCGTTATTTCCGTAGCCTTTAATCATTTTTCCGAGCGGCTCAACATCGCCGAGATAGGTTCTTCCGCTGTGGTTTTCAAAGCCGACAACTTCTATACCCTCTTTTGTTTTATAAGCATAATTTCCTATCATACGCTCTTCTCTGCCCTCGGTATAAAAATCAAGAGCGCCCATATATTCGAGCATTTTGCCGTCATAGGTTTTATAGTATTTCCCGAGCATCTGATATCCGCCGCATATGGCAAGCATAACCGTACCGTTATGGATAGCCTTATTTATTTCGATATCCTTGCCTTTTTTCAAATCGTCAAGAAGCACATCCTGCTCAAAGTCCTGACCTCCGCCGATAAACAGTATATCATAATCATCTGCATTGAATTTTTTACCCATTGTTATGGCTTCGGTTTGAACCTCAATTCCTCTTGCCTGCATTCGGCGCGTAAGAGCGATAATATTTCCTCTGTCGCCGTAAAGATTGAGCATATCCGGATAGAGGTGTCCTATTCTGATAATCATTTCCAGAACTCCTTTCCGCCTAAATGCTTTGCAATTACAGGGCGCATTGCCATCATAGAGGTGTAGGTAGGCACGATATATACATCTCTGCCCTGGCTTGTTGCTATTTGAACAAGCTTTTCATAATCCTCATTTTCTATAACCTGAATTTTACTGCTGTCAACGCCCTCATATTTTATTCTGATTGCCATATCGTAACAGCGCTTGCCTGTTACATAAATGCTTTTAACATTATCTTTTTTGAATATATCATTAAAATCAACATCCCATATCCAGCTGATATCGCGTCCGTCGGCACCGTTGTCGTTAAGGCTTACAATCATTGTAAAATCATCGTCTACTGTAGAAAGGAAGCTCATAGTTTGGCTGAAGCCTGCCGGATTTTTAACAAGAATGACATTGATTTTATTATCTCCGCTTTCAAACTGCTCCATTCTGCCAAACGCACCGTTAAAGCTCTCGATTGCACTGATTATTGTCTTATTATCAATACCGATTGCCGACAGCGCAGCCGCACAGCCGATTGCGTTATAAACATTATAGGCGCCTCCGATATTGACCTTGACAATATTCTCATCGCCCTTAAAGCTTGCAACAACAATTGAGTGATTCTGTTTAAGCTCTGCAACGGATGTAACTGCAAAATCAGGCTCGGGACGCTTATAACCGCAGTGACGGCATTCAAAGCCGCCGAGATGCCCATAGGTATGATAAGAATAGTCATACTCGTTTTTACAGAAAATACAGTATTTTGCGTCGCTGATTTCAGGCTCCTTTGCATTTTTATCAAAAGGAACATTAACACCGAAGGTATAGATTTTATTCGGTATTTCTTTTGACATTGAATAAGTCAAAGAGCAGTCGGCATCAAGGCAGACAACTGCGTCAGGGAGATTTTTAACAGACTGTTTTATTGCATTTAATGTATGCGTAACCTCGCCGTATCTGTCAAGCTGGTCGCGGAAAACATTAGTAACAAGAATAACATCGGCACGGATATATCTTGATACTTCTTTAAAAGCGTTTTCGTCACATTCAATTATTGCGTAATCCTTTTTACATTTGCCTGTTATAGTTGAATTCATAATAAAAGCGGCTGTAACACCTGTGATGAGATTAGCGCCGGATTTATTTATGAAATATGATTTTCCTGCCTTTTTTAAGCCCTCTTCAATAATACGGCATGAGGTGGTTTTTCCGTTAGTACCCGTAACTATTATGACCTTTGTGTTTTTTGATAAATCAGAAAGCACATTTCTTTTAACGCTGATTGCAACCTTGCCCGGAAGGGATGTTGCTCCCCTGCCCATAAGCTGTAAAGCAAAGGTAACAAATCTGCATACAAGACAGCTTAAAAACACTTTCATATAATCACATCCTATCTTTATTATAATTACGAAAAACAGTATATTTATATAACAACATTTTAATTTTAAACGACACTTCATTATAAGTCAACAGCTTAAAAAAGGAAATTGATGTTTTTTTATCATCTCTTTTGTGCTACAATATTAATGCGGAGATGATAATATGTTAAAAGAAATTGTTGAAATTGTAAAAAAAGCCGGAGAAATATACAAAAGCGCCGGCAGTGATTTGGGAATTGAGGATAAGGGCTCTGCCGTTAACCTTGTTACAAAATATGATAAAATAATTCAGGATTTTCTTTTTGATGAATTAAAGAAGCTCATACCCGAATGCTCCTTTTTAGGCGAGGAGGGTGATGATAACAAGACGCTTACAGACGGATACTGCTTTATTATTGACCCGATTGACGGAACAACAAATTTCATAAAGGGCTTTCAGCACAGCGCAATAAGCGTAGGTCTTGCTAAAAACAGAGAGATGATTATAGGAGTTGTTCTTGACCCTGATTTAGACAATATTTTTTATGCGCAAAAGGGCAAGGGTGCTTTTTTAAACGGTAAAAAAATACAGTGCTCAAGCTGCGGTTTGGACGAAAGTCTTGTTCTTTTCGGAACCTGCCCGTATGAGCATGAGCTTGCTCACAAAACCTTTGAGCTTACCGAGAAAATTTTTTATAAAGCAATTGAGGTAAGACGCGCAGGCTCGGCTGCACTTGATATCTGCTATGTTGCGGCAGGAAAGGCTGACCTTTATTATGAGATGATACTTCGTCCGTGGGACTGGGCAGGAGCCTCGGTTATACTTCAGGAAGCAGGGGGAAAGGCATTCACATTTGATAAAGAAGCCGTCAGCGCCGACAAAATAACCTCATTTGTCTGCGGAAATGATAACAGCTTAAGGGATTTTTATGAAATATTACAGTCTTAACGAATACCTCAAAAAAACCTTTGGAGAAAAGGTTTATAAAATAAGCCTAAACGGCGGCTTCACCTGCCCCAACCGCGACGGAACAATTGATACAAGAGGATGTATTTTCTGCTCAAAGGGCGGAAGCGGTGATTTTGCCGAAAGCCCCGATTTATCGGTAACCGAGCAAATTGAAAACGGAAAAAGGCGCGTAGAAAAAAAGATAAAAAGCGGAAAGTATATAGCATATTTTCAGGCATTTACAAATACCTATGCGCCTGTTGAAATTCTCAAGGAAAAATTCTATGAGGCTGTAAATCATCCCGATATTGCGGCGCTCTCCGTTGCAACAAGACCCGACTGCCTTGGTAACGATGTAATTGAGCTTCTCGGTGAGCTTAACAGCATTAAGCCTGTTTTTGTTGAGCTGGGGCTTCAGACAATTCACAAAAAAACGGCAGATTACATAAGGCGCGGATATGAGCTTGACGCTTATGACAAAGCAGTTGAAAATCTAAAAAAAATCGGAGTTAACATTGTTGTTCATATCATTCTCGGACTGCCCGGTGAAAGCAAAGAGGATATGCTCAAAACAGTTGAATATGTCTGTAACAGCAAAATAGACGGTATTAAGCTTCAGCTTTTGCATGTTTTGAAGGGCACGGATTTAGAAGCTGATTATAAAAAAGGAAAATTCAATGTGCTTTCGCTTGAAGAATATCTTGATATATTGGGAAGCTGTCTTAAAATAATTCCCAACGATATTATTATTCACCGGCTTACAGGCGACGGCGCAAAAAAGGATTTAGTAGCACCTCTTTGGTCTGCAAACAAGAAAAAGGTTTTAAACGCAATTAATAATTATTAAAAAATCCAACATTTGGGGCACCCCAAATGTTGGATTTTATTATTCGTAAAAGCCTATTGATTTTATAACCGGGTTACTTCTGCTTTGGCGTATCAATAATCTTGCGCCGATACATTTTTTATTTTTAAGAACAATTATCTTTTGAGAGCCGATAACAGTTCCCTTATAAGCTCTTTTATATTTTCCGTTGGGCTTTTTAATAAACAGCTCAAACGCTTCTACCCTTTGGCTGAACTGTATATCTTCTTTAATAATCACATACTTAAGCCTTTTACAGCTGTCAAAGGTATAATCAAGATAAGGCATTTCTTTTGAAAGCTCGCCCGGCTTATGTATATAGACAGGCTTTGAGGTCATATTTTTAATTTTCTTTCCAAACGCTTTCAAGGCCTTTTCGTCACGGCGTGATATAACGCCCTTGTCATTAGGCGGAACATTTAAAAGAAGCGTACAGTTATTGCCGACCGAATTAACATAAATATTAAAAAGCTTTTTAGCGGATTTAACTGTTTTATCATCCTTTTTGGAATAAAACCAGCCCTTTCTTATAGACACATCAACCTCTGCCGGATACCAGCTTAAATAAGCGTTCTTTGAAAGAATTTTCCTTGAGCCCAAATCCTCGTCGGTAGAGCTGTATTTTTGAAGCGACGACGCCTGTGACTCGGTCTGCTGACTTTTTTTCATAACGCCTTCGGCATTGCATAATATTTCAGGTACAACTGAAAATTCGGATTTTCTTGATTTTCCGCCCTCGTTGCCTACCCATCGTATATCGGGACCGCAAACAGCAATATTTGCCTTTGGCTGAAGGCGTCTTATCAGCTCATAATATCTTTCCCACGCATAATCAAACGGCTTGGCGCTTGCGCCTTTGGCTCCGTCAAACCAGACCTCGGATATCTCGCCGTAATTTGTTAAAAGCTCTGTTAGCTGATTGCAAAAATAATCGTCATATGCAGGAGTGGCGTAAGTCTTTTCGTGCATATCCCAAGGTGAAAGATACACGCCGAAATCCATATCCTGCTTTGTGCATTCATCCGAAAGCATTTTAACAATATCGCCTTTAAAGGCAGTATTTTTTACGGAGAAATCGGTATAATCGCTTTCCCAAAGGCAAAATCCGTCATGATGCTTACAGGTGAGAATAATCCCTTTAGCACCCGACGCTTTAATTACACTGACCCACTGTGCAACGTCGATTTTAGTTATTTTAAAGTCATCGACAGTTTCGCAGGAGGTTCCCCATTCTCTTGCGGTTGAAGTATTCATACCGAAATGAATAAAGCAGTAAAACGGCTTTTCGGCAAGACGAAGCTGATTTTCACTCGGAACTACGCTTATATAACGCTCAACCTCGCTGTCGTTTAGAGGAACATTACCGTTATCGGTTGTCCAATTTTTATTAAAATTATAACGGGCCATATCTGCTCTCCTGATTATTTATCAAAAAAATTATCTTTTATCCGGCATAAAACGGTCGTCATCGCCGAGAGTCCAGATTTTTTTATTTAAAATATATGACATCTTATAAATAGGGCTTAATTGAAAATCAAACGGTCTTTTTTCAACCTCGTCATATGTTGGGGTTATCAGCTTTGCGCCTGAACCCTCTACAAATGAAGCGGAAATAATAACAATTTCATCATCAACCGGAAGCATTACCGATTTTGCGCCTTTAACAGGAATTTCAACGCTGTAAAAATACATTCCTTTAGCAATAACATCCTTGGAGTTTTTGTGGCTGTGAGTTGCTTCGTATGCAAGCTTGCCGTTTTTGATATATGCTGTTTCCTTAAGGCCGTATAAATCCCAAGCGGCAAAACGCTCAAAGC
>JBJEPL010000201.1:0-8889 GCA_051881215.1 Eubacterium sp. | reverse complement strand
AACGTCTTGGCGAAATACAGGTTCAGCTTATGGGAGATATTCAGCTTGAAATTCTGCAATCCGTAATTTCAGAGCGTTTCGGTATTAACGCGTCCTTCTCAAAGGGAAGCATAATATATAAAGAAACAATTGCCGACACGGTTGAGGGAGTCGGGCATTTTGAGCCGCTTCGTCATTACGCCGAGGTTCATCTGTTAATGAAGCCCGGTAAAAGAGACAGCGGAATTATTTTTAAAACAGAATGTAAGGAGGATATGCTTGACAAAAACTGGCAAAGGCTTATCCTGACACATCTTTATGAGAAAACACATATCGGTGTTCTTACAGGGTCACCCATTACCGATATGGAAATAATACTGAAATCGGGAAAAGCTCATCCAAAGCACACGGAGGGCGGTGATTTCAGGCAGGCTACCTACAGGGCGGTAAGACAGGGCTTGCGCTCGGCTGACTGTATTTTGCTTGAGCCTATTTATGAATTTACATTAGAGGTGCCTGTTGAAAATGTTGGCAGGGCTATGACGGATATTCAGCGTATGTCAGGCAGCTTTAATCCTCCCGAAGCAATCGAAGATTCCGCCGTTTTGAGCGGCACCGCCCCTGTTTCGACTATGTATGATTATGCCAGAGATGTTATGCAGTACACCCACGGCAGGGGTAAGCTTATGTGCAGCTTAAAGGGATATGAGCCATGCCATAATACCCAAGAGGTTATTGAAAATATCGGCTATGATTGCGATGCAGATACAGAAAATCCATGTGATTCCGTTTTTTGCTCTCACGGTGCGGGATATAATGTTAAGTGGAACGAGGTTAAAAGCCACATGCACCTGCCGAGTGTGCTCTGCGCTCCAAAAAGTGATTATGCCGATGAGAGCATTAAAAAAGCTTTTTCAAAATGCAGGGATAAAGATAATCTTTTTGCGCTTGATAAGGAGCTTATGCAGATTTTTGAGCAAACCTACGGCCCTATAAAAAATCGTTCAAATAATATAAACCAAAGCCATTTCACTTTTACAGAAAGCTCTGAGAACAAGAAATATAAAGCAACCCGTCCGCCGAGATATGAGGGCACGGAATATCTGCTTGTTGACGGCTACAATGTGATTTTTTCCTGGGACAGGCTCAAAGAGCTTTCAACGGATAACATTGAGGGAGCAAGAAACACGCTGATAAATATTCTGTGTAATTATCAGGGCTACAAAAAATGCGAGGTAATTCTGGTTTTCGACGCATATAAGGTCAAGGGAAACACGCGAGAGGTTGAAAAGGTAAACAATGTCAATATTGTTTATACCAAAGAGGCAGAAACCGCCGATATGTATATCGAAAAGGTATCCCACAAGCTTGCGAAAAATCACAAGGTAAGAGTTGTTACCTCCGACGCGCTTGAACAGCTTATAATTTTAGGCAACGGCGCCCTGCGCGTATCATCAAGAGAATTTCTCTATGAGGTACAGCAGGCTGAAAAGGATATCAGAAATATAATTGCCGAAACATTTTGATAAAATGCTTTAAATCTATTTAATTTTCTTAAACAAATTTGCAGACCAAAAAGTCATATCCAATTCATCAATATAAAAGTGCAAAATGCTCTTATAATTTTTTGTTGCAGTTGAAAGGGTTATATAATCGACTGTATTTTTACAGTAATTTTCTGCATAATTAAAAAGGGCTTTTCCGATACCTAAAGAACGATATTGCTTTTTTACATAAATTTCATCAATTTCAAAGCATTTTACTCCTTTATCAAGAGGAGTAATCATTTCATCAAGAGTTTTGCATTTTCCGAATAAATAGCCGACAATTTCGCCATCAATATTTGCTAAAAACAAATCATTACCTTTTATGTCGTCTTCACTATTAGCGCAATACCCGAAGGTCAGGCACTCGCCTTCCCATTGCTTTGAAAGCTCTAAAACTGATTTTATATTGCTTTCATTCAATACTGCTGTTTCAATTGAATAATCCATTTTGCTTTCCCCGTATCAACTATTTTTCAAGGCTATACTTTACTTTAATAATAACATACATAATAATAAAAGTCCATAAACCAAAAACAAGGATATCATACGATACCCTTGTGTATACAATTATTCTATTTCGGCGATGTAAAAATCAAGTTGTTAAAGTGAGCTTAATGTTAAAATGCATCATCAGCTAAACCTCAAATAAACTGCAAAATCAACAGCGCGTGTGGGTTTCCCTTTTTATCCGAAGTCGGTGGCATTGTAAAAAGCAGTTTCAAATATTTTCCAGGAAACAACATTTACGCCCCTTTGCTTGGCTCTGTCAAGAAGACAACCGCTTTTTAAAATCTTATATTCAAACACTCTTTTCTGCCACTCTCCCTGATCTTCTTCAATAGGCAGTGCGGGATGCAAAAACATTTCGGTTACACCGTCTATACAATTATCAACGGCATTGAGATAATACTGTTCAAGAGTGTTAAAGTCCCTTATTCTGCTCATAGACCAAGGATTTGAAACGAGGTCGTCAAGCATTTTTACGCCTCTTTTTTCGCCTGCGCGGACTATCATCTGCTGATATTTTTTAAGAGCTTCGGGAACCTGCCTTCCAAGCTGTCTTTCAAGAAAACCGCTTGTTTTAGGAAACCTGTAAGGAAGATTATGCTCTGCGCAGAAATCAAATGCGTCAATATAAAATCTTCTTCCGTTAATTCCGTAAAGAGTTGCGCAGTGATTATCTGCATGGTCAACAGTGCCGCCGTTATCGGTTATAAAGCGGTACTGCTCCTCAAGCTCTTTTCTGACATCTTTTCTTGTTGCTTTAAAAATTAAATCCTTTTGATTTGACGGCAAGCCGTTTTTAAATGAATTCGCATTTGAAAGGCCTTGCCATTTTTTATTCTCATCGTCGGAATTTATTGTCAAATGAACGCCGACAGGGATACCATTTTCTTTTGAAAAGCATATTGCGTCATTTGCATTAGGCGCGACCGACATAAGAGAGGTTGAAGTGATAAGACGGTCTTTCAAAAGCTCTTTTATTGCAGTATTTTGCTTTTCGTTATATCCGAAATCGTCGGCATTTATAATCAGAAATTTACTCATTTTCTTTATTCTCCGGGAATTTGAGGAAGAAAGATATAATACTTGCCAAAACCATTGCCGCAAACGGAAAAACGCAAAGCAAAACCTTCGCCGCAAGACCGGGATTTGCGCCGGGTTCATCACCGCTTACAAATCCGAAGCATTCGGAAGCCACATAAAAAGCAAGTGAGGTATAAAGTCCGTTCAGCCTGTTCATAACGCCTACAAGGCTGTTGATGATTCCTTCTCTTTTAACACCGTTTCTTCTGTAATCATCATCAATAATTTTAGCGCCGATACAGTCCATAGTTGTAAGACACGCGGCTATACCGAAGCCCATTACGGCCGCAACGGCTATTGCCATCGGCAAAACCTTAGCAAAATAGAGCGGAATAAAGCCTATTGCCATAACAATAAAGCCTATTCTCCAAATTGTCATAACAGGCAGTTTTTTGGCAACCTTTGACCAAACAAGAATTCCTATAACCGCAACGCCGAGAACTATTCCCAGCATAATTGTTGTGGTACTTCCTCCAAGACCCAATGTATATTTTACATAAAACGGAAGCGCCTGTGAAATAAGGGCAAATGCCGCCGAATAAAATGCTCCTGCAAAGCCGAAAATCCAAAAGCGCGGATTTTTAATAAGTGCAAAAATGCTGTCAAAAAGCTTTGGCTTTTCAAGCTCCTCGTAATCCATATTCTCATGGCATCCCACAAAGCAATACATCATAACTGCAAGCGCAAGAATACCGTAGATAAGAGATGTGAGTCTGTAACCGATAGCTTCGGTAATCATAGGTGTTAACGCAATACTGATTGCCATTGCCAAGAGCTGGAATATCTGACGGATACCGTTGGTTTTTGCTCTTTCGTCATCTTTTTTGAACAGCTCCGGGAACAATGCTCCGTAGTTTGCGTTCATCAGCGAATCAAGAGTACCTGTCAATATATACATTAAAAGCATGTAGACAAAAAGCATACCTTTTTCGCTCTCAATAAAAGACGGCACATTAAAAAACAGGATAAAGCAAAGTATGAGAAGCGGAGTACCTATAAGAAGCCACGGTCTGCGTCTGCCCCATTTTGTGCGTGTACGGTCTGACAAAAAGCCGTAAACAGGATTGTCTATAGCGTCAATAAAGGTGTAGATAAACAAAACAAGCGAATATTTTTTCATATCAAGTCCAAGCATATCCACATAAAATATTGCCGCAAAGGATTTAAACATATTAATAGGTATTGATGTACCGAACATTGCAAATCCGTAACGGAAAGGCGATGTCTTTTTTATCACTTTTTCTTTAGCTGACATAGTTTTTCCTCCTATTCAAAATAAATCGGGTTTGAAAGCGCTGTAATTTTTTTAATTTTTCCAAAGCCTTTTTCGGCTTTAACATAGGCAAATTTCACTTTTTCTATATTAACCTCTGCTTTGCCCTGTGTAAGCTTTATAATTTTTTCACCCTTGTCGGTAACAAGTGTTAAAGAATCCGAATTGCTTTGTGCAACAAGGGGAATATTTGAGTCGAACCTTGCAGTATCGCCCATTGAATAATTACCGTATTTCAAATTAAGCCTTACGCCGTCAACATTTTCGCTTACAAAGGCTTTTCCGTTTCTTAAAGCGTTTAAAATATCCTCGGGTGCAGGTGATTTTGAATATACGCCCGTTACCGGATTGCCGAGCTTTACAAGACCTTTGGGCTTATGAAAATCACTGCCACCTACTGCCGGTAATTTTCTTCCCTTGCAAAGCATATGTGTCCACCATTTTATTCCGTCGGTATTGGTTTTACGCATAGGGCCGTTCCAGATTTCCACCATATCAAAGGCATTTTCGTCCTCCCAAAGATACGGGCAAAATCTGCATTTTGGATGATTGACCGATATAACTGCACCTTTTGAACGGGCATTTGAAATAAGCTTTTGCATTTCTTCTTTTGTGTTTGCAACAAAGGAGTTTTCAAATGGATTTTTTACACCGAAAAAATTCATATGCCCTTTATAGTGAGTCCATTCAACTGCAGGAATAAAGGTTAAGCCGTCAATATGCGGCAGAAAAAAGTTTTCCGAGAAATTATTATGATTTGCAAGAGCAATAAAATCAAGTCCGTTATTTTTTGCAAGAGCTCCGACCTCGTAAGCGCTCATACTGCCGTCGGAAGCGGTTGTATGAATATGCAAATCACCGAAAAGGAGCCTTTCTCCTTTAAACTTAAAATCAATATTGTATGTAACATCAACACCATCAGGCATTATGTGATACGCACCTACAAGGATTTTCCATTTTCCTGATTTAACGGGTCGGCACAAATATCCGGCAGAGGAATCGTATTCGCCCACGCTGACTGATTTATGAGCGCTTCCCGACCAGCCGAGAAAATTACCATTTTCATCTTCAAGACCTATGTCAACCGTATTTGACGGTTTAAGGTCTGCAAGAAAGCCTTGCCCCTTGCGAAAATAATCATAGCTGACAGTTATTTTTTCAACATTATCAGGTACATCAAAAGGGATTGTGTAATATGACCCCTCTCTGTCTTTTGATATATGATGATGAAGTATTATAATTATCACCTCTTTCAAAAGCATTTTCCCTGATTTTATTTTATATTATATCAAAACTTTATTCTTGCTATAATTTAAGAAAAATAGGTGATTTTTTTAAGTTTTTCATATTTTGTTGACAATATCATATCTAAAATGATAAAATTTTACTGTAAGGCTGCTGTTGGGAGATGTGTGCAATTTGAACATAAATCAAAATGAATGCGACGATAATTTAGTGGTTTTGGTTGATTATCATAACAATAAATCGCTTAATAAGTACGGAGTTGCCTGCCATTGGTGGAGCTCTGATACCACATCTCTGCACTGCCACAATTTTTATGAATTTTTTATTGTCACATCAGGAGAAGCATTACATGAAATAAACGGTGAACACAGAAAGCTTCACAAAGGCACGCTCCAATTAATTCAGCCTAATGACCGTCACAGGATTGTTTCTTCTCAATCAATGGGCTGTACTCACATAAATATAAGCGTAACGCCTGATAAGCTTGACACTATTTGCAATGCTTTGGGAATTTCCTTGAATGAGCTTATCGGCAACACCGAAGCTGTAACAAATTTATCCGTAGATGAGCTTGAGCAATTTGTGAAAAGAGCCGAAAGAATCAGTTTACTATACTTCAACGATGATGAAAGATTCAGCGTTCTTATCAGTGAAATGCTTGTTCAGGCATTATGTATACTTTACAAAAATATGATTTCGTCAAGGCTTGACTGCCCTGACCGATTCACGGACATTCTTGATAAAATCCATTCTCCGAAATACTGCGGCTGTTCTGCTAACGATGTTTATAAGCTTGCGGGATTTTCACCGCCTGTTGTTATCGAACAATTCAAAAAATACACCGGTAAAACGGTTGTTGAATATCTCAAAAGCATTAAAATGAACAAAGCCTGCGAACTGCTGAAAAATACCGACACACCCATTATTGAGATTTCAAATATACTCGGCTACGCAAGTTTGAGCCATTTTAACAGAGTGTTCAAGGATTACTTGGGAATAACCCCTGCCGCATACAGAAAATCAAAGCAGAAGAAAATTAATATTATTCGTCACAAATTGTAATTCATAAAAGAGGTTTTATTATGCTTACTTTGGAAAACAGATTTAAAGACGCAAAAAAATATGAGCTTTCATCTCATCAGCTTGAAAGATATACTTCTGTAAAGCAGATAAACAATGTATTCAAATGGCTTATGCCGTTTAAATTCAAGACGCTTATGCGCATAGTACCAAAGGGACTGAAGGGTACAATTTCGGGTATGCTTGATTTTTTAAACGGCAAAAATATAGTAATTGATTATGACGACAGTCAAAGCCTGCCGCTTTGGGAGCCTGATGAAATTCCGCTTTATGACGGCGGCGACAAGCCTTTTATAGTTCCTTTTTTGCTGGAAAACAAAAAAGCCCCTGCCGTGCTTGTAATTCCCGGAGGAGCATATCTTTATGTATCAATGGAAAACGAAGGAATCAAAACCGCAAAAAAGCTAAACGAACTCGGTTTTCACGCAATTGTTCTTTCATACAGAGTTTCACCGTCACGCTATCCCTGTATGCAGCTTGATATGATAAGAGCAATACAGCTTATGCGCAAAAACGCAGATGAATGGGGAATTATTCCCGATCAAATAATTACTTTGGGATATTCGGCAGGCGGTCATCTTGCAATGAGCTTAAACGGTGTTTATGACGAGATAAACAATATGGCAGGTGATTTGAATTACATAGACGCAAAGCCTAATGCAATAGTAAGCGGTTACGGCATGATGGATTTAAAATGCAGTACCTTCAACATAACCTGCGATATGATTCTTTTAGGAGATAATTATACTGAAGAGGAGAGCAAAAGACTTTGTATTCAAAATCTCATCAACAGGGATTATCCTCCCGTATTTATGTTTTCAATGGAAAATGACCCCACAGTTCCCCCTAAAACAAACTGTATGGATGTTCTGCCTATTCTTGAGAAAAACGGTGTTCCGTGCGAGCTTCACATATACCGCGGAAACCGCCACGGCTTTGCTTTGGGTGAAGGAGAAGAAGCGGAGGAATGGCCTGTAAAAATGGTTGAATTTCTAAAGAAAACAGGAGTCATTGAATAGTATAAAACAGAAAGTGCCTGCGGTTATTCGCAGGCATTTTCTCTTGCTTTGAATTTATTTGTGTAAGATTAATTTTTCTTTGCTTCTTTAACTAAAAGCACTCCCTGTAAAATAACAAGGACAAAGGCAAAAATTCTTAAAGCGGTTGAAATGATTTCAAGAGCATCGGAAATTTCTCTGAAGGATGACAAAAGCTTGATATTGTTAAAGTGCTTCATAGGCTCACCTCTCAAGCAAAACTGCATGGGCAATACCCGGTATTGGGTTACCCTGCTTATTTGAGGTCGGCGACATTAATGCTCCTGTCGCAACAAAAAGCACTTTATTAAGACTGCCCTTTTCCATTCTCTTAATTATATGCGAGCATAAAACAGAGCCGCCGCAGCCGCAGCCCGAACCGCCCGAATTTACATCCTGCTTTTTTAAATCATAAATCAGCATACCGCAGTCCTTATGATTTCCCTCAAGCTTAATCTTGTATTCCTTTTGCATGACCTCATAAAGAAGCTGTGAGCCTGTAAAGCCTAAATCACCTGTTAAAATCAAATCGTAATCCTCCGGCTTTGTCTGCGTATCCTTAAGAAAGTCGGAAATAGTCCTTGCCGCCGCCGGCGCCATGGCGGCACCCATATTATTGGCATCGGTGATGCCGAGGTCGGTTATTGTTCCTATCTGGACTGCCTTAATCTTTATACCGTTGCCCTTTGCTTCTACTACAACGCTTCCCGCTCCCGTAACTGTCCACTGTGCGCTGGGCGGTCTTTGTCCGCCGTATTCAAGCGGAAAACGAAACTGCCTTTCCGATGAACAGAAATGGCTTGATGTGCCTGCAACGATGCAATTTGCTCCGCCGTCAACAAGCATTGCTCCGACGGAAAGCGAAAGCGCCATTGTTGAGCAGGCTCCGTAAAGCCCGATTGACGGAACCTCCATATCCTTAAGAGCGAAAGCCGAGCCCATACACTGATCAAGCAAATCGCCGCTTAAAACAAAATCCACCTCGCTCGGACTTCTTTTTGCATCGGATAAAGCGCGAATAATAGCGTCGTGAAGCATTGCCGATTCGGCAAGCTCATATGACTGCTGACCCATTGTTGTATCCTCAAAGATTGCGTCAAAATCCTCTGCAAGAGGGCCTTCCCCCTCCTTTTTACCTGCA
>JBJEPL010000200.1:0-8956 GCA_051881215.1 Eubacterium sp. | reverse complement strand
AAAACATCTCTTTCTTCGATATCCTTGGGCAGCTTGCAGTAATACTCTACAGGCTTAAGAGTTTCTTCATCTCTGTAAAGACCTATATGACCGACCCTTGCTGCAGGAACAAGCTCAAGAGCACCCTGAACCATACCCAGACCTGCACGAAGAATAGGAACAAAAGCAAGCTTTCTTCCGGCAATAACCTTACAATCGGCTACACCGCAAGGCGTTGTTACCTTCTTGTCCTCAAGCGGCAGATCCCTTGTTGCGTCATAAATCATCAGCATCGCAATCTCGTTAATCAGGTCACGAAATTCCTTCGTGCTTGTTTCGATATCGCGAAGGATACTGAGCTTATGCTGAATCAAGGGATGATCCATAATTACTACTTTTCTTGACATAACCTTATCTCCTTCATTATTTATTCCAAAAAATAATATCATAACATATCGAAATTAACAAGAAATGTTACATTATTGTAATTAATTTTTTTAAAAATATCCCTGCCTCAAAAAGCAGGGATATTTATTACAGCAAATATTTCTTTAAATACTGACCTGTATATGACTTATCGCATTGGGCAATTTCTTCGGGAGTTCCCGTAGCAACAACTGTTCCGCCACCTTTTCCTCCCTCGGGACCGAGGTCTATAATATGGTCTGCTGTTTTTATTATGTCAAGATTATGCTCAATTACAACAACGGTATTTCCTGCGTCAACAAGCATATTAAGAACATTTATAAGCCTGTGAACATCAGCGGTATGAAGACCCGTTGTAGGCTCGTCGAGAATATATATTGTTTTTCCCGTGCTTCTTCTTGAAAACTCTGTTGCAAGCTTAACTCTCTGCGCCTCGCCGCCTGAAAGCGTTGTTGCGCTCTGACCTATTTTAATGTATCCAAGACCTACATCGGAAAGGGTTTTGAGCTTTCTGTAAATTTTCGGATGCTGTGAAAAGAATTCAACACCCTCATCAACAGTCATTTCAAGGACATCATAAATTGATTTACCCTTGAATTTAACCTCGAGGGTTTCGCGGTTATATCTTTTTCCTGCGCAAACCTCGCACGGAACATAGACATCGGCAAGAAAGTGCATCTCGATTTTAACTATACCGTCGCCCTGACACGCCTCGCATCTTCCTCCCTTAATATTAAAGGAAAATCTGTTTGACTTATATCCCCTTTGCTTTGCATCGGGAGTTTGGGCATAAAGGTCGCGGATATCGTTAAACACGCCTGTATATGTTGCAGGATTTGAACGGGGTGTTCTTCCTATCGGTGACTGGTCAATATCAATAACCTTATCAAGATTATCCGTTCCCGTTATTTTTTCAAATTTTCCCGGCCTTTTTTTTGCTCCGTTTAAAGTATTTGCAAGATATTTATACAGAATTTCATTTATAAGGCTTGATTTGCCCGAGCCGGAAACACCTGTTACTGCAACAAATTTACCGAGCGGAATATCGACATTGATATTCTGAAGATTATTTTCTGCCGCGCCGTAAATTCTTAAATTTTTTCCGTTCCCCTTTCTTCTTGAGGTCGGAACCGGAATTTTTCTTTTTCCGCTCAAATACATTCCCGTGATTGATTTTTCACAGTTAATTATATCGTCAACCGTACCTGCCGCTATAAGCTCTCCGCCGTGAACGCCTGCACCCGGACCGATATCAACGATAAAGTCTGCATTGCGCATAGTGTCCTCATCGTGCTCTACTACAATAAGAGTATTTCCCAAATCGCGCAGATGCTTTAAAGTGGCAAGCAGCTTATCGTTATCGCGCTGATGCAGACCGATTGAAGGCTCGTCAAGGATATAGAGCACGCCCATAAGAGAGGAGCCTATTTGAGTTGCAAGGCGAATTCGCTGCGCCTCGCCGCCCGAAAGGGTTGCCGCCTCTCTTGAAAGGGAAAGATAGTCAAGGCCTACGGAATTCAAAAACTCAAGCCTTTGCTTGATTTCATTTATAACAAGATTACCTATTATCTGCTGTCTTTTTGTAAGCTTGAGATTTGATATAAATTCGAGCTCCTCCCCTATCGGCATTTGGCAAAATTCATAAATATTCAGTCCGCCGACGGTTACACTCAATATTTCGGGAGTTAAACGCGAGCCGTTACATTCGGGGCACACACAGGTAGTCATAACGGCTTCAATATCATTTCTTGCCCAATCGGATGTTGTTTCCTCATACCGTCTCTTTAAATTTGATATGATACCCTCAAAATCGTTTTTGTATGTTCCCGAGCCGTATGCGGTAACGCGTTTCATTGTAATTTTTTTACCGTTTGTTCCGTAAAGAAGAGCTTTTAAGCCCTCTTTGGGTATCATTTCCACGGGGATATCAAGAGAAAAGCCGTATTCCTTTGCTATACCCTCGTAATACATTTTTGCTATTGAGCCGTCGTTTATATTCCAGCCGGAGGCTTTAATCGCGCCCTGATTAATTGACAGCTTTTTATTAGGTATTATAAGCTCGGGTGATATCTCTTTATACGAGCCTAAACCGCCGCATTTTTTACAGGCTCCGAAGGGATTGTTAAAGGAAAACATTCTCGGTGACATTTCCTCAATAACCGCTCCGTGCTCGGGGCAGGCATAATTGAGAGAAAAAAGCTCTTCCTTTTGACCGACAATATCAATCAAAACCGTTCCGTCCGAAAGATGCGTTGCTGTTTCAATCGAATCGGCAAGTCTTGATTTTATACCTTCGTTAATAACAAGCCTGTCCACTATAACTTCTATATAATGCTTCTTATTTTTATCAAGCTTTATTTCCTCGGAAAGGTCATATACAGAGCCGTCAACGCGCACTCTTACAAAGCCGGATTTTCTTATATTATCAAGCTCTTTTACATATTCGCCCTTCCTGCCTCTTACGATAGGAGACATTACCTGAATTTTTGTTTTTTCTTCAAGCTTCATTACGGAGTCTACTATTTGATCGACTGTCTGCTGGGTTATTTCTCTACCGCATTTTGTGCAGTGAGGGGTACCTATTCTTGCGTAGAGCAGACGAAGATAATCATATATTTCCGTAACCGTTCCGACAGTTGACCTTGGATTACGGCTTGTTGTTTTCTGGTCTATTGAAATTGCAGGAGAAAGTCCGTCAATATAATCAACATCGGGCTTTTCCATTTGGCCTAAAAACTGACGCGCATATGATGAAAGGGATTCAACATATCTTCTCTGACCCTCGGCAAAAATCGTATCAAAAGCAAGGCTCGATTTACCGGAGCCTGATAATCCGGTAAAAACCACGAGCTTGTCTCTCGGTATTTCGATATCTATATTTTTTAAATTGTGCTCTCTTGCACCTTTAATTATAATGTTTTTATTCATCTCTACCTCTTATTTCAAAAATTATTTGATTTATACTTTTCAAGCGCTACTTTCCCTTCGTCGGTAACAGGCTTTATCCACTTCTTTGACCTGTAGAATTTCAAGCAGAAAATAAGTTTTGGTATATCCTCAAATATATACATAACAGCATAAGCCACAACAAACGGAACTTTAAACAGATATACGGCAATAACTGTTGCCGGAACTGATATCAGCCACAGACAAAGCAGTTCATATTTTGCACCTGTGATTGTATCTCCGCCTGCTCTGAAAACGGAAGCAATCTGAAGATACTGAAACATTCTGAAAGGAAAGGATGCTGAATAAATAAGCATTAGTATTCCTGCCGTGTTCAATGCCAGTTCACTGATGTTATTTCCCATATTAAAAATACTTACAAGCTGATTTCTGAATATTATTATCAGTATTGATATAAAAACAGCAATCACAGGCACGATAATAGAAAAGCGTTTTGAATCCTTAATACCTCTTTCAATTTCGCCCATACCTATTGACTTGCCTATCATAACAGAAGAAGCACTGCATATTCCGATAAATAAAACAAAGCTGATATTTTCAAAACTTCTGACAATAGTTAAGGCGGAAAAGTATTCATATCCCATATTACCGAAAACAATATTATATACAAAGGTTCCGAGTCCCCACATACTCTCATTGATAACTACAGGAGCAGCCTTTTTGATATACTCGTAAATTTCCTCTTTCTTAAATTTAAAAAATTCCGCAGAGTCCTTGACTAAAAGATTTTTTTGAATCAAAGAAATAATAATTATAAGAAATACACCCAGCCAAGCGGAAACCGCAGTAGCAAGTGCGGCGCCCTTTATCCCTAACTTCGGAAAACCGAATTTTCCGAATATCATTGAATAATCAAGGAAGATATTAAGAACTGTAGTAAAGGCGGATACATACATAGGCAGATTTACATTTTCAACCGCTCTCAATATTGCCGCCAAAATATTAGTCAAAGCAATAGGTATAAAGGAAAAAAGAACTATCTTCAGATACTCTGTTCCTGCCGCAATGACCTGCGCATCGGAATTGAATATTCTTATGACCAGTGACGGACAGGTAATGCTGAAAATCGTAAAAAACGACGCCACAATAACGGCAAATAAAATTGAGATCCCTGAAATATGTCTTATTTTCTTAAAATTCTGAATCCCCCAGTATTGTGAAATAAATACGGTCGATCCCGAACAAAAGCCGACTAAAACCATATTCATAAGCCACGACCATTGACCTACCATACCAACGGAGGACAATGCGACCGTTCCGAGATTACTTACAAGCAAAGTATCGGCAAGGGCAAAAGAGCTTGTAAGCAGATTTTGCAGCGCTACAGGGGCTGTAAGCTTAAATACTCTTTTCCAGAAATTTTTATCGTTGAAAAGCTTCGTCATTATTATTTATCCTTATTTTTCTAATTCTGCAATCCGGTCACGCAGATAAGCGGCATGCTCAAATTCAAGCATTCTTGCGGCTTCCTTCATTTCTTTAGTAAGCTGTTTAATCATCAGCTCTCTCTCTTTCTTTGTGAGCTTCTTCTTTCTTCCATCAATTTTTTCCTTTGATGTGATTTCAATAATCTGCCTTACATCTTTTTTGATTGTTTGAGGAGTTATGCCGTGCTCCTCGTTATATTTTTGCTGTATTTCTCTTCTTCTTACAGTTTCCGTAATCGCTCTTTCCATTGACGGAGTAACGCAGTCGGCATACATAATTACCTCACCGTTTTCATTTCGGGCAGCTCTGCCTATTGTCTGCACGAGTGAGGTTTCCGAACGCAAAAAGCCCTCTTTATCCGCATCAAGAATTGCAACGAGTGACACCTCGGGTATATCAAGACCTTCTCTCAAAAGGTTTATACCTACAAGAACATCAAATTCACCAAGACGCAAATCACGGATTATTTCCATTCTTTCAATAGTATCAATATCGTGGTGCATATACCTTACCTTAACCCCGAAGTCCTCAAGATATTTGGTCAAATCCTCTGCCATGGCTTTAGTGAGGGTTGTAACGAGCACTCTTTCCTTTTTCTCTGCTCGGATATTTATTTCAGATAAAAGGTCGTCCATTTGGTCTTCAGTCGGCTTGACGGTAACAACAGGGTCAAGAAGTCCTGTAGGTCTGATAATCTGCTCAACAATGCGCGCACTTTTTTCCCTTTCAAACTGACCGGGAGTTGCAGAGGTAAATACGACCTGATTTACCTTTTTATAGAATTCTTCAAACTGAAGCGGTCTGTTATCAAGGGCACTGGGCAAACGAAAGCCGTATTCAATAAGGCTTTCCTTTCTTGCTCTGTCGCCCGAGTACATTCCTCTTAACTGCGGTAGCATAACATGGCTCTCGTCGCAAAACAAAAGAAAATCATCGGGAAAATAATCTATTAAAGTAAACGGTGCCTGACCCGGCTTTCTTCCGCTCATAACGGCGGAATAGTTCTCTATGCCTTTGCAAAAGCCTGTTTCGCGCAGCATCTCAATATCATTCATCGTTCTCTCTTTAATTCTCTGCGCCTCAAGAAGCTTACCCTTTTCCTCAAAATAAGCCACTCTTTCAACCATTTCATTATAAATTTTCTCAATTGCAATATTCATCTTCTCGGCGCCGACAACATAGTGCGAGGCAGGATAGATACAGGCATGCGACAGTATACCCTCAACCTTGCCTGTAAGCGGTTGAATTTCACATATACGGTCAATTTCATCGCCGAAAAATTCCACTCTTATTGCATTTCCCGAAGAACCTGCAGGGAAAATTTCAAGAGTATCACCGCGAACACGGAATTTATTGCGGACAAAATTAATATCGTTTCTCTCATACTGAATTGCAACAAGCTTTTCAATCAGAGCGTCTCTGCCGTATTCCATACCCGTACGAATTGAGATAACCATACTCTGATAATCAATCGGGTCGCCAATGGAGTATATACAAGAAACAGACGCAACGATAATAACATCTCTTCTTTCAAAAAGAGCTGCTGTTGCCGAATGGCGCAGCTTGTCTATTTCGTCGTTAATAGCAGAATCCTTTTCTATATAGGTATCTGTTGTAGGTACATATGCCTCCGGCTGATAATAGTCATAATATGACACGAAATACTCAACAGCATTTTCGGGGAAAAACTCACGAAATTCAGAACATAATTGCGCCGCAAGAGTTTTATTATGAGCAAGAACAAGCGTAGGTCTGTTGATTTTTTCAATTATATTTGCCATTGTAAAGGTTTTACCCGAGCCTGTTACGCCCATCAGTGTCTGCTCTCGGTCGCCTTTGAGGATACCGTTTACAAGGGCTTCAATTGCTTCGGGCTGATCACCTGTCGGCTTATATTTACTAACAAGTTTAAATTTATCCATTACTCTGATTTCCTTATTTTATCGTATCTAAATTATTATATGTCAAAATAACGAGAAAGGCAAGAGAATTATAATTTTTCAAAAACAAAAGCAACCCGTTAAAGCGGATTGCTTTTAAGCTTTTTTATTGCTGATAATACTTCCAGACAACTGTATCCGAAATATTACCCGAAGAAGCTGTAACTGTATTTTCACCGATATTAAGGAAAACATTCTCAAACAGAAAAACATGATTTTGCTTATTATCGCAATTATGCAGCGTTGAAAGCGTTTTACCGTTAAGTGAAAGGGTTACCTTATCTGAATTTGAATAGACCTTAACACATATTTTTGAAGCAGTGCGAACCTCAAATCTTCTTGAGGTAATATAAACTACAGGCTCTTTGCTCCAATATGATTTATAAATAAAAAACGGATCCTTTTTTATTTTACGGTCATATGTTACAAGTCCTTTATCATTCATACCGGGCATCGAGCCTTCATTACGCGAATCAATTGCAAAATCAAACATATTCCAAACAAAGCTTCCCCACACCTTTTTAGCTTTTGGCGACATAAAATATTCAAGTGCATTTTCGTGAACGATTGAAGCCCATTCCTCCGGGTGAAAATCGCAGGTGGTATCTGCAGGCTGAACGGGATTTTCAGTATGCTGATATACATTTGCTCCTGCTCCGTATTCGGAAGCGGCAACTCCCTTGAGGTGATTTGCTCTCATATGATACATCATTTGAGAACGGAATTGCTTTTGAGAGCCGAAATACCAGCCCGGATAAATATTACAGCCCTTTATATCTGACTTCCATCGGTGAGCATATGTATGGTTGACAGCAATCGCGGAATACCGCGATTTATCAAGGCTGTGAAGAAGAGCGTCAAGCTCGCTTAACATATCGCCGGCAGTCTTTTTATAAATCTGACGGACCTCGTTTGACATACTCCAGCAGAAAATTGACGGTCTGTGGTATTGCTGGAGGATAAGCTCTCTCAACTGCTGCTTTGCATTTTCAAGCTGACTTTTTGTAACAGAAGGATTAACAACGGTATCCGTAGGCAAATCGGACAGCTTCAGTCCTCCGATATTATCAACAAAAGGAATTTCTGCCCACACAAGCAAGCCGTATTGGTCGCACCTGTCATAAAAATGCGGATGATGAGGATAATGAGCAAGGCGCACTGCATTCGCACCTATTTCATAAATCAGAGCAAAATCCTCGTCATGCTCCTTTTGAGAAATCGCCCAGCCCATATTTTTGCGATCCTGATGACGGTTTACACCTCGAAGAGGATAAGAATTTCCGTTTAAGAAAAATCCCTTTCTCGGATGAATTGAAAAATAACGAAAGCCGATAAATTTTTCAACTCTGTCAATTTCCTTATCATTTTTATATAAGGTACATACTGCCTTGTATCTGAAAGGGTCACTTCGTCCGTTCCAAAGGTGCGGTTTATCAATCTGCAAAGTAAAATTGATTTGAGATGAAATATTTTTTGTAATCTTCTCTGCTGCAATACATTTTGAATTTGAAATCACATCAGACACATTAAAATCGGTTTTCTCAACACCGGCGCATTCAGAAAATTCATTGGGAACAAATATCTGCGTTTTTATATAACAGTTATCGGTATTACCACTGATTAATGCGCTTACATTCAAATCGGCTTTTTTTCGTATATCCGGTGAATTATCATAAGAAAAATAAACGCCTTCAGAGCCGAAATCATCTAAAGCAAAATGAATTTTATCGACAACAACAAGATTAACTTCACGGTAAATACCGCCGAAAAATGTGAAATCGGCTGTCAATGGAATTACATCGGCAAAAGGCGAATTATCGGCGCAAACCAATAAAACATTTTCACCGCTGTTTAAAAATTCCGTTATATTATATCGAAACAGCGTGTAACCGCCTCTGTGCTGACCGAGATGATTGCCGTTAACATAGACATCCGAAACTGAATTTACTCCTAAAAATTCAATCCAATATTCTTTTTCGTTATCCTTATCAATGTTAAGATGGCAACGATACCAGGCGCTTCCTCTGTAATAATCATTTCCTCCGTCCTGACCGTCGAGATTATTCCATGTGTGCGGTATGATGACCGACTGCCAATCATTTTTTTCCAAAACACTGTCAGAATTTAAATCACCGAAGCAAAAGTCCCAGTTATTGCAAAGCGAAATCCGTTCTTTCATTTTTATTCTCCGTTCGATTTTCTTATATTTAGATCGG
>JBJEPL010000199.1:0-9030 GCA_051881215.1 Eubacterium sp. | reverse complement strand
TTATTGCTTGAAAGGATTTTTTCTATTCTCTTTTACACAAAATTTTTTCCGGTCTCATTTTTTGAGTTGTTCGGAATTTCCGAACAACTCAATTTTTATGCTGTATTTTTTGTTGCGAGTAATAAATAAGCTAAATGAATCATAACCACCCGTCAAATGGGTGGTTATGATTAGTTTATGGATTTGTTATTTCTTTGTTGTAACGCTTTTTGCTTTGCTCCAGGAAGAATAAATCTTTTTGCCGTTTACTGTTTTGTATGTTCTGATACGAACATAATACTTTTTCTTTGCTTTAAGTTTTGAAATTGTTTTTGATGTTGTGCTGTTTTTTGATACAGTTACGGTTTTTGCATTAGTGAACTTACTGCTTGTGCTGTACTGTATCTGATAGCCTGTTGTTTGAGTGGATTGCTTTTTCCATTTTACCGTTATTTTTTTACTGCCTGCCTTAAGTGATGAAAGGCTTGTTCCCTTTGGTAAAATTTTAAATGTTTTATAAAGCGTCGGATTACCTTTATAGGCATTTTTAAAGGTCACTTTTATTTTGTACTCACCCGGGTTAATTCTGCCTTTAGGATATGTAACAGTATAATTGCTTGATGAAATTTTTTGGCCGTTGTAATTATAGATGCTTATTGTAGGCTTCTTTGCTTTTCCGTTATATGTATATGTTGTTGCGGAAAGTGAAGACGATTTAACCCTGTCAATATAAATAGTTATGTTATATTTCGGAACAAATTCACCTTTGTTAAAATTTCTTGCTTTGAAAACTACCTTGTTATCAAAAACCTCAGTAATATAGCCCAGACCGTTTTCATTATAGGAGCCGCAATCATTGTCAACGCCTACAGACGGCAGATTGACAGAATGAATGTTGCCGATTTTTTGATAAGAATACTCACCGAATCCCGTATGAAGATGGCCTGAAATAAGAATTATATTCTTATATTTATTCAGTATAGACTGAATTTCATCAGATTGTGGTCCAACGCTTCCGGCTGTTTTAACGGAGCTGCCCCAGGTGTCGGGAAGTCCGTGTGTATTTTTAAGTACCTGATGCAGTATTACAAAGACGGGCTTGCCTTTGTTTGCAGATGATTTAAGTTGAGCATCCAGCCATTCAAGCTGTGCCTCACCGATTGTTGCTTCTTCAAGCTGCGTTTCATCACTGCCTAAAACAATAAATTTGTAGCCTTTAAGAGTGTAACTGTAATGCATGGAATCAATTTTTAAAGTGCTTCCTGCAGCAGCATTAAGGTCGTTGGTAAAATCAACAAATTTTTTCTTTGAATCAGCGTATTCTCCTGTGCGCACATCATGGTTTCCCGTTGCCGTTATAAAGTTTTTTATACCGGTATCGGCAAGATTGTCATATATTGTGCTGTATTCATAAGGCGCCGCGTTTTCGGTTATATCGCCTGCCAAAACAAGAGCGTCAATTTTGCTCTGCGAATTTTTTAAATCCTCCGAGGATGCCTTGACATATTTTTCTCGCGAAGAGATAAAGCTTGCCACCTGCGGATCAGCCCATGCCGCAAAGGTGAGCTTTGAAGCGGAATCGGTAGTAATAGGCGACGATTGCGCAAATGCACTGTAGGCAGGGGACATCAAACAGGTAATAATAAACACTGACGAAATGAATATAATGCTTATTTTTTTACATAAATTTTTCACTGCAAACTCTCCTTAATTAATAAAGTACTGAAAATGATAAATCAATTTAAGGCGCCCCATCAAGGAACGCCTTCATTCAATGTAATATTAACATTTTTATAGCTCGGTGTCAATATCGGCTGACAACAAATCATTTAATCGGTATGTATATATGCTATAAAAGTTATCCTCACTTTTTCAATGGTAGAAATAATGCGGCAATGATATAATTAAAATATAGGTATTAGTTTATGAAAGCCGAGGCAATTATTTTGCCTTGGCTTTTTTGCTGTAAGCACATTTTTGATAAAATTTCAAGTCTTGTTTTTATGTGAATTTTATGGTATTTAATATAATAGGGGATTATGTTGCTTTTTACTTAAATAAGGCACACCCCGAATATCAAAATTCAAGGAGATAAGACTATGAAGAAAAATATGACCGCGCTTGTAAGCTGCTTTGCAAGAGCGTATCACACAAAACACAATAACCTTTGCATTTACAAAGACGCTTTGGCGGAAAAAATCTTAACCGTCAATGAATACAGAAGTATTGCAGAGAATATGGTACAGGGAATTAAATTTTTCAATCCCGATTTTAAAGGGGATAACGCTGAGGCATTAAGGTGGATAGTAAATAATAACCTCGCTCCTACAGTTGTCGGCAGAAGCGCTTTTTGTGAAAGATTATTAGAAAATGCAATATGTCTCGGTTGCAGGCAGTATTTGATTTTTGCTTCAGGGTATGATACTTCGGCCTATAAATACGAATTGAGAAATATGCTTGTTATTGAAATAGACAAAGAAGAAATAATTAATGACAAAAAATCAAGAATAGAAAGGCTCGGAATTGATTTGCCGAATATCGAATATGCTGTTTGCGATTTCTCACAGCCGAAATGGACTGACGCAATTTTAAAAACCGGCTATGACGAAAACAGAATGTCCTTCAGCAGTTTGATGGGGATAAGCTATTATTTAACGAGTGAGCAGTTTGATAATATGATTAAATCAATCTCATCTATAACCTGTCAGGGCAGTGAAATTGTGTTTGATTATCCGACTGCTGATAAGGATATTGCATCGGGGCAAAACCGTTCTCTTGCCTATGCCGCAGGTGAGGCAATGAAAGCAGAATATACATACGCGGAAATTGAAAGACTGATGTCAAAGCACGGTTATCTGATTTATGAACATTTGGATAGCGGCGAAATTGAAAAGCAGTATTTTGAACATTATAATATGACCCATAAATACAGACTGCGCGCACCGCAGGGAGTTGCTTATTGCCTTGCGGTGAAAAAATATTAGAATAATGAAATTTGATTTCTAAATATAACAGCCGAGGACGGCGTCCTCGGCTCAGACTGTCGATAAAGTGGTCTGAACCACGCCCGTATAAAATCAAATAAACCTTATTTAGCCTCCCTTGTCAAAGGGAGGAGTGAATTGTGCAAAGCACAAGAGACCGTTGCTCCAAATCTTTGATTTGGGAAAAACAGTCCGGTGGACTGTTTTGTAGCAACTTGGATTAAAAGGCTGACGGAGGGATTCTAACAGAGGCTTGGACATCGAATCCAAGCCTCTGTTAAGCGTTTTTCGTTTTTTACTCGGGGGGCAGTACCATCGTACAGCTCCCACTCATAAGAAAACGAAATTCAGTTCCATTTCTCGAAGTCTGCCAGCGTGTAGAAATTTATTAATTGGACTTTTTCTACACGCTGAGCCGAGGACTGCGGCCTCGGCTGTGTCTAATATTGCTGTTATAAAAGCTGTCAGTTAAATTATATACAAATGTTATCTGTTTTCATATTATTTATCTCAATCCTATTCCTTTCAAAACCTCGGTTGTTGTAATTCCTGTATAACAGTATTCAAGCTCCTGCACAGCAAACGGCAACGGTGAGGTATATCCGAGCTTTATCATTTTATAATTTGTCCGCAATCTTTCTGAATTATTTATAACAGAGTTTTTAACAGACGGTTTCTTAATGTGTTGCGCATTGGCAATAATATTTTCAAGACAACCAAACTCATTAAGAAGCAAAGTGGCTGTTTTCAGTCCGACCTTTTCCGCTCCCTTAATGTTATCCGCCTTATCGCCTGTAAGTGATTTAAAATCTGCATATTGATCCGGAGTTATTCCGAATTTGTCCGCTATGTATTCGGGTGTGCATATTACCGTTTTCTCACCGCGGTAACGCAGTACGGATACTTTATCTGTTATGAGCTGAAAGAAATCGCTGTCGAATGATGAGATGATAACTTCATCTTTTTGACCAAAAGACAAAGCATAAGCACAAATAATATCGTCTGCTTCGCAGTCAACAGCTTCTGTATGCCTTATACCGAGATAGTCAAGCGCAGTATATACATCAGCCAACTGAGAAAAAGGATTTTCGTCCTGATTTACCGTACTGTAATCAATTCTGTTTGCTTTATATTCCGGATTAAGCGCACATCGGTTGTTTTTATGTTGAGAGTCAAATATTACGGCTATATGTGTAGGTTCAACCTTACGGATTATTTTCAGTAATGCGCCCACAAAGCCAAGCGTTCCATGAATGGCTTTGCCGTCTTGGTTAACTATCCTTGCAGGCATACCGAAAAACATCTGAAATAATAAGTTACTGCCGTCAACAATAAGTAGTCGCTTCAAAATAATACTCCTCTAATCAGCGCTGATTTTTTGTTTTCCTTCGTAATTATATCAGCTTTTTTACAATATGCCAATATTATTCATATAAAAAGCGTTGGGCATTACTGCTCAACGCTTTTTGCTAATATAATTATTTATACATTGGGCCGTAGGTCTGGCAGGCACGGTAGTCTGCCGATTGAGTATCCTCTGTTCCGAATGACGCCCAAGCATGCGGACGGAAAATTCTTGACTCGTCAACATTGTGCATATTTACAGGGATACGAAGCATTGAAGCAAGGGTGATAATATCTGCTCCGACATGGCCGTAAACCGTAACGCCGTGGTTAGCGCCCCAATTAGCCATTACGCTGTATACATCCTTGAAGGCGCCCTTGCCGGTGAGATTGGGAACAAACCAGGTTGTAGGCCAGGTAGGGTCTGTTCTCTTGTCAATAGTATTGTGAATTTCATCAGGTAAATCGGCTGTGTAGCCTTCCGAAAGCTGAATAACAGGACCGATACCGTCAACTACATTAACACGAAGCATTGTAACAGGCATTTCTGCTCTGCAACGGAAATGGCTTGAGAATCCGCCGCCGCGGAAGTATTCATAGTTTGCTCTGCACCAGTCTGTAGCATTAATGCATGCCTTGATATCATCATCAGTCATTTCCCAAAACGGCTTCATGCAGGCATTGCCGTCTTTATCCCTGCTTGCACCGCTGCCGTCAAGAGCGGTTGCACCGGAATTAATAAGATGAATAAATCCGTTTTTGGCAATTCCGTCAGGCTTAACGCCTGTAACTCTCTCGCAGGCTTCAGGGCTCCAATATGTACGCACATCATGGAAGCAGGGAGCGGAGCCTGAAACAAGAGTACCGAGCATCATGGCTACGCCGTTTAAGGTATCGTTTTCCGTTGCAAACGGAGTTGGAGCTTTAGGGCCGTTCCAGTCAAAAGAGCTTGCCATAATTGCTTCCGTGAAGTCTGCATTAGGAAGCCAGTCCGTCCAGTTTCTCTGACCTTGAAAACCGCCTGCAATGGCATTCTTGCCGAGAGCCTCTTCGTGCCATCCCATTTCGTCGAGCTTTTTGTTACCGTAAAGGATATCACGAATGATGATTGTCATTTTTGCAATAAATTCCCAATCCTTATCGGGAGCAACAACCTTTGACTTTCTTATAATTTCAGGAAGATCCTTTCCTGCATTACAGTCAAAGCCCTCTTTACAGTTGGCTTTAATCCATTTGAGAGCCTTTTCATATTCATCGTGGTCATAAATTTCAAGAGTTATTCTGCGAACAATTTCCGTCATATCAACCCATTCTGCACGGATTCCGAAATATTTCTGGAACATATCTGCATTGCAGTAGCTTCCTGCAATACCCATGGCAATACCGCCGACATTAACATAAGACTTGTTTTTCATCCAGCCTACTGAAACTGCCGCATGGGCAAAGCGAAGAATTTTTTCTTCAACATCTGCGGGAATGGTGCTGTCGTTGATATCCTGAACATCATGTCCGTAGATGGAGAATGCAGGGAGGCCCTTTTGAGCATAAGCCGCCATTACTGCGGCAAGATAAACAGCGCCCGGTCTTTCTGTTCCGTTGAAGCCCCATACAGCCTTTATTGTATTAGGGTCCATATCAAAGGTTTCGGAGCCATAGCACCAGCATGGTGTTACTGTCAATGTAGCAACAACATTTTCCTTTGAAAACTGCTCTGCGCATTTTGCGGCTTCAGCGCCGCCGCCGATTGTAGTTTCGCTTATTACGCACTGAACAGGAGTTCCGTCAGGGTATTTTAGTTTGCTTTCAATCAGATTTGCGGCTGAATGAGCCATTCCCATTGTTTGCTTTTCAAGACTTTCACGGACACCGCCCCAGCGGCCGTCGATAACAGGTCTTAATCCGATTTTAGGATATAACATAATAATTCCTCCGTTACTTATTAATTATTTCTGAAAATTTATCATACGCTTCGTCCCAACTTTTGCTGTGAGACGGATTGTATGTTTTTACCGATTCGGTTTTTGCAATTATTTTTCTGCCCTCATCAATACTGCCGATTTCGCCAAGAGCAATAAGCTGTAAAATGATATTGCCCAAAGCGGTTGCTTCAACAGGTCCTGCAATAACAGGCATATTAATGCTGTCTGCGGTCAGCTCGCACAAAAATCCGTCTTTCGTGCCGCCGCCCAAAAGATGAAGCACCTCAAAGCTCTTTCCGGTGCATTTTGAAATCTGCTCAAGAGCGTAGCGGTATTTCAGCGCAAGGCTCTCGTAAATACATCTGACAATTTCTCCGACTGATGACGGCTGATACTGACCTGTTTTTTTGCAATATTCCCTGATTTTGTCGGGAAGATTGCCGTGAGCGGACAGCATTTCGTCATCGGGGTCAATGAAGCATTTGAAAGGAGTGCACTCCCTTGCCATAAGCTCAAGCTCATTGTAGGTGTACTTTTGTCCCTTTTGTGCCAAATCCCTGCGGGTTTCCTGAATAAGCCAAAGACCGCTGATATTTTTTAAATAGTTGATTTTACCGTTTGCGCCAAGCTCGTTTGAAAGCTCCAACGAATTGCTTTCCTGCGTTAAAATAGGCTTGTCAAGCTCACATCCGATGAGCGACCAGGTTCCGCAGGACAGAAAAGCGGCATTTTTGCTGTCAGTTGGCATTGCAGCTACAGCGCATTGAGTATCGTGACCTGCAACAGAAATAACCTTAATTCCCTTGTATTCGCCGTTTATTGTACTGCTGTCAACAAGAGGAGCGAATATTTTGCTGTCTATTGAATAGGCATTTAGTACGGCGTCACTCCAGCTTTTTGTTACGGGATTGAGCATTTGTGAGGTTGACGCAATTGTTTTTTCGCATACCTTATTGCCTGTAAGAAGATAGCCGAATAAATCCGGCATAAACAGCATTGCTTCGGCTCTGGCGGTGTTTTCGTCGCATAAAAGCTGAAACAGTGTGTTGATATTCATTATTTGATTGCCTGTTTCGCCGTAAAGCTGTGAAAACGGCATTTTTTTGCAGGCATTATCAAGTATATCGGCAGTGCGCGTATCACGGTAATGATACGGCATATGAATAAGCTTACCGTCTTTATCAAGAAGACCGTAATCAACACCCCAGGTGTCAAATGCAAGCGAATCAACTGCACCTGCTTTTTCTATGGCAGTTTTAATTTCATCGGTTATCATATTGACATCGTGGCATACATGCCCGTCAATATTGAGCGGAATATTGTCAAAGCGGTGGATTTCCTCATAGCTTATTTTACCGCCGTCAAATACAGCCTTGATTGCTCTTCCGCTTGATGCACCGAAATCAAAAGCTAAAACAGTTTTCATTTTACAACACCCTTTTTTAAGAGAATATTGGCGTAAATTGCTTCTTCGCCTGTTGCAATAATCAAATAAGCGTTTTTAGCTCTTTCATAAAATGCAAACCGCTCCGTATATTCGATTTCGTGATGCTCCGGCTCGTATTTGTTTAATATATCTTCATATTTTTGCCAGATTTCGGGAGTACCGCAGGTATCGCCCTTAACAACCTCCATAAGCGCAACAGGCTTTTGAGTATATGTATCAAGAGGTATAAGCTGCATTATTGCATCAAGAATTTCGGGAACGCCGTGACCGTCTGCACGGATAACAATTGAATTTTTGCCTACGCTGTGGCAGGGAAAATTCCCGTCGGCGATTACAAGCTCATCTCCGTGACCCATTTGGCTGAGCGCCTTGAGCAAATCGGGAGATATGATATTAGGTATTCCTTTGAGCATTTATTTCAACTCCTTTATTCGTCTGTTTTGTGAAGCATATCATCATCAGGGTTAAATACTTTATATCCCGGATGTCTGCCTGTTACTCTGTAATAGCCTCTTAAGTCAATTAATTTTTGAATATTTTCTTTGCTTATATCGTGGCTTCCGCCCAGAATAACGGCGTTAATTGTTATTTTCGCCCAAAGCTCAAGGCTTTCCATTCTGTAAAAGGCGGTGATAACATCGCTTCCTACAGCAAGAGCACCGTGGTTTTCAAGAAGCATTACATCGTGCTCTTTAAGATAAGGCTCAATTGCATTCGGAACCTCAACCGTAGACGGTGTTCCGTACGGAGTAAGCGGAACAGAGCCTATTACAGCAACATCTTCAATCATATTATACATATCCATTGCCTTGTGAGCTACGGCAAAGCCTGTTGCTCCCGGCGGATGCGCGTGGATAACGCTCATAACATCGTCACGCTTTTCATAGCAGCGCAGATGCATTTTAATTTCGCTTGACGGGCGGTGACCGTCGGTTGCCTCTAAAACATTTCCGTCTTTATCAAGCAGAACAAGTTTCTCCGGAGTGATGAAGGATTTGCTGATTCCTGTCGGCGTGGCAAGAATTCTTCCGTCGTCAAGGCGAACGCTGACATTTCCGTCATTGGCGGCAACCCATCCGAGCTGCCACATTTTGTGACACACATCGCAGATTTGTTCTTTAATCTCGTCTAAATTTTGCATAATTATCTCCTTTGTTTTATTTGACAAACATAATAATCTATGTTACCTTAATTGTATTATATTACATTTAATATTATTATGCTTGGTCTATTATATCATTGTAATATGACAATATTCACTTTTTGGTGATGCAGTATGAATTATAGCTCGCTTTATGAAAATAAAAAAAGAGGAACCTTTGATTTTCCGATTGAATTATACTATGTAGACTCCTCA
>JBJEPL010000198.1:0-2683 GCA_051881215.1 Eubacterium sp. | reverse complement strand
ATTATGAAAAAGTATAGTCTATTCATTTTATTTATTGAGGAAGCATATGATAATAAACATAAACAGAGAAAATGAATTTCAAACCTTTAAAGGCTTCGGAGCAAGCGGCGCTTGGTGGGCGCAGGAGGTAGGAGGCTGGGATAATATTGATGAAGGAAGCGGTATAGCCGTTCGTGACAGAATTTCACAGCTTCTTTACAGTAAAGATAACGGAATAGGGCTTCGTATTTACCGTTACAATATCGGAGGCGGTTCAAAGGAGTCAAAAAACGATAGAATTATTAAGCCTCTGCGCAAAACGGAGTCCTTTGAAATTTCAGCGGGTGAATATGATTTCAGCCGTGATAAAAACGCTGTTTATATGATGAAGCAGGCAGTAAAAGACGGCGCAGATGAAGTGATTTTCTTTGTTAATTCCCCTATTCCAAGGCTTACCAAAAGCAAAAAAGCGCATTGCGACCGTTCGAGATTATTTCGTGATAATATTGCAAAAAAGAATTATTCTGCTTTTGCACTTTACTGCCTTGATGTCACCGAGCATTTTCTAAATGAGGGGATACCGATAAAATACATTTCGCCTGTAAATGAGCCCCTTTGGACTTGGACACGGGGTCAGGAGGGCTGTCATTACAGCCCGAAAAGTGCCGGCGGGGTCCTTAAAGTGTTTGCAGATGAAATGAACAAGCGAAAGGCATTTGACAATGTAAAGCTGTCAGGTCTTGAAAACGGCGATATACGCTGGTTTAATAAATCATACACGCGAAATTTGCTCAAATATGAAAATGTGAGAAAAAAGATTGACAGCGTTGATATTCACTCTTATTGCCTTCCGGCTCCTCTACCCTGTTTAAACAACCGTGTTGCTTTTTTAAAGCGATACAGAAAATGGATGGACAGGCACTATCCGAATATAGACATAAAAATGAGCGAATGGACGCATATGAAAAGAGGCAGAGATTCAAGTATGGCATCTGCACTTGTTATGGCAAATGTTATATACGAGGATATTTCCATACTTAATGTAACCTCTTGGCAACACTGGATTGCTGTTTCCGAATCCAATTACTGCGACGGTCTTATTTACATAAATTTATCTGATAAAACCTTTGCGATGACAAAGCGCTATTATGCAACCGGCAATTTCTCCAAATATATTCCGTACGATGCAAAGCGCGTTGAGGCATACTCCGATGATGCTGATTTGAAGCTGCTTGCTTTTATTAAAGAAAACAAAACCGTTTTGATTATCATTAATGATACCGACAATGAAAAATCCGTCTCACTTGAGAAAGAATACTGTGATGAAATAACGCTTGCTGTTACAAACGCAAAGGATAATCTTAAGGAATATACCGTAAAAAATAAAGCGGATATAAAAATATCCGCAAAATCAGTAAATACAGTTGTATTTCATTCATATTAAAAAAGATTGCTGAAAGGAATATGTAAAATCAAATGGAAATATTGATAATCCGCCACGGAGACCCTGATTATGTGCACGACAGCCTGACAAAAAAAGGAGTAAGGGAAGCAAAGCTTCTTGCAGACAGGCTTTCAAAGCAGAAGATTGATTATATCTATTGCTCCCCTCTTGGCAGAGCACAGAAAACAGCCTCATACACCTTGGAAAAAACAGGCAAGTCCGCTGTTACTTTGGAATGGCTGCGTGAATTTCAGGGAACGGTTAAAAAGAATTGGTTTATAAAAGAAAACTGCTGGGACAGAATGCCGTCGTATTGGACTGAAATTGATGATTACTACAGCTATGACAAGTGGCTTGATGCTGATTTGATGAAAAAAGGCGATGTAGCACGCCATTACAAAAAGGTTTGCGCCGGCGTTGATGAGCTGTTAAAAAGCCACGGCTATGTTCATAACGGCAGGCTGTTTGATGTTGAGCGGGAAAGCTCCGATGTTATAGTATTGTTCTGCCATTTCGGAGTAAGCGCTGTTATTCTTTCTCATATTTTCAATATTTCACCTATGATTTTATGGCATAATTTCAGAGCACTTCCAACCTCTGTTACAAGGCTTGTAACAGAGGAAAGAGAAAAGGGCAAGGCCATATTTACCTGCCTGCAATACGGCGATTTGAGCCATCTGTATGCAGGTGACGAAGAGCCGTCATTTCAGGCAAGATTTTGTGAAAAATATTCAGACAACACAAGGCACTGACAGCAATAGCTTTCTTATTCTATCTCTTTTTTGAAATGCCTTGAATTCGTTTTAACTCATATATTTCATCACACATTTGAGCAACCTGCGGTGAATGGCTTACTAAAATTACACATTTGCCCTGATTTGCAAGGCTACGGAATATTTCCATAATTTCGTTTTGTGTTTCGCCGTCAAGATTTCCGGTTGGTTCATCTGCCAAAATGATATCGGCGTCATATGAAAGCGCACGCGCAATTGCAACACGCTGCTGTTGACCTCCCGAAAGCTTTAATACACGGCGGTTTGCTTCCTCTTCACTTAAGCCTACGCTTTTAAGCAGGGATAATGCCTTTTCTTTTTTCTTTTTATCCTTAACGCCTGCTATATCCATTGAAAGCATTACATTTTCCAAAGCGGTAAATTTAGTTATGAGATTATAGCTTTGAAAAATAACGCCGATATATTTACTGCGGAATTTATACTTATCTATTCCTTTTATATCATCACCCTTGTAATATATGCTTCC
>JBJEPL010000197.1:0-9072 GCA_051881215.1 Eubacterium sp. | reverse complement strand
AAAAAAGCAAATTAATTTTTTAAATGCGTTAAAAAAAGCCGATATCCCCGAGGCTGTTTTTCTTACTACCTGCAACCGTACCGAAGTTTACGGGGTTGGGAATGTGTATGAAGCGCTTGATATTTTATCAGGTTATTCAAAATCGGATGTCGGCATAAAAAATAATGTGCTGATTTTTGACGGTGAAAACGCTATAAGGCATCTCTTTCGTGTTGCCTGCGGTATAGAATCCATGGTAGTCGGAGAAGACGAAATTCTCGGTCAGATTAAAAATGCCTTTGCGTTTTCACAGAAAAACGGATTGACAGGCTATGAGCTTAATACCGTATTCAAGGCCGCAATAACAAGTGTTAAAAAAATTAAAACGCAGACGCTGATTTCAAAAAGCTCTGTATCGGTTGCCACTTTGGTTGCCGCAAAATGCCGTAAATTCAGCGGCAAAACCGTTTTAATGCTCGGCGCAAGCGGTGAAATCGGAGGCAAGGTGCTGAAAAATCTGCTTTCCTACGGAGAATTTGAAATTTATGCCACGACAAGAGAGGGTCATATTTCAAACGATAATTTAACGGTTATTTCTTATGCGCAAAGATATGATTATACAGATAAGGCGGATATTGTTATTTCTGCAACCAAAAGCCCTCATTTTACAATTGTTTCAAACAAATTAAAGGAGCATATCAGCGCTTCAAAGCCAAGGCTTTTTATTGACCTTGCAGTGCCCAGAGATATAGACGGAGATATTAAGCATATACCGAATATTACTCTTATGCAAATTGACGATTTCAATGATATTGCAAAGCAAAACAGCGAAATTAAAAGGTGCGAGCTAAAAACCGCGCAGGATTTAATGAACGAAGATATAGATACACTTTTGAAGGAGCTTTCATTTCATTCGGTTTTGCCGAAAATTCAGAGCATAGCTGATGATAAAATCAAGCATTTTATCTATAATTTCAGGGATACGGCAAATGCAAAGGAATTTGAAAGCTTTATTAATGTTTTTTCACAAATGGAGGATATTTTATGACTCTGTTTCCCTTTTTTGAAGATATCGACGGCAAAGCCTTTCTTGTAATCGGCGGAGGAAAGGTGGCAAAGGGTAAGGTTGAAAGGCTCAAGCAGTTTACACAGAACATAATCGTAGTTGCCGAAAAAACGCAGATAAGCGATGTTAAAGTTCTTAATAAAAAATTTGAAGAAGCAGATTTGGATTTGGGAGATTATGTAATCTGCGCAACTGATGACAGAGAGCTTAACAAAAGAATTTCACTTTTATGCCAAAGAAAAAGCATACCTGTTAATATTGTTGACAATCCCGAGCTTTGCACCTTTATTTTCCCGAGTCTTATAAAAAAAGGCGATTTGACAATCGGTATCTCAACAGGCGGAAAAAGTCCGCTGACAGCACAGTACATAAGAAAAGAAATTGAATGCCTTTTGCCCGAGGATATAGATAAAATAATTGACGAAATGGGCGAATTGAGAGAAACGCTGAAAAAAGAAATACCCGACTAAAAAGAACGGGCGCAGATACTAAAAAATAAATTTACAGAGCTGATTAAATGAAAAAAATAACTTTAGCAACAAGAGCCAGCCGGCTTGCTCTTGTTCAGGCAAATATAATAAAAAGCGCCCTTGAAAAAAAAGGCGCCGAAGTTACTCTGCTTGAGGCTTCAACAAAAGGAGATAAGGACCAAACAAGCCCGATAAACCAAATCGGCGGCAGAGGTCTTTTTGTAACCGAAATTGAGAAATATCTGCTTGACTCAAGAGCCGATATAGCTGTTCACAGCGGCAAGGATTTGCCCTACTGCCTTGCACAAGGGCTTATAATCGCAGGAGTACCCGAAGCGGCAGATTCAAGGGACTGTTTAATTACTCGCAAGGACAAAAAAATAGCTGATGGCTCTGTTATAGGAACAGGCAGTCCGAGAAGAATCGCCGAGTGCAAGGCCTTTTACCCAAATGCAAAATATGAAAGCATAAGAGGAAATGTTGACACAAGACTTAATAAATTGCGTGACGGTTTATATGACGGAATTATTCTTGCAAAGGCAGGGCTTGACCGTTTGGGAGCCGATTTGTCGGATTTTGATGTTCGGATTTTTGAAGCCGATGAGTTTCTGCCGTCGGCATGTCAGGGAATAATCGCCGTGCAGTGCCGCGAAAGCGATGAAGAAACGGTAAAGCTTCTGCATTCAATAAGCGATGAAAATTCTGCAAAAAGGTTTGAGGCTGAACGCTTTATGCTTAATTTGATGCAGGCAGACTGCTCTGCCGCGCTCGGTGCATATTCGGAAATTGACGGTGATATGTTAAAAATTACCGCATTATTTAACGGCAGAAAATCAACTCAAACAGGAAAATATAATGAATACAAAATTCTTTGTAAAAAAATAAAGGATGAAATCTATGGGTAGCGTAACGCTTGTCGGCGCAGGCTGCGGCAAAGAGCTTATAACTGTTAAGGGCTTAAGGGCCGTGAAATCCGCCGATGTTATTGTTTATGATGATTTGATTGATGAAAATTTGTTAAATGAAGCAAGGCCTGATGCTCAATTAATCTATGCAGGCAAACGCCTCGGTCATCACAGTGAAAAGCAGGAAAGCATAAATAAAATACTTATTGATAACGCGAGGCTCGGTAAAAAAGTCGTTCGCCTAAAAGGCGGCGACAGCTTTGTTTTCGGCAGAGGCGGTGAGGAAATACTTGCCCTTCAAAATACAGATATTCCCTATGAGGTTATCCCCGGAGTAAGCTCGGCAATCGCCGTACCTGAAAATCTCGGAATTCCCGTAACACACAGAAAAGCTGCGCAGTCCTTTACTGTTGTGACAGGACATACTGCAACAGATAAAGATGAAAATTACGGTGCGCTTGCAAAGCTCAACGGAACTCTTGTATTTCTTATGGGGCTTCACAATATTGAAATCATATGCAAAAGGCTTATTGAAAACGGAAAAAGCAAGAACTCCCCTGCTGCTGTTCTTTCACAGGGCTTTGATATAGACCAAAAGCGGATTGACGGTACTCTTGAAAATATTGCAGAGAAAGCGGTGTCTGCAAAAACGCCTGCAATTTTAGTTATCGGCGATACCGCTTTATTTGATTTCAGAAAAACGGTAAAGCTCCCCTTAGATAATATTTCGGTAACCGTCACCGGAACAAGGGAATTTACAAGACGCCTGTCCGATAAACTGTCCTGCCTCGGTGCATATGTTAAAGCATATCCGCACTTGAATATTATTGCGTATTTTGATAAAATACCTGATGATTTGAGCGGTTATACATATCTTGCTTTTACAAGCTCAAACGGAGTTAATATATTTTTTGATTTTCTTAAGAAAAGAGAAATTGATTTCAGAAAATTAAGTCATCTTAAATTCGCCTGCATCGGAAGCGCAAGCGCCGCCTGTTTGGCACAATACGGCTTTTATGCGGATTTTGTTCCGTGCGAATACACTGCAAAAGCGCTCGGAAAAGAGCTTTCCCGCGTATTAAACAGCAACGATAAGCTTTTGATTTTAAGAGCCCAAAACGGTTCGGATGAATTAACAAATGAGCTGAAAAACGCCGATATTAAATATGACGATATCAGAATTTACGATACCGTTGCAAACAAAATGCAGATAACCTGCAATACAGATTACATTATCTTCGCAAGCGCTTTGGGAGCATCGGCATTTTTTGAAAACGGTGGAGCTTTAAATAACGCAAAGCCTGTATGCATCGGTGAAATAACGGCAAAGGAATTTAAAAAACACAGCAAAACATTACCCATTATCGCCAAAACACATACAGCGGAGGGTATAATTTCTGCAATCGGAAAGGACATAACATAAATGAAACGGTTCAGACGGCTTCGTCAAAATGAAAATATGCGCTCGTTTGTGCGTGAAAACAGAATAACTGCGGAGGATTTAATTTATCCGTTATTTGTTATTGAGGGAGAAAGCATAAAAAATCCTGTTGAATCAATGCCTGGTATTTTTCAGTATTCTCTTGACAGAATTGATGAGGAGCTGGAAAGAGTAACTGCCGCTCAAATTCCGGCGATACTTCTTTTCGGTATTCCTGCTTATAAGGATGAGGTAGGCAGCGGAGCATATGACGACAACGGAATAACGCAAAAAGCAATAAGGCTTATTAAGGAAAAATATCCGAAGCTTTTGATTATTGCAGATGTCTGCCTGTGTGAATACACATCACACGGTCATTGCGGACTTGTTCATAACTGCGAAATACTCAATGACGAAACCCTCCCCTTACTTTCAAAAATGGCGGTATCGCTTGCAAAAGCAGGAGCAGATATTGTTGCACCCTCCGATATGATGGACGGACGGGTAAACGCTATAAGAAATGCTCTTGATGAAAACGGCTTAAAAAATACGCCGATAATGAGCTACAGCGCAAAATTTGCTTCAGGCTATTACGGACCGTTTCGCGACGCGGCAGGCTCTGCACCGCGCTTCGGCGACAGAAAAACATATCAGATGGACCCTGCAAACGGCAGAGAGGCACTTATGGAAATCGCAGACGATTTAGACGAGGGTGCAAATATGATAATTGTAAAGCCTGCGCTTGCATATATGGATATTCTTTCAAAAGCAAGGGAAAGATTTGATATACCGCTTATTGCCTATAATGTCAGCGGTGAATATGCGATGGTTAAGGCAGCGGCGCAAAACGGATGGATTGACGAAAAGCACATTGTTCTTGAAAATATGATTTCACTCAAGCGCGCAGGAGCGGACAGAATTATCACATATCACGCTTTGGATATTGCGGGGTGGCTTAATGAATAATACAAAATCGAAAGCGCTTTTTGATGATGCTCAAAAATATATACCCGGCGGAGTAAACAGCCCTGTGCGTGCATGCAAATCTGTCGGTCAGACTCCCTTATTTATAGAAAGGGCAAAGGGCGCATATATTTATGATGCAGACGGTAATGAGTATATTGACTATGTATGCTCATGGGGACCGTGTATTTTGGGTCATGCAGACGAAAGGGTAATAAACGCCGTTAAATCAGCCTGTGACAACGGTTTGACCTTCGGCGCTCCTACCGAAAAGGAAACTGAGCTTGCCAAAATTATTGTCGAGGCTGTTCCTGCTATAGAAAAGGTGCGTCTTGTTTCAAGCGGAACAGAGGCAGTAATGTCTGCAATCCGCGCGGCAAGAGGATATACCGGAAAAAACAAAATTATAAAATTCAGGGGAAATTACCACGGACACAGCGACGGGCTTCTTGTTAAAGCCGGAAGCGGACTTCTTACAGGCTCCGTACCTGACAGTGCAGGAGTTCCGAAGGGCTATGCCCAAAACACCCTGCTTGCGGATTATAACAATGAAAAATCAGTTGAGGATTTGTTCAAATCGGATAATGATATTGCCGCGCTGATTGTTGAGCCTGTTGCCGCAAATATGGGCGTTGTTCCTCCTGAAAAAGGCTTTCTTAAATTTTTGAGAGATATAACGGAAAAATATAATGCTCTTTTAATTTTCGATGAGGTTATAACGGGCTTTCGCCTTTCTTACGGCGGTGCCGGAGAGTATTACGGCGTTTTGCCTGATTTGGTAACTCTCGGCAAAATAGTCGGCGGAGGAATGCCCCTTGCCGCTTACGGAGGAAGAGCAGATATTATGGAGGTTATTGCACCTGTAGGAAAAGTTTATCAGGCAGGCACGCTTTCGGGTAATCCTGTCGCAGTAACGGCAGGAATTGAAACCCTTAAAATTTTAAAAAACAATCCCGCCGTTTACAAAGAAACAGACAAAAAGGCGGCGATACTTGAAGAGGCTTACAGAAATATGGGACTTATGGTAAACAGAGCAGGCTCTCTTTTAAGTGTTTTTTTCACCAAGGATAAAGTGACAGATTACACCTCCGCCTTAAAATCGGATACAAAGGCATTTGCAGATTATTTTTCTCAAATGCTCAACGCAGGAATTTATATTGCACCGAGCCAATTTGAGGCAATGTTTATATCGTCGGCGCACAGCTATGAGGATATAGAAAAAACAGTAAAAGCAATTAATAATATTAAAATATAGTAAAAATTAGTTTTTCTATTGACAAATGCAATTTGATTGATATAATTATAATATCAATATAAAACCTACTAAACATATAGGAAAAGTAAGAAGTTAGGAAATATCCCTTTTTTCTTTGTTAGAGGTAAAGAATGAAAACTGAAATAATAAATACTGATATTCTGATTATCGGCGGAGGAACAGCAGGCTGTTATGCCGCTTTAACCATTGCAGAGAAATCGCCAAAAACAAAAATCATTATAGCCGAAAAGGCAAACATTAAGCGAAGCGGATGCCTTGCCGCGGGAGTAAATGCTCTTAACGCTTACATAACCAAAGGCCATACTCCTGATTTTTATGTTGATTATGCCGTTAATGACGCTCACGGCATTGCAAGAGAGGATTTGCTTCTTTCAATGAGCGAAAGCCTTAACGAAGTTACGGCAAAAATGGAAAAATTGGGACTTGTTATTCTTAAGGATGAAAACGGCGAATATGTCAGCCGAGGAAACAGAAACCTTAAAATAAACGGTGAGAATTTCAAGCCGCTTTTGGCAGACGCAGTTGATAAGCTTGAAAATGTAACGGTAATTAACAATCTTAATATTATTGATTACATAACAAATGACGGCAGAGTTACAGGCGCATACGGAAACTGCGTTAAAGAGGAAAAGCTGTATTTCATTAGTGCAAAAGCAACCATTGTCTGCACAGGCGGAGCCGCAGGAATATATAAGCCTAATCATCCCAAGTTTTCACGCCACAAAATGTGGTATTGTCCCTTCAATACAGGCGCAGGCTATGCAATGGGCATACGCGCAGGCGCAGAGATGACAACCTTTGAAATGCGTTTTATTGCTTTGAGGTGCAAGGACACAATTGCTCCTACGGGAACTCTTGCGCAGGGTGTCGGCGCAAAGCAGGTTAATTCGCTCGGTGAAGTATATGAGGACAAATACGGCTTAACCACCTCTCAAAGAGTTTGGGGAACCGTTGCCGAAAACAGAGCCGGCAGAGGTCCATGCTATCTGAAAACAGACGGTATTACAAACGAGCAGGCACAGGATTTGGAAAAAGCATATCTCAATATGGCGCCTTCTCAAACGCTTAAATGGGTGGCAAAGGGCAAAAGCGCCGATGAGGAAAATGTTGAAATCGAAGGCACCGAGCCGTATATCGTAGGCGGTCATACGGCAAGCGGATATTGGATAAACAATGACAGAAAAACGACTCTTGACGGCTTATATGCCGCAGGAGATGTTGCAGGAGGCTGCCCTCAAAAATATGTAACAGGTGCTTTGGCAGAGGGCAAAATTGCAGGGCTGTCAGCCCTAAAGGCTTCTGCCGATACCGATAACATCACGCCATCCAAAGCGCTTATAAAGGAAGTTAACGAAAAAGCAGAGCATTATTTATCCCTCAAAACAGATATAACTGCCGAAAAGCTTGAGCTTGACATGCAGGATATTATGGATAAATATGCAGGCGGAATAAGCACCTATTATGCTTTTACCGAAGGCTCTCTTGATATTGCAGAAAAAAAGATTAAAAAGCTTATCACTCTTTCGGATACGGTATCCTGCACCGATATGCAGGATCTAACCCACTTTTTTGAGGTGCGCGAAAGACTTACGGTTTGCCTTTGCGTTATTGCACATTTGAAGGCAAGAAAAGAAACACGCTGGCATTGCTTTGCAGAGAATGAAAGTTATCCCAATCAGGACGACGAAAATTATCTGAAATATATAAATTCAAAATTGATTGACGGTCAAATCAGGATAATTGAAAGACCGCTTGCAGACAGGAGGGCTGAATATGAGTATCAGAATTAACCCTCAAAAATGCGTGGGCTGCCGAATGTGCAGTACAGTATGCCCGGGAAGCCTTATTGATATTATTAACAATAAAGCAGAGATAAAATACCCGAAGGACTGCTGGGGTTGTGTTTCCTGCGTTAAAGAATGTAAAACCGGTGCCATTGAGTTTTTCCTCGGTGAGGATATGGGCGGAAATGACACTTATATGCAGGTAGAAAAAGACGGCAGTCTGCTCAATTGGAATTTTTATAATAAACAAGGCTTGATCAGAACAATAACCGTTAATTCTGCAAGCTCTAATAAGTACTGATAAGGAGGATCTGTCTATGAGCAAATTATCTCATTTAGATGAGTTGGAAGCGGAAGCAATATACATTATGCGCGAAGTTGCCGCAGAATGTGAAAAGCCTGTAATGCTCTATTCAATCGGCAAGGATTCATCTGTTATGCTCCATCTTGCCATGAAGGCATTTTATCCGGCAAAGCCCCCCTTCCCTTTTTTGCATGTAAACACTACATGGAAATTCAAGGAAATGATAGAATTTCGTGATAAAACTGCAAAAGAGCTTGGTATTGAAATGCTCGAATATATAAACGAGGACGGTGTAAAGCAGGGTATCAACCCGTTCGACCACGGCTCGGCTTACACCGATATTATGAAAACGCAGGCATTAAAGCAGGCGCTTAACAAATACGGCTTTACCGCAGCATTCGGCGGCGGCAGGCGCGATGAGGAAAAGAGCAGAGCAAAAGAGCGTATCTTCTCTTTCAGAAATTCTGCACAGGCATGGGATCCTAAAAACCAACGCCCCGAAATGTGGAAGCTTTATAACACAGAAATCAACAAGGGTGAAAGCATAAGAGTATTTCCGATTTCAAACTGGACCGAAACCGATATATGGCAGTACATAAAAAGAGAAAATATCCCAATTGTTCCTCTTTATTATGCGGCAGAACGCCCCGTTGTTGAGCGCGACGGAAATCTTATAATGGTTGACGATGACAGAATGAGATTAGAGCCGGGCGAAAAGCCTCAAATGAAAATGGTTCGTTTCAGAACTCTCGGCTGCTATCCCCTTTCCGGCGGAGTTGAATCTACTGCAACAACGCTTGATGAAATCATTGAAGAAACACTTTCTGCAGTTGAAAGTGAACGAACAAGCCGTGTAATTGACAAAGACGGCGGTGCGGCAAGTATGGAGAAAAGAAAAAGGGAGG
>JBJEPL010000196.1:0-2690 GCA_051881215.1 Eubacterium sp. | reverse complement strand
CCGATCTAGAGTCAGTTATCAGTAATTTTAATTTTGACGGAGAGCTTATTGATTACAGCCTTTTCGGTTCGGGACATATTAATACTACATATATTACAACCTTTAAAAGCGGAGATTTAACCAAGCATTATATTCTGCAAAAGGTCAATACAAATGTGTTTAAAAATATCGACGCACTGATGGATAATGTTTTTTCCGTTACATCTTATCTGCGTAATGTTATTGAAGAGAATAACGGCGATAAGGCGCGCGAAACCCTGCATTTTATTAAAACAAAGCAGGGAGATAAATATTATAAGACCGACGACGGTGAATGCTACCGCGCTTACAGATTTGTTGATAACAGCAAAAGCTATGACAGCGTTGACAGTGCCGAAATATTTAAAAAAAGCGGTATAGCTTTCGGCAAATTCCAAAAGTATTTGTCTGACTTTCCGGCACATACGCTTAACGAAACAATCCCTAATTTTCATAATACAATATGGCGCTACGAGAATGAATTTATCCCTGCTGTTAATGCTGATTTGAGCGGCAGGGCAGCTGACTGCCGTGATGAAATTGAATTTGTTAAAAACAGAAAGGCTGATTGCTCAAGGCTTGTTGATTTGATAAATGATAATAAGCTTCCGTTGAGAGTAACTCATAATGATACAAAGCTTAATAATGTTATTTTTGATAATGATACCGATGAGGCAATCTGTGTTATCGACCTTGATACAGTTATGCCGGGTCTTGCCCTTTATGATTTCGGCGACTCAATAAGATTCGGGGCTAATACTGCGGCAGAGGACGAAAAGGATTTATCCAAGGTTTCATTGAATCTCGAGTATTTTGAAGCATATACAAACGGATTTTTAAGTCAGGCAGGGGAGAGCTTTAATCAGTATGAGCTTGATAATCTTGCGTTTTCCGCAAAGCTTATGACCTTTGAGTGCGGAATGAGATTTCTTACCGACTATCTCAACGGCGATACATATTTTAAAACAGCTTATCCCGAGCATAATCTTGTCAGGGCAAAAAATCAGTTTGCTCTTGTAGCCGATATGGGGGCTAAAATGGAAGAAATGCAGAGCATTGTAAAAAATTGCTGTAAATGAACATAAATAGCAAAAGAGAAATTTTTCTCTTTTGTTATTTTTTTGTTGAAAATATTATTTAAATCTGTATAATATATTTAGCTGTCATAAGGGAGGATTATATATGGGTGGACTTTTTGGTGCGGTTTCAAATGAAAACTGCACAAACGATTTATTTTTCGGTGTCGATTATCACTCTCATCTCGGTACTCGCCGCGGAGGAATGGTCGTTCATAACGAAACAGGCTTTCATCGTGCAATACACAATATTGAGAATGCACCGTTTCGTACCAAGTTTGAAAGAGAATTAGACGAGCTTCAGGGTAATATGGGTATAGGCTGTATTTCGGATAACGAGCCGCAGCCGCTTATCGTAAAATCTCATCTCGGAAGCTTTGCAATCACAACGGTAGGCATTATCAATAATATTGACGAGCTTGCCGAGCTTTCCTTTAAAAACGGTTTTACTCATTTTCTTGAAATGAGCGGAGGAAAGCTTAATCCTACGGAGCTTGTTGCTTCGTTAATCAATCAAAAAGACTCAATAGTAGAGGGAATTGAGTATGTTCAGGAGCTTGTTGACGGCTCAATGACTATGCTTATTCTTACAAAAGAGGGTATTTATGCCGCGCGTGACAGGTACGGCAGAACACCGCTTATTATCGGTAAAAAGGATAATGCTCATTGCGTTGCATTTGAGAGCTTTTCATATCTTAATTTAGGCTATAAGGACGAGCACGAGCTCGGTCCGGCAGAGATTGACTTCATTACTGCGGATAAATATGAGGTTATTAAAAAGCCGGGCAAAAAGATGAAGATATGCTCATTTTTATGGATTTATTACGGCTATCCAACCTCAAGCTATGAGGGCGTAAATGTTGAATCAATGCGTTATGCCTGCGGCGATATGCTCGCTCAAAGGGATAATGTAAAAACCGATATAGTTGCAGGCGTGCCTGATTCGGGAACTGCTCATGCTATCGGTTATGCTAATCGTTCGGGTATTCCTTTTGCAAGACCTTTTATAAAATATACACCTACATGGCCTCGCTCGTTTATGCCTGTTCATCAGAGCCAGCGCAACCTTATTGCAAAAATGAAGCTTATCCCGGTTGATTCTCTTATCAGGGATAAAAGCCTGCTTCTTATTGACGACTCCATCGTAAGAGGTACACAGCTTGGCGAAACAACGGAATTTTTGTATCAAAGCGGTGCCAAGGAGGTTCATATCCGTCCGGCATGTCCGCCGCTTCTTTTCGGATGTAAATATCTCAATTTTTCCCGTTCAAAATCAGAGCTTGATTTAATAACACGCCGTGTTATTATGAAAAAAGAAGGCAAGTGCACTCCTGAGCTTCTTGAGGAATATTCAAATCCCGATTCAAAGAAGTATGAGCAGATGCTTGAAGAAATCCGTAAGGAGCTTAATTTTACAACACTGCGTTATCATCGCCTTGACGATATGATAAAAGCAATCGGGCTTCCCGAGGATTGCCTTTGCACCTATTGCTGGAACGGTAAGGAATAAACAACCCGTAAGAAAATTTTATATATATATATATATATATATATATATATATATATAAGCACACCGAAGGAAATTTCTTCGGTGTG
>JBJEPL010000195.1:0-9242 GCA_051881215.1 Eubacterium sp. | reverse complement strand
TCAAATGGCAGATAGTATTCCTTACCGCCGAAGGTATATATTTTCGGGTCGTCCTCGCGGCACATATACGGATCCCATAATCTGAAATCGGAAGGGAACATCTGTATCGGGTCTCTGTCGCGGTAATTTTGCGGCTGATAGCGTTTTTTCGGAACGCCTTTTCTTTCGCTGAATTTTCCGATTGTTTGGTTAACGCCTATTTGGCAGTTTGGCTGTAAAGCTTTAACAAGGCTGTATAATCTGTCTAACTGCCAAGCTCGGCACGGCTTATCCCATTCGCCGTCAAACCAAAGCTCAACAACCTCGCCGTATCTTCCGTCCATAAGTTCACGCAAATGCTTTTCCATATACTGAACATATTGTTCATCATTTTTGTAGCATTTTTCGTGCCTGTCCCAAAGTGAATAGTAAAGTCCTAATTTTATACCGTATTTTTTGCAGGCTTCGGATACGGCTTTAACAATATCGGTCTTATTTGGCGAATACTTTATTGAATACTCTGTTGTGTCCGTGTTCCATAAGCAAAAGCCGTCGTGATGCTTTGTTATAACAATAACATAATTCATTCCTGCCTCGTAAGCGGTTTTTACCCAGCTGTCTGCATCTATTGCAGTTGGCTGATAGCTTTCAACAGGCAGTGTACCGTCAGACCATTCAGTGTTATTGAAAGTGTTAATACCGAAATGCAAAAACATACCGAATTTGCGGTCAATCTGCGCCTGCTGTCCTGCTGTCGGTACTAAAGACGGCTGTTGCATAATGGAATAATTTTTAGAAGGGTAGGGTGGTAATTTTTTCTTAAAAAGCATAATTAATTCTCCATAATTGGTTTATTTTGAAGCCTGATTTTTATAATTGTGTCGGGTGTTTTAGACCTTCTGCCAATAACAGTAATTAATAGTTTTCCGTTTTTTGCTTTAACCTTTACCTTTTCACATGTCAAACAGGTGCATGATTTAAAGGCGTTATTTTCAAGCGGTAAAGAAAAATGCATTATCGGCAAACCGCTTAATATGTGCAGATATACAGTGTTACCTTTAAAGCAGGAGGCATATTTTTCAGTTGGTTTCCATATTCCGCCGTTGGTTTTATAAATGCTTTCACCGTATTTTTTAAGCCAAGCGCCGACCTCTTTCATACGCTGTGCTTCATTTTCGGCAATACTGCCGTCAGGCTTACAGCCGATGCTTAAAAGATAATTTCCGTCACCGCCTGCGCAGTTAATAAGCTGAGTAATTATCTGCTTAACGCTTTTTATTTTGCTTTGCGAATATGCCCAGTCCTTGCCCAGAGGCATACAGGTTTCCCACATTCTTGTGTTTTGGAAAAAGCCTGTGTGTCCCTCGGGAGTGTCATAATCTCCGGGCAGTCCTGCACGGTTATTGATAATTATATGCGGCTGAAGCTCTCTTACCATTATTTCAAGCTTTTCGGAATTCCACATTTCCTTTGTAAACATTCCGCTGTTATATTCCGCATCCCACCACAATAAATCTATTCTTCCGTAATTTGTCATCAGTTCACGAACCGTGTTAAACATATATTCCTGATAGCGTTTGTGCTTTTCGGTGAGATACCATTCCTTGCCGTCTTTCATTTTGTAATACGGTGCCGATTTTGTTGCTTCGGCATCATCAACAGAAACCGGCTCGTAATCAGGATGAGTCCAGTCACGCTTTGAGTAATATACACCTATTTTCAATCCTGCCTGACGAAAGGCGTCAATAAGCTCTTTTAAATAATCTCTGCCAAAGGGGGAATTTGTGATTTTATAATCGGAATAAGCCGTGTCCCACATATGAAAGCCGTCGTGATGCTTTGCAATAATCACAACATATTTAAAACCGCTTTGCTTTGCTATGCTCGCCCATTCTTTTGCGTTAAAATTCGGAAAGGCAAGCTTCTTTGCCCAGCCGTCATATTCTTCGTCGGGAACGCCGCCCGACCAAAATGACGGATCCGGCAGCTTTTTTGTTGTCCTTGTCCAGCTGATATCAACCATACCCATTGCTGAAATGCCCACATGAAGAAACAATCCGTATTTTGCCTCACGAAACCACCTTGTATCTTCATCACTTGCAAAGGGATAGGAGTTCCATTCATCATCACTGAAATATGTAAATTCCGCACCTTGCTTTGATTTGTCAAAAGCGCTTTGCTTTAATGAATATCCCATAAACTACTCCTTAATTAAAATCCATACACAGCCGTTTTTAGTCAAGTAAAATTTTATTTTTCCGTTTTTAACAGACATTGGCTTGTTATTATACATATCCGTTGCCGTGCTTCCTTCCGGTACGGGAATTTCATATTTTTTGAAATGATTACTGCGGTTGAAAATAAAATATTCCGTACCGTTTTTGGTTTCTTTTTTACCGATTTCAAGGGCATCGTCAAATTGCGCAGGTTTATAATCTGTATCTAAAATTCTTTGCAGTCTTTCAATTTCCGCCTTTGAATACTTGCTGACATAATCGCCTGACAGCACCATTCCTCCGGTTGCACGGATATAGACATTGTTTAGCTTATAAAATTTCTTCTTTACAGGACTTTTATGAGCAATTCCGGCAGGATCAACCACAGAGGATAAAGTATCTGTCATTATTAAACAGTCGGGGTCGTTTATCCACAGCTTATTGTGCATCCAGTTACGGCTGAAGCATTGCTCGGAAAGATTTGCCATGTGACCGACATTTCTCACAACATCGTTTGTAACCCTCATTCCGGTAACCAAGCCAAGCGACGGCCACATAGGAGCGTTACAGCCAAGGATAAAGGCGTTATCATCAACTGCTCTCCACAAAGCCTCCATGCCTCTGCGGTACGCTTCGACTGATGTTGCGTTTTTATCATAACGCACACCGAAGGGGAGAGCACCCCAAACATTAGCGTCAAGCTTAAAGTATTTTACTCCCCAGCTCTGATAAATTTCACGCACTGTATCATAAATGAATTTTTGTGTATCGGGATTTGTTGCGTCAAGCATATACCAAGGAGCGTCACGCCAGCCTTTGAAGGTAACACCGTCACAGCATAAAGGGTTGCCGTTTTCATTCTTAACAAAGTAATCGGGATGCTCTCTTAAAAGTCTGCTTTTAGGTGAGGCAATAAAAGGCGCAAGCCATATTGCAGGCTCAAAGCCTGCTTTTCTTATATCATTGCAAATATCCTTCATCGGGCGGTTGAATTTATCGCTTGTTTCAAGCCAGTCGCCCATATACGGCTGAAAGCCGTCGTCAATCTGTATGTATTTAAGCTCGGGCGTTTTTTCCTTAATTACCTTTAAATTATTAAAAATATCCTTTTCGGAAATGTCGGGGCCGATGCAGTACCACGAGCACCAGCCAACAGGCATTTCAAAATATTTTTTAACAGGGTGGTTTTTGCTTATAATTTCTGCAAATTCATTCAAAACAGTATTTCTCTCACCTGTAAGAATCACCATGTCCTCAAGGCAGATTTCTTCACCTGCATTAAATTTTGCATTTTCAAGGCATTGTACTATTTGTATCTGCTTACTGTTCACTCGGATTTCAGTACGAAAACGGTTACAGCTTGCCGCACCGATTAAAACTGTATTTTCACCTTTGCCGAAAAGAGCATAGTTGTATACGGTATTAAATCCGTCGGTCTGCGGCATTTTATAGTGCCCTTTATCACTGTACCCTGTAAATGCGTCAAAGCTTCCAACCGTACCTCTGTATTGTGTAAGCTTCTGATAGCCGTCACCGTAAAAAGGTGTGTCTAAAGAAAAGTCGTGCTCTCCGCTAAACAGCACCGCTTCCTTTATTTGAGCAGTATTATTTAAAGAAAAACTTATTTTATATAACCCGTTTTGTTCATTAATATTAAAATCTGCCTGAATTCTTTTATTGTCAACATTTAAAATATACGGTGATTTAAAATCCATATTCTTACCTCATTATAGTTTCCATTTATCCATTATCCTTTTTGCACAATCAATTATATCACTTTTTTGAGGATTTGTATATTCTTTATAATCTTTCAGCCATTCAAGCTCAAATTTGTTAAGCTCTCTGCCGAATTTATATGAACGCTACTTACTCATCTGTTGCAAGTTCATATGCGTAGTTTATCCGGCGAGAAAAGCAAAATTCCTTTCGATCAGATAACAGTTTATCCATATCATCAAAAGTTCAAGTTTTTTTTGCAATTTATTTGACTTCGGAGCTTTCAAAATCGTCGCTTACGATGAAAATATTTCAACTGCTTTTTCAAATGAAAATTTACAAATTTATTTTACTATTGAAGATAATAAAATAATTAAGAAAATATGTTTAATTGTTTAGATAATCTGCTGTTTTTTGTTATATGATTGATTTTTTGAATTTTGAGGCACGATTATGAAAGGTAAGGGGAGTTGAACAATGATATACTGAAGACAGAATAGATAAAGGAGATTTTTCTATGGAAAAACTTTTGAAATTCAATTATGATTATTCAAGAAGTATGGTAATGAAATTAGGCATGTAATACCTGTTTGTTAAAGCAGGAGCGCTTATAAGAAAGAAAAACAGCAAGCCTCACGCCATTGAAAGATACAATGACAGAAAATGCCGCAAAACCTGCCATAAGGCATATTGAAAATCGTGGCTTTTTGAAAGGCAGTTTAACCGTTTTGCTGATACTTTTTCTTTTAAGAAACAGGATATATAATTGTTTTTAAACAGTTAGCAACCGCAAAGAATAAGGAAAAATAAAATTTTCATAAGACGTGGGTATGTATGTTGTAAATTTCACTATTGAAGATGAATAATCAGTTCACCTCTTGACAAAAGCAGTATTTAAGTTATAATTATATTCATGTTGTGTAGCTTAAAGGCGCAAATCCGAACATTCGGATTTGTGCCTTTACTTTTGTACAAAGAAAGAAAATTGCAAAAAGGAGAGAATTATATGGTCGAAGCAAAGGTTAATGCTTATTTGGAAAATGAACGATTAGGAAAACTGATGCTTAAATATGCTGTTCCTTGTGTTATTTCCATGCTTGTGGCAGCTCTCTATAATATTGTTGACCAAATATTTATTGCAAACGCCGATTATCTCGGCTCCTATGGAAATGCGGCAAATACGGTGGTTTTTCCCATGACCATAGTGGCGATTGCACTCGCTGTTATGATCGGTGACGGTTGCTGTACTTTTGTAAGCATTCGCCTTGGTTCTGGAAATTCCGAGAAAGCCCGTCAGGGAATCGGCAGCTCAGTTATAACGGTGATTGCCGTCAGTCTTGTACTTACAGTCATCTATCTCGTCTTTCAGGAACAGATATTAACAGCATTTGGTGCAAAAGTTAACGATGAGACTTACCGATTTTCTAAGGAATATTTCTTTTGGATTACTCTTGGCATCCCTTTTTATATGTTCGGTCAGGCAATGAATCCCATTATTCGCTCGGACGGAAGTCCCCGTTATGCCATGGCAACACTTACCATCGGTGCACTTATCAATGTCATTTTTGACCCAATTTGTATTTATGTCCTTCACTGGGGAATGATGGGGGCTGCAGTTGCAACGATAGGCGGACAGATTGTTTCTGCCGTTTTGGCGGCAGTATATCTCTTTAAAATGAAAGCGGTCAAATTAGATAGGGACAGTTTTCATTTTCGTTTAAGTCTGATGAAAAATGTTCTGTCTCTCGGTGCGGCAAGCTTTCTTTCTCAAATTTCCATTGTGCTCTCTATGGCTGCAACAATAAATATGTGTGTTAAATACGGAGCTAAAGACTCTGTATTCTGTCAAGCGGAATATGCTCAAATTCCCACCGCAGTAGCCGGTATTGTATCTAAATTCTTCCAAATTATCATTTCTATATCAGCAGGCTTGGCTGCGGGATGTATACCTATTGCCGGATATAATATCGGCGCAAAGCGAAACGATAGAGTGATTGGACTGATGAAACGCTTGATGTCTGTCGAAGCGCTTGTAGGTCTGACAGCAAGCATTGTATTTCTGTTGTTTCCGCACCAGCTAATGAAGCTTTTCGGTTCCGGTAATGAAAGCGTGTACTATACTCAGTTTGCTGTTTGGTTTATTCGATGCCAGCTCTGTCTATTGCCTCTCGCATGCGTAAATAAGGGTGCCTTTATTTTCCTTCAATCGCTCGGAAAATCAAGGGAATCCTCTATACTTTCTCTCACGCGTGAAATTGCATTTGGAGCAGGATTACCCATTCTGCTTCCTGCAATCTGGGGATTGTATGCACTGCCTTTCTTTATGCCCGTATCTGATATTCTGACATTTATTCCCGTAGCATTTGTTTTAAATAAAATAAAAAAAGACTTGCCATACATAAAAGAAAAGAGAGACAGCAAATAAAGTCGCTGTCTCTCTTGCTTTAATGCGTCAGCTTTTTTTTACAATAGCTTTTTTTACCGCATTCAGGGCACTTCAGATACCGCTTTGTCAGGGTGTGTGGACCTGCAATGTATGCCCCTGCAGTCGGTACAAATCTTGCCTTGCAGTGTGGACATTCAAATGTGCCTGCCTGCATATCAAGCACACAGGCAACGCCAATACCGCTTATGATAACGACAAGCGCAATTGCTATAAGCAAAAATCTAACCCATGACTGCGATTCTATATAACCTGCGCTTACAATAAGCGTACAGCCTGCAAGAATGGTAATAAAGCATACTATAGCAGATAAAATTATTTTCTTTTTGCTTTCTTCCTTTTCTTTAATAAGCTTTATAATATTCTCCTCAGCTTTCTTTTTGTATTCGCTGTCACTTAGTCTTTCTCCCGAAAGCAGCTCGTTGACGGTTATGCCTAATGCTTCACATAACGGCATCATCAACGAAACCTCGGGCAGACCGTTGCCGGTTTCCCACTTGCTGATTGTTTTGTCGCTGATATTCAGTAAATCGGCAAGCCGGCGTTGAGTCAGCGAATGCTCCTTGCGAACAGTAGCTATAAATTTTCCTATTTTAATTTGGTCCATTTAAGTACCTCCTTTCAGGAAATATTGTATCATAACTTATTAAAAATCACACCCACGCACCATAGAATTTTGCTAAAATATTGCATAGCAAAGAAAAAAGGACTGCGGCCTATTATCGGCAACAGTCTCTTTTGGTTTCCTGTCAATCAACTTTATAATCAAAAAATAAAAATTATCCACCTCATTCTCTAATTGAGTTTGAGAGGAGATTTGTATTTTATTCATTGTTAAACTCGACAAAACCAATTATGCGTTCATCAAGAACATCACAATCAAAATTGAGCTTTTGCTCAATTAACGGATAATACTTTTTTCCATTGCTGTCAGAGTATGTTCCGCTTGACAATTTTTTGATTTCTTCATACTGAATAACTTTTTGACCGTCATAATGAATTTTATAAAGCTCTCGTTCAGGGTCAACAATAAAGCAACGCTTAAATGTGTGCAATTCTTCAATTTTATCAACGATAAGTTTTTCGCACCATTTTGGGCAAGACCTACGCTCTGCTTCCCAATCTTGCAGCGTTCTTATCGGTATGCCGATTTTATCAGTAATAGCCTGTTGTGTTAATCCTGCACTTTTTCGTGCTTCTCTAATTGTCATATTAAAACCTCCAATAAAGCGCCGAGATTAACCGCTCGGCTCGGTTTATCTATTAGGCTGCATATTTTGCCTTTAATACAGGACACATACTATAACGACCGAGGGGATAAACGAATTCTGTATTATCCTGTTCATCATTATGAATTTTACAACGGAATTGTTTTTTGCCCTCGCTGATGATGATTTGATTTGCGGTACGCTTAACAACCTCAAATTTCCATATACAATTATGGTCACAAGCGGAGCTACATTCATACTTTTTATTAAGTTCAAATTTCATAACGATTAACCTTTCCTTTTACCGATAAAATAAATTATAAGTTTAGCTATACCAAATGCTATTAACATTACGCCGAGTGCAATTAAAAATTTACTCATATTGACACCAACCTTTTTATATTATATAATTGGTATAGGGTCGGCTACGGCTTTCGCCGTAGCTTTCCCTCGGTACTTTAGCCTATCCACTTACTGATTAGGATAAGCAAGGTTCCGACTACCAAGTCGATTAGAGCTTGAAGCAGAAGTGATTGCCAATCTATTTTCCGTTTTGCTCTTTTCGGCTTTTTTCTTTGAGCTTTCATATTTAAGCTCCTTTTATATTATTTGTTGAGCGGTCTGACCTCCCCCTCTCAACAATCATATCATAACACGCAATGCGTGTTTATCAATAGTTTTTTGAAAAAATTTTAAGAAAATTAAAAAAATTTCTTGTAGCAAGTGGAGCAATTAACTAACAAAAATAATACATAAAAAACAAAAATATAACGCATAAAAAATTTAAACAGCTTTTTTATGCGTTTTTTGGTATGTTTATGTAAAAAGGAGCAGAGATTTTCTCTGCTCCTTTTGGTGCGGGTAACAGGACTTGAACCTGCACGGTCTCCCACAAGATCCTAAATCTTGCGTGTCTGCCAATTCCACCATACCCGCATATTCATCTGTGCCATTTTAACATTTACTAAATATTTTTTCAATAGTTTTATCACTTTTTTAAAGCTTTTCATACTATATAATACGGTTGTTATAACCGATTTACTGTTAACAGTAATTTATGCATTATAAAATGTTTTGCTTAACAACGGTATAAAAAATCCCGATGCCAAAGCGTCGGGATTTTTGCTTATTTTATTTCCACTCCTGAATAACCGACGGATTATCAAAAATCTCATCAAGTCTTTTCATAAACGGAACAACGTCGCCGTAATCAAGAGCCCTGTGGTCGATAGCAATAGTAATCGGAAGAATGAGCCTTGATTCAATCTTATCATTGCCGTTTTCATCAGTTACAACAGTAGGCCTTTTTTGAGCGGCATTAATGGCAAAAGCAGTTGTTTGCGGCGGGATTATTTCAAGTAATGCACAAAATCCCTTTTGCTCTCTGTAAATTGAGCCGAGATTTGAAATAGTTGTCGTACCCTGTTCAATATCGTGTTTTGTTAAACGGTCTTTAACAGGAATTGAATAGTACTCTTTTTTTGCAGAGCCTGTAAGGGTATGAACCTTATGCTTACCCGGAGTTTTTGAGCCGTAAAGTCTTCTGATAGCCTGAAGAATCTTACCTTGCTTAAGACCTGTGAGCGTATTATCAAGAGATACCTCAAACATAACCTCATTCATATCGGAGTTGTTTGCACGCCTGATGGTATCATTAATAGCGTCAGTCATTTCGGAAAG
>JBJEPL010000194.1:0-9267 GCA_051881215.1 Eubacterium sp. | reverse complement strand
GTTTCAAACGGAACTTATACCGATTTACAGAAAAAATATGCAGGTGTAATATATTCGGGAAGCGGATATCAGGGTGTGAACTGCAAAAATTATGTTTATTATGAGGGAAATATAAATAATCCCGAAAAATGCATTATAAGCTGGGACGGACTTGCCGGCTACAAGGATAAGGACAAGGTTCTTGATAATTACAATGCAAAGGCGCCTTTCCATATCGGTAACGGTGTGCATACATCTATCAAAGGCTTTAAAATAGAGTGTAAAAACACAAGATATGTCCTCCATGCAGAAACGAGCGTACTCAAAACAGGAACAGAATGGTCCGTTGAAAACTGTATTCTGATATGGAGAGGTACGCCTGATGTTGTGGATACGGTATATCCGCGTTCTGTATTCGGAACAGGCGGTTGTCTCGGCGAAAAAGCAACGATAAAAAACTGTAAATTTTATAATCTTGATGAAAAGCTTCCGAAAAATGTTGCAATGTTCGGCTCACACGACAATCCCACACACCCTGCAAATGTAACAGACGGTATGCAAATCACAATAGATAGCTGTTACTTTTATGCTCAAAATATCAGCGAAACAGAATACTGCACAATTACTGTTGACAGCAAATCATGCACGGATTATACCTCAAACAGTATTCTTAAAGTAACAAATTGCACAAGTAATGTTCCGATTAAAATAATCAGCGGAGATCACTGGAATGTTATCACTAAAAAAACGAATCTGTATAAGGCATAATTAACACATTATATTTTCAATTAATTCTTGACAAAAAAGCCTCTCTTTGCTATAATACCCACTAAACCGCTTTAAACTGGTGGGACTTTAAAGCGGTAAAGTAAATGTAGCATAAAGAGAGGTTTTGTTATGGCACCGAGAAAAGGAAATCTTATGTCGGTAAGAACCGATGTTAAGGTACTTGACGCAACTATCCGCGACGGCGGACTTTGCAATAATTTTGAATTTACAGATGAATTTGTAACCGAGCTTTATAAAACAAATATAAAGAGCGGAGTTGACTATATGGAATTCGGCTACCGCGCTTCAAAAAATCTTTTTGACCCGTCAAAATTCGGCAAATGGAAATTCTGCGACGAGGCAGATATAAGAAGCATTGTAGGCGATAACATTTCGGATATGAAAATTTCTGTTATGGCAGATGTCGGCAGATGCGATTTCAAGGAGGACTTTGTTCCGAAATCCGAGTCGGTTATTGATATGGTTAGGGTTGCCTGCTATATTCACCAAATTCCTGCCGCTATTGAAATGATAGAGCATTTTCATAATTTAGGCTATGAAACCACCTGCAATATTATGGCAATAAGCCAGGCAAACGGAGAGCAGGTTGAGGAAGCACTTGAGATGCTCGGTCAGACAAATGTTGATGTTATTTATCTTGTTGACTCCTACGGCTCGCTTTATCCCGAAAACGCAAGCAATCTTGCAAAAAAATATCTTGAGGCAGGAGAAAAATACGGCAAGGCAATAGGCTTTCACGCTCACAACAATCAAAACCTTGCTTTTGCAAACACCATTGAAACTCTTTCCTTCGGTGTTTCATATCTTGATGCAACTGCTTCGGGAATGGGCAGAGGCGCCGGAAACTGCGCAATGGAGCTGCTTTTGGGCTTTCTTAAAAATCCTAAATACAATCTTTACAGCCTGCTTACCTTTATTGAGAAATACATTCTTCCGCTCAAGGCAAGCGGTATAACTTGGGGATATGATATTCAGTATATGCTCACAGGCCAGCTCAACCGCCATCCGCGCGAGGCAATGGCGTTTACGGCAGAGCACAGAGAGGATTACTGCGAATTCTATAAATCCTTGCTTGATAATTTCTAAAATCGGATTTTTTATTTTTGTTGACAAATGCGGTTAACAGTTATATAATCATTTTAACTTAATAAGTCAGGGGTGCCGAAAGGCTGAGATTATACCCTTCGACCCGTTCGTTAGTACGAACGGCGGAGACGAAGTATTATTATTGCATTAATGCGCCCTGTTCATTTTTTGAACAGGGTTTTTCTTTTGACTTGTTGAGAAATAAAGTGTTCAAAGGAGAATAATTAATGAACAACAAAACAAAAAAGTTAGTGACAACAGGCGTATTGATTGCATTGGGAACAATTCTTTCAATGATTAAGGTATTCGATCTGCCTTACGGCGGCTCAATAACCTTATTCGGCATGGTTCCGATTGTAATTCTCGGCTACAAGTACGGCGTTAAATGGGGCGTATTTTCAGGCCTCATTTACAGCATACTTCAGGCTATACTCGGTGCAACAACAAGCCAGGCCTTCGCCGGAATGTATGATCCCGACGCAGCTCTCAAATCAGTAGTTAACATAGTGCTTATGGCTTTGCTTGACTACATAGTTGCCTTCACCGTTCTCGGTCTTTCGGGTATGTTTAAGGGCAAAATCAAAAATCATACAGCCGCAATTACCGTAGGCTCCGCAGTTGCCGTACTGTTAAGACTTGCAGCACACTTCATTTCAGGCTGGATTCTTTGGGGCAGCTATGCTGAATGGTTCTTTACAGATGTTATGAACAACAGCTTCGGTCAGTCAATTCTCAATAATTTGAGCGGACAGGCATTATCGGCTGTTTATTCATTGGTTTACAACTCCTGCTATATGCTCCCTGAGCTTGCAGTAACTGTTGTAGGCGTGCTTGCTGTTATGGCAGTAAAGCCTTTACGCAAGATTATTTCTAACGAAAACGAATAAGCAAATAAGCATAAAAAAGTTCCCTGCTGCACTGATGTGCGGCAGGGATTTTTTATTGTCTGCAGAATTATTATTTAACTTTTATTTTTTTTGCATTTGACCAAGCGCCGTAGGTTTTGACTCCGTTAACTGTTTTATAAGCTCTTACACGCACATAGTAATATCTGTTTCTTTTAGCGGTTTTAATTGTAGCCGTTGTGCCCTTTTTAGCGCTTACATTAATCAGCTTTTTATCGGATGAAAAATCCTTTGTTGTTGACCACTGTATCTGATAACCTGAGCATTTAACCTCTGTAAATTTAACCTTAATCTTCTGCGTTGACGGATTTGACACTGATTTGAGCGTAACTGCTTCGGGCTTTGGCGTTACGGTTAAAAGCTTACTTTTTTTGCCGACCTTTTTCTTTGTATCCTCGGTATAAGCGCTAACCTTGTAGCTGTAGGTGCTTCCCGATTTAAGATTGCTTATCTTCAGCTTTGTGTTGCCAGCACCGGCTATCTCCTTAACAAGCTTGTACTGACCTGTTGAAGAATAATAGCGGTATACTCTGTAGCCGTCGGCTCCGCTCATTTTGTCCCAAGTGAGCGTTACGGAGGTGGTTGTTCGTGACTTAACCCTTAAATTTGTGACCTGCCCCGGCAGAGTATGCTTTTCATTTGCCTTTGAATAAGTACCGTAAATTATATCGCCTGATTTATTTTTCATTCCTACGCAAACCTTAACGGAATACTCATTGGCAGGAGTTAAATTCCCTATTTTAATTGTGTTTGTTGAAGTAGTTACATAAAATGAGGTTCCTTTAGTTACATTTTTTACATAGAGCTGATAGCTTTTTGCGCCCTTAACGGCGTTCCATTTATAGGTTAATGTTGTGGTTGTTCTTGCCTTGAGAGTAAGTCCTGTTGCCTGTTTTGGTATGATTTCAAATCTGTACTTTTTCTCAAAGCCCTCATAATCACCGATACCGACAGCCGTTACCAAAGCATATCCGACCTCGGTATTACTCTGATACTTAAGCTCGTAATCGGTACCGTATTTCAAGGTTACGCCGTCGGAAGTTGTAACCTTGTCCGGTTTAGGAGTAACAGGCTTGCCCGTATAATACTGCTTTTTTAAATCGGTTACTTCTCCAGTGTACCAGAAATTTACATCCGTGTTTCCTTCTATACCCTTAACCTTACCCTTTGAGGAATACTGCCAAAATTCATATTCACCGCTGTAATTTGTTTCATCGCAGTAGTTTGCAAGCCATACCTTATATTTTTGTGTGATTTTTGAGGCAAGCATATGGTCCTTTAAGAAGTTTTCGCTTGCATAAAGACACGCGTCATAGCCTGCATTGCTGATTTTATCAAGAAATGCCAGTGCATTTTCGGTCATTTTTGTTTTGGATAAATTTGCGCTGTCAAGCCTGCCTGCCGAGGTGCCGGCAAACTCATAGTCAAAAACAACGGGCATTGTAATATCGTATTTTCCTATTACATCGAGGACTTTTTGAGCCTCTTTTTTAGCCTCGTTTGCCGTAAGCGCCTGTGAATACCAATAAACTCCTACCTTAAGCCCTGCATTAATTGCGTTCTTTAAGTATGTTTTATAATTTTTATCATAGTTAAGAGAATGGCAGGATTTTGTGTAGCCCGTATATCCCACTCTGACAAAAACAAACTCTATTCCGTTTTTCTTTACCTTATTAAAATCAATTTCTCCGTTATGCTCGGAAACATCTATACCATTAATAACATCAAGCCAGTCAAACTTTGCCTGATGAGTATAGCTTGTTCCGGTATATGAGCTCTTGCTTTTGACAGAAGCAAATGCAAGAGTTGTGCTCTCAAGCATTATTATTAATGCCAGAAAGGCAGAAAATATTTTTATAATTCCTTTTTTCATTAAATCAATCCTTCAGATACCAATAATTCAAGTCTACATAGCTGCTTCCAACGCCGTCACAGCTTCCTGTTTTGGAATACTGCCAAATGTCATAATCTCCGCCGTAGCTCGGGCTTTCGCTATAATCCGCTACCCAAATGACAGTATCTGTTGAAATGCCTGCCATATCTATATCCTTATTCATCACGGCAGTTGACGCATAAAGGGCAGGTGTATAGCCCTCCTTTGAAATCTCACTGCAAAAGGCATTTATTATCTGCGTGCTCTGCTGCGGATTTAATCCCGCTTCAACAAGCCTGCCTACCGTAAGTCCTCCCTCGCCAGACGGATATTCAAAATCAATTACAACAGGAAGCTCAACATCATAGCCGTCAATAAAATCAAGAACATACTCCGCTTCCTCGCGTGCCTCCTGCTCATTTACTGCCTGACTGTAAAAATAAACGCCTACGGGCACTCCTGCTTTTTCGGCGTCCTTTAAATTTTGCTTTGCGTATTTATCCTCTGCAATTTTGCCTGTTCCGTATCCCCTGTAGCCGACACGGATAAATGCAAAATCAATGCTTTTTGCCGCCGTTTTCCAGTCAATCTCTCCGTTATGCTCGGAAACATCTATGCCGCTGACGACAGACCTTGAGGTATTAAAAAAATCCGCAGTTCTTTTAGAGCCTACGAAAGAAGCAATAACCGCAGACAAAAAAGTTACAGCCGCTAAAGCAACAGCGGCGATTGCGATGACGCGTTTTGCTTTAACATCTAATTCTTTTTTTCTTTTTGTATTTACCGCCATAAAACTCCCCTTTGCACAACGCTTTATATATTAACACATTATAAAATCAAAATCCACTCATTACATATAAAATTTACATTATTGGCAAAAAGTGAAAAATAACGCTGTATTACTTTAAAGCGGATTATTGACTTTTCTACGGATAAATTTATAATTATATAAGGTGATTAAAAAATGGAAAATATGATTAATACAAACTTTAAGAGAAAGCTGCCCGTTCCCAAAGAGATAAAAGAGGAAATGCCGCTTTCTGCCGAAGCTGAAAAAATAAAAATAAAAAGAGATAAGGCTATTGCTAAAGTATTTACCGGTGAGAGCGATAAATTTATTCTTATAATCGGTCCCTGCTCTGCCGACAGAGCCGACAGCGTTCTCGACTATATTCACAGGCTTGCCGATATTCAAAAGCAGGTTGAGGATAAAATTATAATTATTCCGCGTATTTATACGGGAAAGCCCAGAACAACAGGCGCCGGCTACAAGGGTATGCTTCATCAGCCCGACCCCGATAAAAAGCCGGATATGCTCGAAGGAATAAAGGCAATCCGCTCGCTTCATAAAGACGCAATAGAGCAAACGGGGCTTACCTGCGCCGACGAAATGCTTTATCCCGAAAACCACAGATATCTTTCAGACCTGCTTTCATATATTGCAATCGGCGCTCGCTCGGTTGAAAATCAGGAGCACAGGCTTGTTGCCTCAGGACTTGATATTCCGGCAGGAATGAAAAACCCAACAAGCGGCGATCTTTCAATTATGCTCAATGCAATCAGGGCGGCGCAGGGCGACCACACCTTCCTTTACAGAGGCTGGGAGGTTGAGTCAAGCGGAAATCCGCTTGCTCATGCTATTCTGCGCGGCAGTGTGGACAGGCACGGCATCAACCATCCGAATTATCATTATGAGGATTTAAGGCAGCTTTATGACTTATACTGCTGCGGCGGATATCAAAACCCTGCCGTTATTGTTGATACCAATCACTCAAATTCGGGTAAAAAATATCTTGAGCAGGTCAGAATTGCCAACGAGGTGCTCCACGCAATGCGCCACAGCGGTGATATCAAAAAAATGGTTAAAGGCTTTATGGTTGAATCATATATCGAGGACGGATGCCAAAAGGTTGAGGAGGGCGTTTACGGTAAATCCATTACCGACCCTTGCCTTGGCTGGGACAAAACGAGGGATATGATTTTATCTGTTGCCGACCAATTATAATTCAATTATATTACCGGAGGTTTACATATGCTTGATAAAAGAAAGGTTGTCATAATAGGTGCAGGCCATGTTGGCTCTCATGTTGCAATGGCTCTCTGCTTTCAGGGAACATGCGACGAGATTGTATTTATTGACACAAATCACGAAAAGGCAATAAGCAACTGCTATGATGTTGCAGACGCCTGCCTGTTTTTAGGCTCAACAACAAAAATCAGCGTCGGAGATTACAATGACTGCAAGGATGCGGATATTATTGTAATTTCAATCGGTATGCCGAGAAAGCCGGGTCAGACAAGGCTTGAAATGCTTGACGACTCCGTAATTATGCTTAAAGATGTTGTTGAAAAGCTCAAGCCGATTGATTTCAAGGGCATTATTGTTTCAATTACAAATCCGGCTGATATAATTGCCGATTATGCAAGGCGTCATCTCGGTCTGCCAAGAGAAAGATGCTTTTCAACGGGCACCTCTCTTGATACTGCAAGGCTTAAAAGAACCGTCAGCGAGCTTGCCGGAATTGACAGAAGGAGCGTTACCACCTGCGCCATCGGCGAGCACGGTGACTCCTCCTTTGTTCCTTTTTCAACGCTTACTCTCGGCGGTCAGCATTACAAGGAGCTTCAGCAGTCAAAGCCAGAAAAATACGGAAATCTTACAGAGGATTTCGTTCTTGAAAGAACGCGCTATATCGGCTATGACATTATAAACGGAAAAGGCTCAACAGAGTTTGGTATCGGAGCCGCCTGCGCAGATATATGCAAGGCTATTTTCCACGATGAAAAAAGAGTTATTCCCGCCTCTGTTTTGCTTGACGGCGAATACGGTATGCACGATGTTGCCTGCGGTGTTCCGTGCGTTATCGGCAGAAACGGCATTGAGGATATAATTGAGCTTCCGCTTAATGAAAAAGAGCAGGAACAGCTTGAATACACCTGCAAGGTAATCAGGGAAAATATTGAAAGAGCCGAAAAAATATAATCAAAAATCTATGAAAAGAGGGTACAACCAAATGGCTGTACCCTCTTTATTACTGTATTATTCTTACATTATGTATTTATTTAAAACAGGTATTTTTGAGATAATCAAAATAATAAGATAACTGCATACAAAAACGCAGGCTGAAAGGACAGGAACATTAATCCAGCCGTTAAAGCTTACGCTTGAAAAGCCGAAATGGTTGAAAACATCAAGCACAATCATATGAACAAGATATATTCCGAAGGAGCATTTGCTGACAGAAAGCATCAGCTTTACACACGATTGCGGCAGCTTTATTCTTGATACCTCATATTTGAAAAACAAAAATACTGCGCAGGCAATAATTAAAATCGCCGGAGTCATATTGCCTAAAAAATAATTATATATTTTTTCCACATTTTGAGATATAAAAACGGTTAAAGCAATTGACGCAAGAGTGCAGACAATACCGCCGGCATAAAATATCATTCTTATTTTTTTACTGATAGTTTTATTGTTCAGATAGTAACCGAGAACAAAATAGCCGACATATCCTTTGGCAAAATGAAACTCCATTTTGACATATTCTGTTTTAAAGTATGAAATTATATCCCACCTCTCCAAGCTGCCTATTTCATAAACAGTCGGCAAAACGACTGACATAACAACAAAAATAACAACAAAATATTCCGTCAGTCTGTCATTTTCGGTTATACATTTTACAAGCGGAGTAATCATATAAATGCCGATTATCATAAATATGAACCACATTGTTCCTCTGCCTTCAATAAGGGTTTGGATAAACTTTTTTGCTCCGCCTTCAATGAATACGCCCTTTTCCAAATAATTCAATACGCAGGTGGAAACCGTATTGAGCAGTGACCAGAAAATAAACGCCGTCACAATCCTTAAAATATTTTTTGTGTATAACTTTTTTATACTTATTTCTTTGTTTTTATCTAAAAAAAGCGCTCCGCTTATCATTACAAATAAAGGAACGGCAATATGAGCAAAGCTGTCATAGGCCACAAAGGATATCCATCTTGCAGAAGTAATCGGAACCTTATAATAATTCTGCGCGCTGACATGAATAACTATAACCAAAAAAATTGCCGCTACCCTTAACATATCCATCCAAAGTATACGGCTTTGCTTTTTTATCGGATTTTCTGCCAAAGCAGGTGAACTGACCATTGTTTTTCTCCTCGATGAATAAAGATTATGGATATTATAACAGGATAAGTTATTTAAATCAATATTTATATTTTTATTGACTTTAACACTTTTATCGGGCGGTCAAAGGCAGGCGGTTACGCTTTTAATGGCAACCTTAAAGAAACCAAAGCTTTTGCTCCTTGACGAGCACACTGCCGCACTCGACCCGAAAACAGCAAAAAAGGTTCTTGACCTTACGGAGAAAATTGTTGAAAAGGATAACCTTACAACAATTATGATTACGCATAATATGAAGGACGCCATCGCAATAGGCAACAGGCTTATTATGATGAACGACGGTAAAATCATTTATGATGTATCCGGAGAGGAAAAGAAGACACTCACAACAGCAGATTTGCTTGCAAAATTCAAAACCACTTCAGGCGAGGAGCTTGATAACGACAGAATTCTCCTCTCCACCGAAGCAGATGAATAAACAAAAATACCTGTGGCAACAC
>JBJEPL010000193.1:0-9296 GCA_051881215.1 Eubacterium sp. | reverse complement strand
AAGGCAAGGCTCTGCAACACCGGGAGTATATGCAAGTGAAAGCGCATCCTTATCGCCTACCTTTGCTCTTGCAGTAACCTCAATTTTACCCTTCCATTCACCGTGAAGTTTTAATGATTCTTTGCGATAATCCATTGTGTATTTACCTCTGATTTATATGATTTATTCCCAAGGGAACTTATACTGCGTAAGGCCGAGCTCGTCACGGACTTCAATAATTTCTTTCTGAACAGATTCGTTGATAGGAACACCGCTGTCCTTTCTCTGCTGCCAAATATCCCATTCCTTTTCGCCTGCGGTGTAAATTCTGTCGCAGCCGGGAGCCTTTGTGGAATTACGAACAGAGCGGATAATTTCGCCTGCCTTCTTTCTTGTAACCTCTTCTCCGAGGAAGTGGTTTGTATCAATTGCGATAAAGAAGTGACCGAGATGATACGGTCTGATGTTACCGTTTTCATCCTTACCGTCAAGATCCTTGCCGTAGCTTCCGTCCTGAAGAATAGCAGAAAGAAGCTCAATTACCATTGCATATCCGTAGCCCTTGTAGCCGCCGAGAGCCTCGCCGATGCCTCCAAGAGTAGTAAGAGCAGCTTCGCCGTTGCGGATTTTTTTAAGCGCAACGCCCGAATCGCCCTCGATAGGCTTACCGTCTCTGCCGATAATTGTGCCCGGGTGAACATCCTCGCCTATTCTTTCGTAATACTCAATTTTTCCGTTTTGCGTTATTGATGTAGCGCAGTCAATGACAAAGTCGAAATCCTCATCGGTAGGAATACCGATTGTAAGCGGATTTGTACCGAACATACCGTCAACGCCGAAGGTAGGAGCTACAGACGGCCTTGCATTTGTACCGGTCATACCGATACAGCCCTCTTTTGTTGCCATTGTTGCATAATAGCCTGCAATACCGTAGTGGCAGGAATTGCGCACGGCAACCATCCCCATACCGTATTCCTTTGCCTTTGCAATTGCCATATTCATTGCTTTATAGCCGATAACCTGACCCATACCGTTGTGACCGTCAACAACGGCGGTAGTAGGAGTTTCTTTTATGATTTCAAAATTTGTTACAGGATTTTGAATTCCTGCCTTTATTCTGTCAAGATAAATCGGTTTAAATCTGTTACAGCCGTGGCTTTCAATGCCTCTTCTGTCAGACTCAAGCAAAACATCCGTACAGATTTTTGCATCCTTTTCAGGTATTCCGTAGCCGATAAAGGCGTCGGTTACAAAATCTGTAATTAATTCCCATGGACATATAACCTTACCCATAATAAAATCCTCCGATAGCTTTTATTATAATTATCTTTCCCAGTTGCGTGAGCGTTCAACGGCACGCTTCCAGTCAGAATATTTCTTGTTCCTTAATGTTATTTCCATTGACGGAACAAAAATTTTGTCAACAGAGCGGTTAGCTTCAATTTCATCCGTGCTTTCCCATACTCCTGTTGCAAGTCCGGCGCAATAAGCTGCACCGAGCGCTGTTGTTTCAACATTTTTAGGGCGGTTGACATTAACGCCCGTCATATCTGCCTGAATCTGCATCATTATGTCAGATACAGAGGCACCGCCGTCAACTCTCAAATCCTTGAGCTGAATACCCGAATCCTCCATCATTGCTTCAAGCAAATCAGTCATCTGATATGTAATACTTTCCAAAACGGCACGGCATATGTGCTTTTTGTTTACTCCGCGGGTAAGACCTATCATAATTCCGCGTGCATACATATCCCAATAAGGCGCGCCCAAGCCTGTAAATGCAGGAACAAAATAAAGGCCGTTTGAGTCCTCAACCATAGCCGCAAGCTTATCACATTCGGGTGCCGAGTGTATAAGCTCAAGCTCGTCACGAAGCCACTTTATAACAGAGCCTGCGTTGAATGCCGAGCCTTCAAGAGAATATGTAATTTTATCTCCTATGCCCCACGCAATGCCCGAAAGAAGATTTGAACGGGAGTTTACTCTCTTTTCTCCTGTGTTCATAAGCAGGAAGCAGCCGGTTCCGTATGTATTCTTTGCCTGGCCCACATTAAAGCAGCCCTGACCGAACAAAGCGCCCGGCTGGTCGCCGATTGCGCCTGCGATAGGTACGCCTGCGATATCCTCGATACCTGTGATTTTTGCAACATTGCCGTAAATACAGCTTGAAGGCTTAACCTCCGGCAGCATACTCATAGGAATTCCAAGCTTTTCGCAAAGGAAAGGATCCCAACAAAGCTTATCAATATCAAACAGCATCGTTCGGCAGGCGTTTGAATAGTCCGTAACATGAACCTTTCCGCCTGTAAGATTCCAGATAAGCCATGTGTCTACGGTTCCGAAAAGAAGCTCGCCCTTTTCCGCCCTTTCTCTTGCCCCCTCAACATGGTCAAGAATCCATTTGATTTTTGTACCGCTGAAATAAGCGTCAATCAACAAGCCGGTTGTGTCTTTGACATAATCGCTTAAGCCCTGCGCCTTTAAATCCTCGCAGGTTTCAGCCGTTCTTCGGCACTGCCAAACAATAGCGTTGAAAATCGGCTTTCCCGTTTCCTTATCCCACACTATTGTGGTTTCACGCTGGTTTGTTATTCCTATTCCTGCAATATCCTTCGGATTAACCTTTTCAAGCCTTAAGCAGGAAAGAATAGCGCTGATCTGTGAAAAAAGAATTTCCATAGGATCATGCTCAACCCATCCGTTTTCAGGATAATACTGCGTGAACTCGTTTTGAGCTTTAGCAACAATTTCGCCTTTTTTGTTGAATATGATGGCACGGGAGGAAGTGGTTCCCTGATCCAGAGCCATTACATACTTCTCAGCCATATTTATACCCCTCTCTTTATCAGCAGATACAATTCCGCCTAAAAATGATTATATAACAAAAAAGCAGACATTATGCCTGCTTTCATTTTACTCCGATTTATTTTTAATGTCAATGGAATATACATTAGTATAAAAATATAAATTATTATATATTATTTTCTACAAAAGAAACAATATCATTGACGCTTTCGATTTTCTCAATTATTTCGTCGGGAACCTCAACCTTGAATTCATCCTCAACAGACATAACTATGTCGATAGCGTCAAGACTGTCGGCGCCCAAATCCTCAACAAGAAGGCTGTCTGGAGTAATGCTCTTTTCTTCAATGTCAAGCTGTTCTGCAAGAATTGCCTGGATTTTTTCAAATACCATAGCTGTTAATCACCTCAAAAAATAGTTGTTAATATTGTTGTGTTGTGTTATTATCATATTATATAATTTCCCAAAGATTGTCAACTAGTAATTTTAAGTGGGGTGTATTTTTATGGAAAAATTCGGTCTTACGGGATATCCTCTCGGTCATTCAATGTCACCTGTAATTCACAAAGAGCTGTTTAAAATTAACGGTATAGAAGCCACCTATGAGCTTAAAGAAATAAATCCAAATGATTTTGAAAAAAATTTTGATGCCTTAAAAGCTTTTTCGGGATTTAATGTTACTATTCCGCATAAAACAGGCATTATTCCTTATCTTGATAAGCTTTCTCAAAGAGCAGAGCTTTTCGGCGCGGTTAATACCGTTGACAATCAAGGCGGTGTTCTAACAGGATATAATACAGATTGCTTCGGCTTTCTGCGTGCGCTTGAGATGGCTGATATAGCTCTTGAAGGTAAGGTTCTTTTGTGCGGAAGCGGCGGTGTTTCAAGAATGTTTGCTTTTGAAAGCGTGCTTGCAGGCGCCGAGCTTACCGTTGCAGTAAGAGATGCCGATGTTGAAGCGGCAAATCAAATCAAAAAAGAAATTAAAGAAAAGCTTAAAAAGGATATCAGAGTAATTACTCTTGACGAGGTTGACGGTGAATACGATGTTCTGATAAACGGAACGCCTGTCGGTATGTATCCTAATACAGACGCGTGCGTTTTACCGAAGGAACAGGTTGAAAAATGCAAAGCGGTTTTTGATGCGATATATAATCCTATGGAAACCCTGCTTTTAAAATATGCAAAGGCCTCCGGCGCAAAGCTGTCAAACGGATTGCCGATGCTTGTATGGCAGGCGGCTGTTGCCCAAGAGATATGGTTTGGCGTCAAATTTGATTTTGATGATATAAAAAGAGTAATAGAAATAACAAAGAGAGAAATGGAAAAGATATGAATATAATTCTTTGCGGCTTTATGGGAAGCGGAAAAACCGTTGTCGGCGGTGAGCTTGCCAAAATAATGGGCAGAAAATTTATTGACACCGACGAAATGATTGAAAGTGAGCAGGGCATTGCAATAAAGGCTATTTTTGCCGCTCACGGAGAGGATTACTTTCGCGAGCTTGAATACGAGTGCTGTAAAAAAATCGGAGACTCTATAAAAAACTGCGTCGTATCAACCGGCGGCGGTGCAATGACCTTTCAAAGAAATGTTGACGCAATAAAAAACGGCGGAAAAATAGTTTTTCTCGACGCCGATTTTGATGTTATATGCCAAAGAATCGGCAATTCAACAACAAGGCCGCTTTTTCAGGACAGAGAAAAAGCAAAGCTGCTTTATGATGAGAGAAAATCAAAATATCTTGCTGCGGCTGATTTTGTTATTGACGGCAATATGTCTGCAAGAAAAACGGCGCTGGAAATTGCAGAGATTTTTAAGTGATACCGTTACAGGTTGAAAAATTTATAATACTGTGCTATAATGTCAAAAGTTTAAGAGGACAGGCTGTCCGTCTTTATAAAATCAATCTTTATTTACGGCAGTTGTTTTGAGAGGTGTTTATGAGCACTATAGATAATAATGAAATTAAACATGATGTTAAAATGTTTAAAAAATATAAAAATCTTTTAAAAGAGCTTACTATAAAAAATGTTAAGCTAAAATACCGTAATTCATGGCTTGGTATTCTTTGGAGCTTTTTACAGCCGCTTCTTAATATGATAGTTTTGTCTGTTGTATTCGGCGGCATTTTCGGTAAAAAGAGTCCTTATATCGTCTGCTATCCGGTATTCCTTTTTACAGGCCGTTTGCTTTTCAGCTTTTTTACTTCTTCAACGAAGCAGGCAATGACCTCATTCAGGCGTAATACAACCATTATTAAAAAGGTTTATGTGCCAAAATATATGTATCCGCTGTCGTCAATTTTTTCTAATTTCGTTACCTTTGCGATATCGCTGTTATGCCTTATCTGCGTTTGGATTTTCTTTAAAGTAACGGGAATTTCCGGCGGCTCGGAGCTTTCAATTAACGGGTATGCGCTTTTGTGCTGGGTGCCTATGCTGCTGCTTTTGATTTTCAGCACCGGTGTCGGTTTGATTTTATCCGTGCTCAATGTTTATTTCAGAGATATTGAGTATATATGGGATGTTCTTACCCAGCTTCTTTTCTATATGGTTCCTATTCTTTATCCGCTTCAGAAAATAACGAGCGACTGGATTGTAATCATAATCAAAATTAATCCGCTCTATTCAATGATTGAGCTTTTTAGGCAATGCGTATTATACGGTTATATAATGAGCGGAAAATTACTTTTATATGCAACGGTTGTTTCAATTGCAACTCTCGGTATCGGAATTCTCTTCTTTAACTGGAAGAGCGATGATATTATCTATCACTTATAATATTTGTGCAAAAAAAGCAGACACTTTTTCGTGTCTGCTTTTGCTGTTTTAAGATGATACCTCCAATGCGGTATTTCATTCAATATGCAAAGCTATTTCATTGCCTTCTAAAGTCTTTTTAACATCAATTATTCTTTGATTTGAAGAGCCTCTGAATACAAGGGATATATCCTTTTTATCCTCCTCAAATCTTCCGTCAACGAGAATATCTATAAGCCCGAGCATTTCGGCGCTTATCGGAGTGAACGCACGGGACTCCTTTTTGCCTAAAATTTCTTCAAGGGTAAAGCCGGAGTAGCACCATATATCTTTGTTGGGGAATCTTTCCTTAAACATAATAAGAAACGGAAGCAAAACCTTTTGATTTTCCGGCTCAAACGGCTCTCCTCCCAAAAGTGACAGTCCGTTAATCCAGTCGTATTTACAGGCGTCGAAAATTTCCTCCATGGTTTTTTCCGTAAACGGCTCGCCGAAGCCGAAATCCCATGTCTGCTGATTAAAGCAGCTTTTGCAGTGATGCCTGCAACCCGAAACAAAAAGAGATGTTCTTACTCCCTCGCCGTTTGCAATATCATTTTTTTTAATTTCACCGTAATTCATAAGCAAATTAAAATACACAAACCTCCGGGTGCAATAAGCGTCCGGAGGTGTTTTTTATAAGTGTAATACCCTTTCTTTGATTTCCTGAGTTCTGCCCTGATTCCAGAATTGAGTGCCTATATATCCGCAGGTTCTGCGGGCAACATTCATCTTATCCTGGTCCTCATTACCGCATTTAGGGCATCTCCAGATAAGCTTGCCGTCCTCATTCTCAACAATCTGAATTTCACCGTCATAGCCGCAGCACTGGCAATAATCCGATTTTGTATTAAGCTCGGCATACATAATATTTTCGTAAATATATTTCATTACCTGAAGAACTGCCGGAATATTGTTTTGCATATTAGGAACCTCAACATAGGAAATTGCTCCGCCGGTAGAAAGCTCCTGGAAAGGCGCCTCAAATGAAAGCTTTGAAAAAGCGTCTATTTTCTCCGTTACATGAACATGATAGGAGTTTGTTATATAGTTTTTATCCGTAACGCCCGGAATAATACCGAAACGCTTTTGCAGGCATTTAGCAAATTTATATGTTGTGGATTCAAGCGGAGTGCCGTAGATACCGAAGCCGATAGTGGTTTCCTTTTTCCATTTAGCACAGGCGTCGTTCATATATCTCATTACATCAAGAGCAAACTGCTTTCCGCCGTTTTCATCGGTATGGCTCATACCGGTCATATACTTTGTGCACTCATAAAGGCCTGCATAACCGAGGCTGATGGTTGAATAACCGCCGACAAGAAGCGGGTCAATCTTTTCACCCTTGCCGAGCCTTGCAATTGCGCCGTGCTGCCAAAGAATAGGAGCAGCGTCGGAAAGCGTACCCATAAGCCTGTTATGGCGGCACATAAGAGCACGGTAGCAAAGGTCAAGCCTTTCGTCAAATATCTTCCAGAACTTTGTCATATCACCGCCCGAGGAGCAGGCAATATCAACAAGATTAAGCGTAACAACGCCCTGATTAAATCTGCCGTAGAATTTATAATTACCGTTTTCATCCTTCCAAGGAGAAAGATTTGAACGGCATCCCATTACAGGGAAGCAATTGCCCTCTTTAAGCTCCTTCATCTTCTTTTCGGAGATATAATCGGGAACCATTCTTTTGGCAGTGCATCTTGCGCTCAACTCTGTAAGATACCAATAAGGCGAATCCTCTGTAATATTATCCTCTTCAAGAACATATATAAGCTTCGGAAACGCAGGAGTAATCCATACCCCGCTTTCGTTTTTAACGCCCTGAATTCTCTGCTTGAGGGTTTCTTCGATAATAAGGGCAAGGTCCTTTTTCTCCTGCTCGCTTTTTGCCTCATTGAGATACATAAATACGGTTACGAAAGGCGCCTGTCCGTTAGTTGTAAGAAGCGTTACAACCTGATACTGAATTGTCTGAACGCCCTTTGACACCTCCTCGCGAAGCCTATCCTCTGTTATCTTGCTGATTTGCTTTTCTGAAAGGTTAACACCGAATTCGGACTGCTCGCGGATAACCTGCTTGCGGATTTTTTCACGGCTTACCTGAACAAAAGGAGCAAGATGAGCAAGTGAAATTGACTGACCGCCGTACTGGCTTGATGCAACCTGCGCAATAATCTGCGTTGCGATATTGCAGGCTGTTGAGAAGGAATGAGGCTTTTCAATCATTGTATCGGAAATAACCGTTCCGTTTTGAAGCATATCCTCAAGATTAACAAGGTCGCAGTTGTGCATATGCTGTGCAAAATAATCGGCGTCGTGGAAATGGATAATTCCCTGCTCGTGAGCGTCAACGATATCCTGCGGTAAAAGAATTCTCTTTGTAATATCCTTTGAAACCTCGCCTGCCATATAATCTCTCTGAACGGAGTTGACAGTCGGATTTTTATTTGAATTCTCCTGCTTTACCTCTTCATTATTGCACTCGATAAGGGATAAAATCTGATTATCGGTAGTATTCGCCTTTCTGACAAGCGAACGATTATAACGGTATTTTACATAAAGCCTTGCAACTTCAAATGCACCCTGCGCCATAATCTGATTTTCAACAATATCCTGTATCTCCTCAACAGAGAGCGCGCGGTTAGCCTTTGAGGTTTTAAATTCAACATATTCGGCAATTTCGTTAATCTGGCTTTGAGATAACTGTTCTTTTTTACAGGCGGCATTCGCCTTTGATACGGCAACTATGATTTTGTTTATATCAAAATCTACCTCTGCTCCGTTTCTTTTAATGATTTTCATTAATATTTTCCCCTATCAAAATTATTACAAAAAAGTTACAAGCTTAACAGCTCGACTGCATTCATAATACCAAATTAATTATTATATGTCAATAGAAATTTAATAAAAAAACACAATATATTGTATTTTTTATTTCAAAAAAGCACAAAACCGTGTAGATGTAGTTTTTCGGACCTTTGTCTGTTTCACAGGAAAATTGTCGTTTTTTCCTAATCCTAAAAGGAAATAAAAGGTTACAAAATCGTGTGAAACATTTTTGTGAAAAACAAGAACAGCAAAAAACGAACAGAATAAATTCCGTTCGTTTTGGCAGATACAATATATATGTAAATATATTTATTTAATAACTGTTCCTATAGTATTGGGAGCCATGCCTGCTGCGTTTGCCTCATCTGTATCAATATGCATTGCAAGCGCATAGGAATCCGAAACTCTTACAACAACATCACCGAAGGTAAGATTTCTTCCGTTTGAGGTAGGGATTTCAACGCTTACGATTTCGCCGTTTGTAAGTCCCATCCTCTCTGCGTCGGCTGTTGTTGCATGGATATGCCTTTTAGCGGCAATAACGCCCTTGCTTATTTCAACCTCGCCGGCAGGACCTACAAGCCTGCAGGAGCCCGAGCCTTCAAGGTCACCGCTCTCTCTTACAGGAGCAGTAACGCCTATTGAACGGGCGTCGGTAAGTGAAAGCTCAACCTGTGTTTCCTTTCTTACAGGACCTAAAATTGATACCGCAGGGAACTCGCTCTTTTCGCCGATAACCCTTACTCTCTCATTGCAGGCATACTGACCCGGCTGGGAAAGCTCCTTTTTAACAGTAAGCTCATATCCCTTACCGAAGAGTGTTTCAAGGTCCTCTTGAGAAAGATGAACATGCCTTGCAGAAATTTCTACCAAAACCTTATTTT
>JBJEPL010000192.1:0-9362 GCA_051881215.1 Eubacterium sp. | reverse complement strand
TGTCGGAGGAGGTTTTGAAAAAGACAATATCCGTATGGCTAACCCCTGGCGTCTTGTTGAGTCTTTTATGGAGAAGGACGGCTCTTTTAATTGGGATAAGGACAAAAACGCCGTAAGGGTAATGAAAAAAGCATTGGAAACAGGTAATGTTGACACTCTTATTTTCTTTGCCAACTCCCCTCACTACACCCAAACGGTAAGCGGGCAGACGAGCGGAGGCTTTACCGAGCATTTTTCAAATCTTGCAAAGGATAAATACGACGCCTTTGCAAAATATTTCATTGATATTGCAGAGCATTTTATCAGCGAGGGTTATCCTGTAAAATACATATCCCCCATCAACGAGCCTCAATGGAAATGGGGAGGCAATTATGTATGGCAGGAGGGCTGTCATTATGAGCCGGAGGAAGTAAGGGACTGCTTTTTATCTTTTGCAAAGGAGCTTGAAAGGAGAAAATCTCCGCTTCTCCTTTACGGTCCCGAAAGCGGAAATATATCCGACTTAACCAAGGATTACTATAATCTTCTCTCTGAAAATGAGCTGATAATGAAATATCTTGATGCCTTTGCCTATCATTCCTATGGCTCCGATGATGATGTTAAGGCAAAAGCCGATTTCGGCAAATGGGCACGGAAAAATATTAAAGCTCAACGGTTTGATATGAGCGAGTGGTGTGAGCTTCCGTGTAAAAACGATACTCACTCTATTGAGTCGGCGCTCATTATGGCAAGAATAATCGGTGAGGATTTAATTTATACGGGCGTTGACAGCTGGAGCGCTTGGGTATGCGCCAATCAGTGGGACAATGCTGTTAGAAACGGAAAATGCTACAGCGACGGACTGCTTGTTGCAAAAGACGATTTTTCGGATTATTACAAGGCAATGAGATATTACGCTGTGGCCCATTATTCAAAATACATACCGAAGGGCAGTATAAGCCTTGATATAGGTTATAACACTTCGAGGGGACTTTCTGTTTTTGCTTTCAAGGCTCCCGACAAAAGCAGAATACTCATCGCAGTGAACAACAGCAATATGAAAAGGGTTATTGAGCCTGATATGAAATTTGATACTGCACGCGTTATAGCGTCAAATCAGGATTATCAGCTCAAGGAGCAAAGCACATCAAATAAAAAAATTACAGTTGCGCCGAAAAGCATTGCAACTGCTATTATGAGGTGAAAATATGGAAAGAATATGGTTAAAGGGCGACACACACTTACACACAATTAACAGCGACGGCTCTCTTACGAAAGGTCAGCTTGTTGAAGCGTGCAAGAAAAAGGGTCTTGATTTTATGATTATCACGGATCACAATTTTAACTCTGTTGAAAAAACTTATTTTGACAAGGATATGCTTGTAATTCAGGGGCAGGAGATAACAGGCGACCCGGGTCATGTGAACATCTGGGGAAAAAAGGTACCGCTTGAGCCTCCTTATGAGCTTAATAATGCAGAGGACTACAAAAGCATCATAAATATGTGTAAAGATGCAGGCGCCGTAATATCGGTTAATCATCCGTTTTGCAGTATGTGCACATTTCATCTTAATCTTGAGGACTATCCTTTTGACTGCGTTGAGGTGTGGAACACTATTCAGCACAGCGATAATATGAAAAACCGTGACTGGTGGGTTAAACAGCTTTTAAAAGGCAAGCATATCGGCGCTGTAGGCGGTTCCGATTATCACAGAGACCGTTTCAAGGTACCGCTTCTTGCAATGCCCACTACATATGTTCTTGCCGAGAGCAAAAGCGAAAAGGATATTCTCAAGGCTATGTGCGAGGGCAGAAGCGTTGTAACAAACGACCCTAAATCCACAATGATTTATATGACCTGCGCAGACGCACAGGTCGGCGACACCGTAAAATTAAGCGATAACCAAAAGCTTGAACTAAAAATTACAAATCTTAAAAAGGGTCACAGAATTCTTGTTTACAACAACGAAAAGATTATTTTTGATTACACGGCAACAAAATCGGCTCAAACATTTATGGCAACGGTTGATATTGAGGAAAAGGGCTTTGTAAGAACAGAGATAACATACCGCTTCTCCCCTGTTATGAAAAAAATATATACTGCCGTTGAAAGCAGGTTTTTAAACGGCGACGGTCAGGTTCCCGATTTCATTTGGGCATTTACAAATCCTATATGGATTGAATAATACGGTTTAATTGTTTTACAAAGGCAACGAAAAAGCAGGCAGAAGGGATTTACCCTCTGCCTGCTTTATTTATATTTGTTATCTTACCGTGCGGTTATATTTGACATGGTTTTTCCGCCGCTGTCAAGGCTCATAAACTGCGAATATCCCGACTCCTTTTCAACCGCCTCAATATTAAGCGGTTCATCGGTTGTGCATATGTAGCCGACAAATTCATTAACATCGGTTCCGTAAACAAACTCCATATGCTGAACGCCCTTTAAAAACCAAGTGTTCTCTTCAAACTTACAGGTTGAGCTGTCAATAAGCGAATCTGCAGAGGTTGCCGTTTCAAGCGTTTCGCCGTTTTTTGCAACAGTAGCTCCGAATGAAGCATAGCAGGTATCTATAAGCATATCGGACTGATTTGTATTAGCGCTTGTTATAGGAATTGTAGGGAGTCCGTAGCCGCATACTATTGCGACCTCAACGCCCTTGTCTTTAAGCTCCTTGATATTGCTTTCAAGCCTGCCTTGTATTGCGTGATATTCATTAATGATTGCAAAAAGGTCTGAAAAAGGATTAAGCCAGCCGAGCATTATCATCTGCGTCACGCACTCGTCAAAATCGTCATACGGGATACACTCCCACAGCGACGGGATATTGCCCACTATCGGCAAAACCACCTGCATATAAAACTTATCTATTCTTTGACCGTCTGTAACATCGGCGAGGAAGGTTACAAGATTTTCAACGGTTGAGTCAAAAACATTGAACACCTTTTCAATAGCACCGAAATTAATTGCGTCGCTCGGATAGTTTTTTGACATCAGGCTCATATAAGTCATAACGATATCGGTATCAAGCACCAAATCCTTTTTAAACAGCTTTGCAATGCTAACTCCCTGCATTGCACCGTCAAGGAAAATTGCTCTTTCAATATCATCTCTGTCCTTATATCTGTCAATATAAACGGAAAGCACGGAGGTTCCGAGTGAACAGCCGACAAGCGTAACCTTATCCTTACCGCTCTGCTCTTTAACGCCGTCAATAAACTCCGACAGCTGTTCGGCGTCTTTTATAACATCCTGACGAAAATCATAATTGAACAGCCAAACATTTTCAGCGCCGATTTTGTCGCATATTGCCTTACACACAGCAGGCTCCGCTGTTTTGCGCGTTTCAAGATAATCAAGATGGTTATAAAGAGAATCTGTCCAATAGCAGTCAATTCCTATATTGTTGACGCTGTTGCCGTTTTCATCAAAATTCAAAGCCGTAAAAGGCTCAATCAAATCAGTAAGCTTATTAATCCATATATCGGCGTCAACCTTTCCGCCTGCCAAAACCTTAAGCGTATCTTTAACAATATGAGTTTTCTGCACCTTTGAAACAAAGCTGCCGTCAACAGTTAATGCGCTTGACTGTTGCGCCGTATTAGGATTAAGATATAATGCAGACGAGCCGACTCCCGGAATAACAACAACCGGAGTAACGCTCGTTTTTTCTGCCTGCTTTGCGTATGCAAGCGGTGCAGCACCGCAGGAGCAGACAATCATAACTATTGATAAGAGCACAGAAAAAATCCGTTTCAAAAAAATCCCCTCTTTCTACATGTTAATATAACATATTTATTAATGTTTGACAATTACTAATTAAATGCTATAATATACGCAAGGCAGTTCGTAACCATCCTGCCGCGGTAATGCCGATAGGCTTTTGCCGAATCAAAACTAAGGAGAAAAGGGCATCAGCCTTGCTGCGCCCGATTGCGTCCTTAAGGGCGCTTTTTTTATTGCTTATGGAAAGATACAGTATTATTAAAGAAAAACGAAAACGCGAAATAGTCCTTCTTCGCTCAAGAGGATGCATTTATAAAAAATGCACCTTCTGCGATTACCACAACGACCGATGCGATAACGACGAAGAAAATTATCTGCTCAACAAAGCCGTTCTCGGCAATGTTACAGGCGAATTCGGGGAATTGGAGGTCATAAACAGCGGTTCGGTTTTTGAGCTTGATGAAAAAACTGTTGATTTAATAAAAAAGATATGCCGTCAAAAGGGCATTAAAATAATCCATTTTGAGTCACATTATTTATATAATGATAAAATCCCTCAATTGAGAAAGGATTTTGAACCGTTCATTTTAAAGCTGAAGCTCGGGCTTGAAACCTTTGACCGTGATTTCAGGGAGAATACTTTAAAAAAGGGAATCAAAGAAGCTTCACCTGAAATAATAAGCCGAAATTTTGACGAGGCTAACTTCCTTTTCGGAATTACAGGTCAGACCGCTTTATCTATGAAAAACGATATTGAGCTTGGGCTGAAATACTTTGAACGCATTTGTATCAACATAATGTGCCCCAATTCAACAGGCATACGCCCCGATAAAAATGTTACGGACATTTTTATAAAAGAGCTTTATCCGTTATATAAAGACAATGAACGAATTGATATTTTAATTAACAATACTGATTTCGGGGTGGGTGACTGATATGATTAATGAACTTTTACTTGCAGGCTCCGTTGTATTTATATTCGGCGCCGCGCTTTTAGCTTATAAATTTTTCGGCAAAGCAGGACTTTACTGCTTATCCTGCATAGCAACAATTCTTGCAAATATTGAGGTAATAATACTCATAAATGCCTTCGGCATGGAGCAGACGCTCGGCAATGTTCTTTTTGCCGTAACCTTTTTAATAACAGACATTCTTTCGGAATGCGAGGGAAAAAAATCGGCAAACAAGGCAGTTATGATAGGCATATTCTCGTCGCTGTTCTTCCTTTTGCTATCGCAAAGCTGGCTGTTGTATATTCCGTCGGAAAACGATACTGTTTTTCAGTCGGTCAAAGCAATTTTCTCAACCACGCCGAGAATGATTATTTCCTCTCTTATTGTTTATGCAATAAGCCAGATATTTGATGTATGGCTTTATCATAAATGGTGGGAATTCACCGAAAGAAAATCGGGCAGTAAAAGAAAATTTTTATGGTTAAGAAATAACGGCTCAACCCTTATAAGCCAGTTTATAAACACTCTGCTGTTTACGCTGTTCGCTTTTTGGGGCACCTATGATAAAAAAACAATTATTTCAATTTTCCTTTCAAGCTATGTAATTTATATTGTAACGAGCCTGCTTGATACTCCGGCAGTTTATATTGCAAGAAAAATACATGATAAAAAGGTTAACAATTCCAAATAATTCTTATTAACAAAAAAGCAGACAGGTAAATCTGTCTGCTTTAATTTTATATTCTTATTTAACTGTTACGGACAATGCAGGAATGAAATCTCCCGTTGTTGAATCAAATTCCACAGTAACGGTATCGCCCTTACTGATAAGAAGAACCTCCATACAATCGGTTACCTTGATATAATAATATTTTCCGTCAATCTGCAAATAGTAAACCGTATTGCCGTCGTTAACAGAGTTTTTGATATCGGTAACCTCTCCTGTTACGGTCTTTGCCGTTTCAGGCTTTTCATTCTCTTCACTCTTGATATCCTTTTCATCAACAAGGATATCCTCTGTATTTACATCGTCTTCAAGTGCGCCCTTATCCTTTAAGGCGTCAATATAATTTGCAACTGCATTATTAAGCGCTTTAGCGTCGCTCTTTGCCGTATCGAGAAGTCCTGTACCAACAATTGTTTTATCCTCAAGGCTTACAAAGGCATAGCCCTTAACCGTATTACTGTCACCGTACAGGGACATAAAGTATGTCGGCTGACCTTCAATTCCGAGAAGAATCGGGAAGGTTGCGCGGTATCCGTAGTTTTGAACAGCGTCCTCTGCTGATTCCTGCGCAGCGCTTTCCATTGCACCGCCGTTTTTATAATACCTCGACTCCTTTGTACGCTGATTGCAAAGGATAAATCCGAAGTTTGAAGAGTCGGACTCTGAAGATGTAACGCCTGTATATACCCATACATCGTCGTCCATTGCAATATTACCGCTTCCGGTTGAAGCAAGGTTTACATCGTTTTGGAAAATAATTGAATTCCAAAAGCCGTTTTGAAGCTTTCCGTAATAGTTATACTGCTCAATAAGAAGAGATTCGCTGTAAACAACATCTATCCAATTAAGGCTTTTATCACTTCTTATCTGCTCAATATCATAATACTGACTCTCTCCGTTTAAAGCGTTTGTAATGATTGCGCCCTTTACATCCGTTCCGCCGAAAAGTCCTATTGTTTTATCAAGAACAGGAGTAATCCAAAACGGTGAGCCGTCATCCTTAACCTCAAAATTAGGAGTATCAAGAAGATAGGTAGGATATTGGAAACGGATATGACGGATAAGCTTTTCATTAAACAGCTCTGTCGGGGAATACTTAATACCCTCTCCGAATTTATCAATGCAGTTTACTGCAGTTACCTTCTGGCTTACAACATCAATCATCATATAAGCCGGAAGTCCGTTTTTGGTATTGTTAAACCATTTGAAAACATCTGCATATTCAAGATATGCCACTCTCACCGGAGCGTTATTATAGTTAATCTGCGTTGAGGTTGACGAAACAACATACTGGCTCTTGTATTCGGAGAGCGAGCCTAACTGCTGGTCTGCAAGCGTATATGCTCGGGAAGCGTCAACTCTCGGAACCTTGTCATAGCTGATTTCCTCAAAATCGGTATCAAAATTGCCGTCGGTAACGGTCATAAGCTGACTGTAGGATTCTGCTCTGAAAAGGGTAATGCCTGTAATATAACCTACTGCCATAAATACAAATATAACAGCAATTATAATCAGCGGAACAAGCGATTTCTTTTTAACATATTCCTTGCGCTCGATTTTCTTGTTTGCGCGGCATACCAAGCCGAATGAAACCATAAAAACAACAACAAGAAGTATGATGAAAATATACATCTGTGAATCGTGTATATTAAATGCAGGAAGCATCATATAATATGCCGCCGCACCGATAACAACCGTCATAAGAAATGCTATAAGAATTCTCAACGGCATTTTAGACGGCTTTATAACAGCCTGAACCTCGTCGTTCTTCGGCCATTTGATTTTTTCTTTGAATTCATTGATAACCTCATCGGCATCATAATCCATATTAGGAAATTTATTCTCCATATATTCTCTCCAATCTGTTTAGTATAACCATTATACTATATAACACAAATATTATCAACAATCAAAATTTTGCTAAATAAAAAATAAGTCCGGTAATTTAAAACCGGACTTATAAATTATTATTGCTTAATTCAATCAGCCGATAAGAGAAATGCCCTTGCTTCTCTGAAGATAATCAGCTGATGCAGGATATGTCCACTTCATTACAACATCAAGGCTTGCGCTCTTATTCTTGATTACAAGAATGTTAGCGTGTGTAACGGAAACATAAGCATTCATAACATATTCAGCGCTTGTGATTTCCTTTGTCTTTGTATTAATTGTAACGGTAGCAACGCCGCCCTTGTAGTTAACCTTACAGTTATCAGCAGTTGTACCCTCTGACCAGCTCAACTGCTCAATGCTGTCAACAGTAGCATCAATTGCACCGAGTGACTGGAATACATGGCCCTGAGCATCCTTACCCGGCATACTCATATTAACGGCTTTAGGCTGAAGCTGAATGGTGATAGTACCGTCGCCGTTATCTTTAACATTAGCGGCTAATAAGTCTTCAGGAACAAGGCGGCTTGTTGTAAGCGATTCGCCGTTGCCGTCCCACTCATCTGTATCAAGGTCAGGATTTCTGTTTGTACTTGGTACAAGTCCGTTAAGTCCGGGGTTATAGATACCGCCTACGATAGTAGGTACAAGGTTATTAATCATAGCATTTGAAGAGCCGTCGATAATAATGTTTTCAACCTTGAGGTCCTCTTCACCAAGGAGCTTATAGAAGGTCTGTGTATTTCCGTCTGCGTCCTTATACTGCGCGGTTAAGGTCTTTGAATAGTTATAAGCCTCAACATAATAGTTTGCAACATCGTCGATAGTCTTGAACTCAATACCGCCGTATGTATCCGGAGTTAAGGTATCGATAACAATAGGATCTGCATCGGCATCAACAGCATCGCCTTCAGCACCTGCATTCTCCCAAGTGCCGTCCTTGATTTCGTGAATAGCCTGAATGGCTCCGCTTGTTACATAGTTAATTTTTTTGCATCCTGCAAAAGAGCTTGCGATAAGACCCGTTGCAAGAATAAGGCAAAAGCCTCTTTTAACATATTTGTTCATATTCAGGGTTCCCCTTTCAAAATTAAACGAATAAACATAAAGTAAAACGCTACATATAAAATTTATCTTAAAATTCAGAAAAAGTCAATAGAAAATTCAAAATTAGGCTATTTTATTTTGTAATATTACATAATTACATTGAGATTTCGGTTATTATGTGGTATAATCCACAAAAAAGGAGGAAAAAAAATGAGATGTAAAAATTGCGGAACCGATAACGACGATAACAGATACATATGCGAAACCTGCGGCTCTCCGCTTTATGATGAAGATGATATAAATATTCCGTCAGACGATAATAACAAAACCCGAACCTTTGATTATGTTGAAGCTCCTAACGAGCCTTTGCAGGGCAATACCCCTGCTCCTCAAGGTAAGCCGATGCCTGATAATCAAAAGCCCGTTAAAAACGACCACGATGACGCTCAAAAAAAGAGTATAATTATTATTGCGGTTCTTGTTATTTTATTGATTGCAATAATATCATCTGTTGCCGTAATTGCTCATAATAAGAACAGCAACGACGATAATGAAACAAGCGTTTCCGAGTTAACGAAGGCTGAAGATTTCAACGATTCAGATGATAACTCATACACTCCGTCAAAAACCACAACGGAAAAAGCCACGGAGAAAACAACTGAAAAGACTACCGAAAAAACAACAGAAAAAACCACCACGGCTAAAACTTGGTATATTAACACAAGCAGCAGCGGCGGTGGAGAAGCAGAGGGCGACGGCGAATATAAGGACGGCGCAAAGGTTACTCTTATCGCCCGTGCCGACGACGGCTATGTATTTGACGGCTGGTATTCAAACGGCGAAATGGTAAGCAGCTCGACAAAATACTCCTTTAAAGCAAGCGCAGACGCAAGCTTTTCGGCAGTATTCAGCCCTGTTGAAACCACACAGACCACAACCAAAGCAACAACAAACCCTTCAACCGAAGCAACCGAAGCAACAACCGCTCAAACCACAACAGTCGCTGAAACGACACAGCAGACAACCGGCGACGACACCG
>JBJEPL010000191.1:0-9379 GCA_051881215.1 Eubacterium sp. | reverse complement strand
TCTTCAATACCGCCGAGCCGAAAACAATTCCGAAAAACATAATCGGGCTTACATATTTACCCTTGACATTTTTTGTTAAAATTACAACAGCAACAATAGCCACGGGGATAATTCCCGCCGAATGGAAAAGGCAGGCAAGAATATATCCGACACAGCATAAAACTATATTCTTTTTTTCTACTATATGATAGTAAACACAGGCTATTATAATGGCATAAACAAGGCCGTTTCTTATTCCGCTTAAGGTATCGTAATACCAGTAGGTTGACAAAAGAAACATTGACGCGATATAAAGATAAAGCTTGTTGACCTCAAACCGATTTGCCGCTTTGTAAAGGATAAGAAACATCAGCGAATAAACAATAAATATCGTTACCGCAGGAAGAAAATGGACAGAGGGAAGGCGGCTGATGAAATAGAAATACTCGGCATAGACGGGAAAATCGTCCCAGTCATTCCAGCCCATATCCTTCATATGCTGAAGAAGCTCTCTGCCTCCTGTTTTCATATATTCAAGCGTGTCAAAATATCTTGCAAGGTCGTCGGTTTCATTCGGCATTACATAATAGGCAAGCACGGACAACGCTATAACTGCAAAAGCAAACGGTATTGCAACATTTTTTCTTTTAAAAAGAAAATACAAAAGAGAGTATGCCGCAACTATAACTACAAATGTTCCTATTGCTGAAAACGGCCAAGTTAACGCCACTGCATACACCTCTTTTCATAAATTTAAGATAAATATATTTTTTCAAGCTTTTTTGCTACCGATTTTATATCATAGCTTTCCATGAGCCGGGTTAAATCTGTTTTTTCTCTATCGTAAAGGGAGAGGGCATATGCCCTTTGCGCCCATTCCCTTGGGCTTGCCTCAAGAGGCAGATACTCGGCTTCGTCGATTAATTTTGCCGATTTTGAAACGGTATCGGCAATAAGGCAGGGGAGCTTTGACGCCTGCGCCTCAACAAGCGTCATAGGCAGACCCTCGTGAAGAGAAGGAAAAACAAAAACATCCATAGCGGTCAAAAGCCTTGGAACATCACGGCGTATACCCGTGATAATAATTTTTGAAGAAATGCCGAGCCTTTTTGCCTTATTTTCTATATTTTCGCGCTCCTCGCCGTCGCCTACTATAAGCAAAACGCTGTCGGGATGCTCCTTTTGAAATTCATAAAACACATCAAGCAGAAATTTATGATTTTTAACATAATTGAGCCTGCTGACATGACCTATTACGATTTTGCCCTCTATGCCAAGCTCCTTTCGCACCTCGCAGCGCACCTGCGCGTCAAAAGCAAAGCTTTCGGGATATGTTCCGTTATTAAGCAAAATACCCTTTTTTCTAAAAGCCTTTTTTCCGTAAAGATATTCGCCTGCCTCGGGTCCGCAGGCAATAAGGTCGGTGGAGTATTTAATCATCCACCTTTTCATAACAATGCTGTAAAGCTTCGCCGCAATCCTTTTCGGCAGGGAACGGTGCTCCATACAAGGGTCGGTCATATGTGAATGAGGAATTCTTTTAGGTATGCCGCATTTGTAAGCGGCGCGCATAACTATTCCGCTGTAAAACATTAGGTGGGAATGAACAACATCAAAATCATTTTCTTTAAACAGCCGTTTATAATAAAAATAGCTTTTGAAATAATTTTTTTCGCTGTCGGGCTGATGAATTACCCTTGCGCCGTTTTTTATTACCTCCGGCTCTAAAACGCCGATTTCATCGCCTCTTACGCAGTAGGTGCATTCAAATTTATTTGGGTCAAGATTTTTTTGTAAATTAGTTGCAACAATATCGTATCCGCCTATATTTATCGGCGAGGTAACGATTAAAACCCTTGTTTTTTTATTATCCATTGATATGCTCCGAATAAAATTTTAAAAGTCTTTTTGCGGTAGCCTTTACATCATAGCCTGCGTCGATGACTGCCTGTAATGTATTTTTTCTCTCATAGCCGTCTGCGTATTTTAAAACGGCATCTGCCCATTTTTCAGCCGGCTCTTCAAGAGAAACGCTCTCAAAAAGGTCGGTGATTTTTGCTTTCTTTGATACAGAGTCCGAAGCAATGCAGTGAATTCCCGACGCCTGCGCTTCGATAAGAGTGAGCGGAATTCCCTCAAAAACAGACGGAAGAACAAATACATCCATAGCACAAAGAAGCTCGTTTATATCTGCGCGCTTTCCCGTGAAAATTACTTTTTTCTCAAGGGCGAGGTCTTTAACCTTTTGCTCAACGGAGGCTCTGTCGGCTCCGTCGCCGACGAGCATTAAAACAGAATTCGGCAGCCTTTTGTTTACCTCGTTAAACACATCAACAAGAAAGCTCTGATTTTTTATGTAGCTGAAAAGGCCGATATGCCCTATAACAAATTCGTCATTTAAGCAAAACTCATTTCGGATTTTTTCTCTTGAAGCAGGGGAAAAAACATATTTTTCGGCTTCGATGCCGTTGTTGTAAACCTCAAACGCAAGATTGTTAAACATAAAGCGCCCTGCCTCATACGAGCAGGCAAATCTGTAATCGGTAACAAATCTTAAAAAATGCTTGTTTATTGAATGAAGAATATGAGTAATTCTGCCGCTCCATTCCTTTGAGGTGTGGGAATGGGCGACGCAGATTTTACCGAAAAGCCTTGCCGCCTTGAGTGGAGCCAGAGAGCTGCAGGAGTTTAAATGAACATGAACAAGCCTTATATCCTTATTGCGTTTAAACAGCCTGAATAAATCAAGATAGTGTTTAAAATAATTTTTGCTTCGGGGTGTTATGCGGTGAATTCTACCGCCCTTTTTTATAAATTCCTCCTCGTAGGGGATGGGGGCGGAGGAGGTTACGGCAAGGTCTATGGGGAGATCAAGGGCGTTGTTGAGATTTCTTATATACGCCTCAACACCACCGTAATTTGACGAGTAACCGAAATGTAAAATACGATTTTCCATAAGCCTACTCCGAAACAGAAAGATAAAATTCCTGCAATTTTTTTGCAGTTGCTTTTATATCATAGCCTGCGTCGGCTATATCCTTTGATGTGTCCCTTCGTTCATAGCCGTCTGCATATTTCAAAACAGCGTCAGCCCACCTTGCCGGCGGTTCATTGAGCGAAAGGCTTTCTACCAAATCGGTAATTTTAATTTCATCTGAAACAGTATCGGTGACAATTGAATGTATGCCCGACGCCTGCGCTTCTATCAATGAAACGGGCAGACCCTCAAAAACAGACGGCATTACAAAAACATCGCAGGCAGAGAGAATTTTGTTAACATCTGCTCTTACGCCGGCAAAAATTACGCTGTCTTCAAGGCGGAGCGCCTTAACCCTTTCTTCAAGCTCCTGCCTTCTCTCGCCGTCGCCGACAAGAAGCAGTGCCGAATTGCTGTTTCTTTTATGTATCTCGCAGAAAATATCAAGCAGAAAATCGTGGTTTTTTTGCATATGAAAGCGCGCAACATCGGTTATAACAAATTTACCGTTGAGGTTAAATTCGTTTCTGATTTCATCGCGCCACTGCGGATTATACGCAAAGCTGTCAATATCAATTCCGTTTTTAAGCACGGAATAGTTCTTTTTCTTCGATACATTTTTGCCGAACATCCACTCGCCTGCCTGCTCGGAGCAGGCAAACATATAATCGCTTATGCGCCTCAACGGAAAACGGTAGCTGTTGACAATAACCTGCCTCAAGCCGTTTTTGGGCGCTACGGTGTGGCTGTGTGAAACGGTATAACAGCCGTGCCTTTTGCATATTCTCAAAAATACCGACGCAGGACCTGTCATATGAGCGTGAACAACCTTGTATTCAGGATGCTCTGTTAAAAAGTCGTTCCAGCATTTTTTATACTTAAAATGATTCAGAACATTGTATCTGGGCATGGAAAAAATCCTGCCGCCCATTGATAAGATCTCGTCGGTATAATCGCATTTTTCGGTTGTGTGAATTATAAAGTCAAACTGAAGCACTCTTCTGTCAATATTGCGGTAAAGGTTCATTGCCAGCGTTTCCGCTCCGCCTCGGTTGAGTTTTCCGAAAACAAGAAGAACACGGGTTATATTATCACTCATTTGATTTCTCCTGTTTTATAATATCCGGCAAGCCTGTCCGCCTGCGTGCGGATATCCCAGCCGTTTTCTCTCATTATATCAAAGGTGTCTTGGCGCTTTTTTGAGCTTATCTCAAGCGCCTTTTTGCCCATTGCTCTGCGCTTGTGTCAAGCGAAAGGGCGTGAATATTATCTGTAACGCATACCTCGTCCGTTATTGAGTCGGACATTAAAACAGGCAGTCCCGCCGCCTGCGCCTCAACAACCGAAACGGGCAGGCCCTCCCAAAATGACGGAAAAATGAAAACATCGAAGGCCTGCAAAAGCTCCTTAATATCTGTTCTTGAGCCTAAAAAGCGCACGCTGTCGTAAACGCCGAGCCTTTTTGAAAGCTCTGCAAGCTCGGGCGTTTCCTCTGCGCCTGCAAGAAGCAAAACGGCATTTTCGCGCTCTTTTTTTATTTGAGCGAATATCTCGATTAAAAACGGATGATTTTTCTGCGGAGGGGAAACTCTGCCGAGATGGCCTACAGCAAAGCAGTCCGAAAGCCCCATCTCATCACGCTTTTTTTCTCTTATGCTCGCATTGAAGCGAAACGCGTCGCAGTCAACGGCGTTAGGCAAAACGGTAAAGCTTTTATCGTTTTTATACCAAAATCTGCCTGCCTGTGTACCGCAGGCAAGCTGCACATCGCAAAACGGCCTGCCTGCCTTTTGCAGAAGCTTGTTTCTTTTTTTGTTATTATCCTTGAGCGAATACCAGGTTGAATGGCAGTGAACGGCAATTTTGTCAATCCCGTGCCGCCTTGCCTCGGGCGCAATGAATACCGCAAAATGCGGAGCGTGGATATGAAGCGCCGACCATTCGCCCTCGTGCTCGTCAAAAAAGCGCTTTATTTCTCTTGACTTTATACTGCCTAAAGACGGAGGGCTTATTTTAAAAACTCTTCCCAAAAGCGCTTCGATATCCTTTTGGCGCGTCGCAGGCATCTCCTGAAAATAAACAACATCGAATTTTATGTCCTCGGGCATAGCTTTAAAGTAATTTAAAATAACGCTCATTACCCCGTTTGATATGCCGATATCGGGTATCATATGAAGTATTCTCATAAGCCTGCTCCTTACAAAAAGGCATAATACCTTCAATTATATACTTAATTAAATTATAAACATCTATATGCTAAAAGTCAAGAAACTGTATTAAAGCAAAAGGAGCGATGATATCATCGCTCCTTAAAATTAATATTTACTCCTGCCGGTTAAACGAGCCTTTCTCCTGTTTCGAGGTTAAAGGAAAGGTTGCCGTTTTCACCGTTGAGAATATAGTCAATGCTGATGCTTTTGCCCTGCGTAAATTCCGCTAAAGCAATTTCTGCCTTAGGTGAGGTAACGGTTTTGATGAAGATATCCTTTTGCTGCTTTGTATATGTTGAAACATCGTCGGAAACAAAAAGCAGATTACCGCAAAGGCTGTTGACCTCGGCAATTAAACGCCTTTTTGAAAAAGGCATATTTATGTTGTTATCTCTCAAAAGAAAAACATCGGGGTCGTTTAAAAAGGCTCTTGAATCAAGATGCCTGCGGAAAATTGTGTTCATCAGGGTATGCTGGGTTGAAACATCCTCGCGCGAAAATGATTTGTCCTCCCACTGCAGACCTACATCGGCGCCGATACGGCAGAAATCAACCTTGCCGAATGCAGGAGCCAGCGGAACACCGCAGCCGAGAATGATTTTATCGCCGCAGCATTCACGCAGAAAGTCCATTGCGTCGCACATTATTTCGCCGCGGCTTTTTCCGTGAATGGGGATAATCGAGCAGGCATAGAGAAAATCGAGCTTAACCATATCATAGCCCCAGTCGTTAAGCACGGTGTCAAACACCTTTCGGATATAATCCCTCACGCCCGTGTTGTAGATATCAAGCGCATAAAAGCCACCCCAGTTTTGCGAGGCAAAGCGGGTTCTGCCCTTTTTATCGCGGACAAGCCAGTCTTTATGCTCTTCATAAATATAGGATTTCGGCGTAACGGCAAACGGCGCAAGCCACAACCCTGCAAGCATACCGTTTTCGTGAATTAAATCCGCAACCGCCTTCATACCGCTCGGGAATTTTTTGCCGTCTGTTATAAGCCAGTCGCCGACTGTTCTCTGATATCCGTCGTCAATCTGAAAAATATCTATTTTTGTATCAAGAGTGGAGATTGATTTTAAATCACGGCGTACGATTTCCTCCGTAATTCCCGTGTAATAGTTATACCAGGTTGTATAACCGCATTTGCGCTCAACGCGCGGCTTTGGAATATTCATCATTTCAAAATATTTATCAAAGCATTCGTCATATCCGCCATCTAATGTGCAAAGGGAGAGCACCTCTTTTTCACGGTCAAAAACAACTCCCTCAAGCTCCTTTTCAATTGCCAGAGTACCGCTGTTTACATCAAAGGTGAGTATGGTATAGCCTGCTCTTTCGGAAAGCGAGCCGAACAGGCGCAGATTATTTCCCTTTCTTACATAGGCATAGGAATATCCGTAAAAAATTCCGCTTTTTTCGGGATAATCGTGGAAGGTTAAATCACCTGCTCCGAATAGGCCCAATGGATTAAGTGTGCCCTTTTTATGTCCCAAAACTTTCGGCTTGAATTCGTCCATAGCGCCTGTCGGGGCGTATTCGCGTGAAACGGTCCAGCTTTGAAAGCCGTTTGTAAATATTTTTTCATCGTATGAAATATCTATATCCGTCACCGCTTCAAGCTTCAAAAATTCAACGCATTTTTTAGGCGCAACGGTCATAGTGACAAGCGTGCCGTTATCATTGAATTTAACTGTAAAATCGTCGTTTTCAAGGCTTGTGCTTTCCTTTATTGCGCCGTCTGCCCTGTATTTGAAATTCAATCTGAAATCCATAATTTTATCCCTTCCTAAAGCAATTTTATAATTTGATAGTAACACAGAAGAGAAATTTATGCAATAACGATAAATTATTTTGAAGCGGAGAAATTTTTATACCCACTCTTTAATAATTTGAGGGTCGGCGAAAATCTCATTGAGCCTGTTCATAAACGGAGCAACATCGCCCATATCAAGTGCGCGGTGGTCAAAGGCGATTGTCAGCGGAAGCTTATAGCCGGTGCGTACTGTTCCGTCCTCTTCGGCTATCGGAACAAGCTGTGTTGCTCCGATGGCAATTGCACACACCTGCGGAGGTATGATTTCAAGAATTGTGCATATTCCGTTCCAGTTTCTGCAAATTGAGCCGAGATTTGAAATTGTAATCGTTCCCTGCTCTATATCGTGCTTTGTAAGGCGGTCTGCTTCGGGGATTGAATAGTATTCCTTTTTTGCTTTTCCCTTGAGAGTTTTAACCTTGTGCTTTCCTGTTTTCGAGCCTATAAGGCGGTTTACGGTTTGGGCGATTTTGCCCTTTTTGAGACCCTGAATGGTGTTGTCCATTGATACCTCAAACATAACCTCGTTTAAATCGGAGTTGTTTGCTCTGCGTGCGCTGTCGGCAATTGCATCTCTCATCTGCGTTATTGATTTATTGTGCATATCGTGCATATTAATCGTCATCATTTCGCCTGTTTTTAAAATCATCGGCATTGAAATGTTTATTTCTTCAAAGGTTTTAACCTCGCCTCTGACGAGCCTTCTGTTAAAGCTTATATGAGAATTGAGAACGGGGCACGCCTTTAAGCCCTCAACGATTGCTCGCAGCATAACGGTGTTGATGGTGAGCCTTTCCTCCTTTGCTCTGTCCCTGTTAAGCTCCTTGATTACATTTAAAAATTCCGTAACCTCAGGCTCGTAGGATACAACTGCGTGCGGTATTGTTTCCCAGCTTTCCGCTGTCATATTTGATACTATCTTTCTTGCTATTCCGAAATGCTCGTTTCTGATTTCTGTCATAATTTTATCTCCTTAATTTATGTATTGAAAATTTGCTTTGAGCATCGGCGCTTTTCGCCGTCTGCAAGTCACATTTTACACATTCAATCCCGGTTGCGCTACATATTTTGGTTTGCATTTTAAAATGCAACCGCCGGTTGCATTGGCTCAACCACGCGGCTTTCGGGCTTTTTGTTGAAAACAGGAGTAAAAAATGGTAATATATTTTTAAAGGAGATGTAAGCATATGGAATGGGAATTTAATTTGCCGGTAAAGCTTGTTTTCGGAACAGGTAAAAGAAAAAATTTGAAGGAATATATTGAGCAGATAGGCGGAACAAGAGGAGTGCTTGTCTGCGGAAAAAGCTTTACAAAAAACGGCGTTGCCGAGGAATTTGTTGAGCTTTCAGAGGGCCTTATCAAAGAGGTTTTCAGCGGTGTAAGACCAAATCCGACAACGGACAATGTTGACGCCTGCGTTGAAATTATGAGGAATATAAAGGCGGATTTTGCCGTTGCTCTTGGCGGAGGCTCTCCTATGGACTGCTGTAAGGCGGCGTGCGCAATTGCACTGGGCAATGATAAAATCAGCTCATACCACAGCGGCGGCAAGGCTGTCAGCGCTGACGAGGCAATACCGATGATTGCCGTTACGACCACCTCGGGAACAGCCTCCGAGGTAACGAATATTTCGGTTTTGACCGATGTTGAAAAAAATCTTAAAAACCCGATGAACGACCCTGCAATGTATCCTAAAATTGCGGTGGTTGACCCTGAATTAACCTTAACCGTACCGCCTCAAATTACTGCGTCAACGGGGCTTGATGTTTTGGCGCACGCGGTTGAAAGCTACTGGGCTACCATTCATCAGCCTGTATGCTCGGCTTGCTCGATTTACAGCGCAAGGCTCGTTTTTGAATGGCTTGAAAGGGCATATAACAATCCCGACGACCTGCTTGCCCGTGAAAAAATGGCGGAGGCGTCTATTGTTGCAGGCGTTGCGTTCAGCCATCCGAGAACCACCGGCTCACATGCCTGCTCATTTCCGCTCACGAATATTTACGGCGTGCCTCACGGAGAGGCGTGCGCCTTTACGCTTGATTACTTTTTAAAATTCAATGCGGATAATGCAGACTCCGACGGAAGAATTGCCGCCCTTGCAAGAGACTGCGGATTTGACAGCGCATACACCATGGCGGACGAAATAAGCGCAATGAAAAAGAGAATGAAAATGAGAAGCAGGCTTTCGCAAATCGGCTGTACTTCACCCGAGCAGATTGAAGAGCTGACGAAAAAGAGCATGTCAATGCTTATGACAAGAAATCCGATTACCCTGACCGAAAATGATATAAGAGAAATGTATTATACATTGAAATAGATATAAAAGGCTCCTTCACGGAGCCTTTTTAGACTGTCGATAAAGTGGTCTGAACCACGCCAGTATAAAATAGAATAAACCT
>JBJEPL010000190.1:0-9642 GCA_051881215.1 Eubacterium sp. | reverse complement strand
TTTAACAATTCTCTAACATTTTTTAATCATTTCAAAAACAAATCGATTGTAAAATGCGGTCATCAGATGAGAAATCACTGAACAAAAAATTATTTATTTCGGGAGGAAAAATTATGAAAAAAACAAACTTTATTGCTCTTATTATGGGCGTAGTCGGAGGAATTATTTTCGGTCTTGGTATGTGTATGTGCCTGTTGCCGGAATGGAACTGCTTTAAGCAGGGCGTTGTTGTTTCGGTTATCGGTGTTGTTATACTTGCCGCAATGATTATTATGCTTCGCAAGGCAAGCGGTAAGCCTGCAATTCAGCTCAACGGCAAGGCAATTGCAACGGTTATATTCGGAATTTTCGGCGCTCTTGTGCTCGGTATTGGTATGTGTCTTGTAATGGTATGGGAAAAAATGATACTCGGAATTATTATCGGTATCTTAGGTCTTATATTGCTGTTATGCCTTATCCCGATGTGCAAGGGTTTGAAATAATTTTAAATTTTGAAAAAACATAAACAAAACTTTAACATCTCTGTGGTAAAATTACTATGGAGGTGTTTATATGTTCAAAATACTTGTTGTTGAGGATGACAGAGAATTAAACCGCACGGTTTGCGCCTATCTTAATCAAAACGGATATGAAACAACAGGCTGCCTAAATGCGCACGAAGCATATGACGCTATGTACGGCAATATGTTTGATTTGATTATATCCGATATTATGATGCCTGATATCGACGGCTTTGAATTTGCCGAAACCGTTCGTGAAATAAATGATGAAATACCTATTTTGTTTATGACCGCCCGCGATGATTTTTCGTCAAAGCAGCGCGGCTTCAGAGCAGGAATTGATGATTATATGGTAAAGCCCGTTGATTTGGATGAGCTTATGCTTCATATAGGGGCGTTGCTTCGCAGAGCAAAAATTGCCTCAAACAAAAAATTAACCGTCGGCAATGTTGTTTTGGATGCAGAGGAGTACACAGCGTATATTGACGAAAATCAAATTCCTCTTACCGTAAGGGAGTTTAATTTGCTGTTTAAACTGCTTTCCTATCCGAAAAAGACCTTCACCCGTTCACAGCTTATGGAGGAATTCTGGGATATTGATTCCTCTTCGGGTCCGAGAACGGTTGATGTTTATGTAACAAAGCTTCGTGATAAATTTTCAGAATGTGATGCTTTTGAAATAGTAACTGTTCACGGGCTGGGATACAAGGCGGTGATTAAATAATGAGCAGGGCAAAAAAATATTTGATGATTATATACAGATATATATTGTTTTTCTTGCTGATAGCCTTTGTAGTTACCTGTAGCTTTTTGCTGTTTTTGCGCTCAATGAATTTGGATATTATTCTTATTCGCAAAAACGCTGTTGTCACCTTCGTTAATATACTTTTTTTAAGTATTATTTTCAGCGTTGTTGATTCAATAAGAAGAAAGCTTACTGTTGATAAGCCTGTAAAAAGGATAACAAAATCACTGAAAAAAATTAAAAACGGAGATTTCAGCGAAAAAATAGAGCCTGTTACTTTTGATAACAACCGCTTTAATCCCATTATTGAGGACATAAATCTTTTGACAGCAGAGCTTTCGGGCGTTGAAACCTTAAGAACGGATTTTATAGCCAATGTATCCCATGAGTTGAAAACTCCGCTTGCTGTTATGCAAAATTATGCAACTATGCTTCAGTCTCCCGATTTGGACAGCGATAAGCGCATCGAATATGCAAAGCAAATCAGCGAAGCCTCAAGGCGTCTGTCAAGCCTAATAACTAATATATTAAAGCTAAACAAGCTTGAAAATCAGCAGATTTTTCCAAAATCAAAGAAATATAATCTCGGCGAACAGCTCTGCGAGTGCCTGCTGAATTTTGAGAATGCCTGGGAAAATAAGAATTTAGAGCTGGAAACCGATATAGAGGAAGACATCATAGTTAATATTGACGATGAATTATTAACCCTTGTATGGAACAATCTTATTTCTAACGCAATAAAATTCACCGAGCCGGGCGGAAAAATCTCCCTGCGCTTAAAGGCAGACGGCGGATATGCAGTTGCAGAAATTTCAGATACCGGCTGCGGAATCAGCCGTGAAACAGGGGCGCATATATTTGAAAAGTTTTATCAGGGCGATACCTCCCATTCATCGCAGGGCAACGGCTTGGGGCTTGCTCTTGTAAAAAGAGTTATTGATATTACAGGCGGTGATATTTATGTTGAAAGTCAGGTGGGAAAGGGCAGTACATTTACGGTTAAATTAAGGAGAGAGACCGTTGAAGAAATTTAAAGAAATTTTGCGCAGACTTTTATTTCCTCCGGTTTGGGTCGTTTTAATATGTACTGTCTGCGCCGCGGCGCTTTTGATATTTGTTTTTGTAAAGGAATATGATAATTCGCCGCTTGCATATTTTTCCTATGCTTTTTCGGCATACAGCTTTTGTATATTTCTTGCCCTTGTGATACCAAATGCGTCGAGCGGTGCCAAAAAACTGATTTCAAAAATCCCTTTAATGAACAAATATTTTAATGATAAAATCTTCAGAGCGCATATCTCAATCTATATGAGCCTTATAGTTAATACAGCTTATTCGGTGTTTTATTTTGTAATGGCTATTGTGCAAAAATCATATTGGCAGGTTACATTGGCACTGTATAATTTTGTGTTTTCTCTTATGAGATTTGTTTTGGTTAAAAACTACAGCAAAGCAAAAAAGGAGAAGAACGAAAAAAACAGGCTTGTGTATGAGTTAAAATCATACCGCCTTTGCGGAATTTTTATGCTTTTAATGAGCTTAACGATGACAGGTATGATTGAATTGATGATAAGCGACGGCAAAAATACAGGCGGAGAAATAATAACAATAACGATTGCCGCCTACACCTTTTACTGCTTTGTTATTGCAATTATCAATGTTATTAACTTCAGAAAGCAAAACAGCCCTATACTTCTTGCATCAAAAAATGTATGCTTTGCAAGAGCATTGATGTCGTTATTCTCATTGCAGATAACAATGTTTTCGCAGTTTGGCGACGGAGATATCTCGCAGCATATTATGAATATAGCAGTCGGCTTGGTTACCTGCGTGTTATGCGTTGCAACCGCCGTTATAATGATAGTTAAAGCAAATAAAAAAATTAAAATAATTGATTTTGATAAAATATAAAAATTACAGCATATAAGGAGTGACCATAATGAGTGATAATGAAAAATTTACTTATTCTTATTCAGCGGAAAATCAAGAGGAAATAGAAAAAATCCGAAAAAAATACCTGCCTAAAGAGGATGATAAAATGCAGCAGCTTCGCAGGCTTGACGAGGGCGTAACCCAAAAAGCAATGATTGCTTCGTTGAGCGTCGGTATTATCGGAGCATTGATTTTAGGCTTTGGTATGAGCTGCGTAATGGTTTGGGCAGATAAGCTGTTTGCAGTAGGCATTATTATCGGTATTATAGGTATTGCGGTGATTGCGGCGGCATATCCGATTTATAATTATATTTCAAAAAAACAGCGCTTTAAAATAGCGCCGCAGATTTTGGAATTGACCGATGAGCTGATGCAGAAAACAGATAACCGATAAAGCAAAAGACGGATGGAACTCAAATTCCATCCGTCTTAAAATTTATTGAGATAAGAAATTATCTTCTCGGGCGGTGATTATCCCTTCTCGGCTTTTTTGCCGTGTCATCGATATCGTTTTCGGGAGTCATTCCCTCAAGCTCAATAAGTGCGTCCCTTCTTGAAAGATTAATTCTTCCCTGGTCGTCAATTTCAATGCACTTAACAATGATTGAGTCGCCGATGTTAACAACATCTTCAACCTTTTCCGTTCTCTTAACATCAAGCCTTGAAATGTGAACAAGGCCCTCTTTACCCGGAGCAATTTCAACAAATGCGCCGAAGTTCATTATACGGGTAACAATACCGTTATAGAAAGAACCTACTTCGGGATCTGTTGCGATAAGCTTAACAATCTCAACTGCACCCTGACATTTTTCAGCGTCAACACCGCTTACATATACTCTGCCGTCCTCTTCAATGTTAATCTTAACATCATAGTCAGCCTGAATTTCCTGAATAACCTTACCGCCTTTGCCGATAACATCGCCGATTTTTTCAGGATTAATTGTAAGTGTAAACATTTTAGGAGCATATTTTGAAAGCTCTGCTCTCGGCTCGCTGATAACAGGAAGCATAATTTCATCAAGGATATATTCTCTTGCCTTGTGAGTTTTTGCGAAAGCCTCTTTAATGATTTCAGGTGTAAGGCCGTGAACCTTAAGGTCCATTTGAATGGCAGTAATGCCTTTTTTGGTGCCTGCAACCTTGAAGTCCATATCTCCGTAGAAATCCTCAAGTCCCTGAATATCAACCATTGTCATAAAGTCGCCGTAAACGCCGTCATCGCCTGTAATAAGACCGCAGCTGATACCTGCAACAGGAGCCTTGATAGGAACGCCGGCAGCCATAAGCGAAAGAGTGGAGCCGCAGATTGAGCCCTGTGAGGTTGAACCGTTTGAAGAAAGAACTTCGGATACAACACGGATAGCATAAGGGAATTCATCAACCGTAGGAAGAACAGGAACAAGCGCCTTTTCAGCAAGTGCGCCGTGTCCGATTTCTCTTCTGCCCGGACCTCTTGAAGGCTTTGTTTCGCCTACAGAGTATGACGGGAAGTTGTAATGATGAATATATCTCTTTTCTGTCTGCTCATCAAGTCCGTCAAGCATTTGAGCGTCGGTGATAGGACCGAGAGTTGTTACGGAAAGCACCTGAGTCTGACCGCGTGTGAAAAGACCCGAGCCGTGTGCTCTTGCAAGAAGGTCAACCTCTGCGTTAAGAGGTCTGATTTCGTCAATACCTCTTCCGTCGACTCTCTTGTGCTCATCCTTGAGCCATGCACGGACAACATGCTTTTGAACAAGATACATAATCTCGTCAATTTTTGCTTCGTTGCCCTCAAAGCGCTCGTCAAATTTCTCGTGAACTGCCTCGTAGATAGGGAGAAGAGCCTCGTCGCGTACAAGCTTATCGTCGGTATCAAGAGCCTTCTTTACATCTTCAATGCAGAACTCTTCGATTTCTGCCATAATTTCAGGGTCGGGATCCGATGACTCATAAGCAAACTTCGGCTTGCCGATTTCATCAACAATACCCTGAATGAATTTAACAATCTTCTTATTTTCCTCGTGGCCTGCCATAATTGCGTTGAACATTGTTTCGTCGTCAATTTCATTACCGCCTGCTTCAATCATTGCAACAAGGTCTGCTGTTGAAGCAACAGTAAGCACGAGGTCGCTCTTTCCTCTCTGCTCAAGAGTAGGGTTGATAACGATTTCGCCGTCAACAAGTCCTACATTAACGCCGCTGATAGGGCCGTCCCAAGGAATATCCGAAATTGCAATTGCAGCCGAAACGCCTATCATAGCAGTGATTTCAGGAGAGCAGTCAGGGTCAACAGACATAACTGTTGCAACAACCGAGCAGTCGTTTCTTAAATCTTTAGGGAAAAGCGGTCTGATAGGGCGGTCAATACAACGGGATGTAAGGATAGCCTTTTCACTTGCTCTGCCCTCGCGTCTTAAGAAAGAGCCGGGAATTCTGCCTACTGAATACATTTTTTCTTCATAGTCTACTGAAAGAGGGAAGAAATCAACGCCCTCTCTCGGCTTTGCAGATGCCGTTACATTACAAAGAACCTCTGTTTCACCGTAACGCGCCATAATAGAAGCATTTGCAAGGCCTGCCATTTTGCCGGTTTCAAGAGTAAGCTTTCTTCCGGCAAGCTCGGTTTCCCAAATTTTAAAATTTTTGAAAAACATCTTTTTACCTCATTTCTTAAATTTTATTTTAATGAAAGGAGGCGCAATAGTAATAAATTCAACATATAATTCAAAAATATTTATACGCTCAATTTACTACTATTGTCTGCCCCTCCTTTGATTACAAAAAAGTAAACGAGGCAAGTAACGGTTATGCCATTACTTGCCTATGTGACAAATTATCTGTCAAGAGTATCACGGATACCAAGCTTTTTGATAAGAGCACGGTATCTTTCGATATCTTTATTGTAAAGATATACAAGAAGATTTCTTCTGTGACCTACCATCTTAAGAAGACCGCGGCGTGAGTGATGGTCCTTTTTATGAACCTTGAGATGCTCTGTAAGCTCATTGATTCTTGTTGTAAGAACTGCAATCTGAACTTCAGGAGAACCTGTATCACCCTCGTGAGTAGCATACTCCTTGATAATTTCCTGCTTTTGTGCCTGTGTCATAATTTTCACCTCGTTTTAATTATTTGCCGTTTATCGAAAAACACAGTATCGGGCAGGTGAAATGCTGTTTAACAGCTTACACCCGAAACCGAGAATTTCGTTTCAGCGGTGTGATTATATCACAATACTAAATAAAAGTAAAGCATTAATTTTTTATTATTCGATAATATTATCCTCACAATTGCCGAAAATAATCTAAAAAGAAAGGTTACGGTAACTATTATAACCAAAGCTGTATTGAATTTTTAAAAAAGTTATTTGTTGCTTTAAAATCTTGATTTGTCATAATAAATATGCTGCGGATATTACACTGCCTAATCAATATACGGCTTACATATACCTTTACGGCAAAGCAATATTACACTTTAAACATACAAATTATAATTTAACACTTGACAATATCCGTTTTTGTGATATAATCATTAAGCCGCATATTATGGGCTTTTAAGAAATACATTATGTATTCGCCTATCGTAGCGAGACTTGAATAAGGAGATATAATATGTACGCTGTTATCGTAACAGGCGGTAAGCAGTATAAGGTTTCACAGGGTGATGTTCTTTACATTGAAAAGCTCAATGCTCAGGCTGATGAAGAAATCACATTTGATACCGTTCTTGCAGTCGGAGCTGACGACGGCTTCAAGGCAGGCAAGGATTGTGCAAACGCTACTGTTTCTGCTAAAGTTCTTAAAAACGGTAAGGGTAAGAAGATTACTGTATTTACCTACAAGCCAAAGAAGGACGAGAAACGCAAAAAGGGTCATCGCCAGCCTTACACAAAGGTTGAGATTACCGCAATCAATGCGTAATGATTAAGATTGAATTTTTCAGCGGTATTAACGGGCTTTGCGGTTTTGAGGCAGAGGGTCACGCAATGGGCGGCGACGCCGGAGAGGATGTTATTTGCGCATTCGTTTCAAGTGCCTGCCTTATGACAGCAAATACAATAACCGAAATTCTCGGGCTTGATGCAGATGCGCAGGCGCAGGATGGTTATTTAAAGCTTATGATTTTAGAGAATGCTGCTTCGGCGCAGGATATACTTAACGGCTTTAAGCTGCACATGACGCAGCTTGCCGAAGATTATCCTCAAAACATTAAAGTGATTTATCGGAGGTGTAATAATGCTTAAATTAGATTTACAGCTTTTCGCTCATAAAAAAGGTATGGGTTCAACAAAGAACGGCCGTGATTCGGAATCAAAGCGTCTCGGTGCTAAAAGAGCCGACGGTCAGTTCGTTCTTGCCGGTAATATTCTTTACCGCCAGAGAGGAACTCACATTCATCCGGGCAATAATGTCGGCATAGGTTCAGATGATACCCTTTATGCTCTTATTGACGGTACTGTTAAGTTCGAGAGAATGGGTAAGGACAGAAAAAAGGTTTCTGTTTATCCTGTTGAGCAGTAATTAATAATACAGTATTGTTAAGCACGGACTAATTTGAAGTCCGTGCTTTTTTACTGCTGTTAATTACGGTTGCATTTTTTTGGCTTTTCTGCTAATATCAATAATAATAAAAGCAGGTGACATTATGTTTGTAGATATTGCTAAAATTAAAATAAAAGCAGGTGACGGCGGAGCAGGTGCTGTTGCGTTTCACCGTGAAAAATATGTTGCCGCAGGCGGACCCGACGGAGGCGACGGCGGAAAAGGCGGAGATGTTGTTTTTGTTGTTGACGACAATTTGGCAACTCTTGCAGATTTTCGATATAAGCGCAAGTATGCGGCTAAAAACGGCGAGCCGGGAAGAGGCTCGCGCCAATACGGGAAAAAAGCCCCCGACCTTGAAATCAAGGTTCCGAGAGGTACAATAATTAAAGAGGCAAATTCGGGCGCGGTTATGGCGGATATGAGTAAAACGGACCGCTTTGTTGCCGCTCGCGGAGGAAAAGGCGGCTGGGGTAATATCCATTTTGCCACTCCTACAAGACAGGTTCCCCGCTTTGCAAAGCCGGGAATGCCCGGCGAGGAATGGGAGGTTTCTCTGGAGCTGAAGCTTCTTGCAGATGTGGGGCTTTTGGGTTATCCGTCGGTAGGAAAATCAAGCCTTATTTCCGTTGTCAGCCAGGCAAAGCCGAAAATCGGAGATTACCATTTTACTACGCTTGTTCCGAATCTCGGAGTTGTATCAATGGGCGAGGGAAATTCCTTTGTTATTGCAGATATTCCGGGTCTTATTGAGGGTGCAAGCGAGGGAATAGGCTTGGGCCATGAGTTTTTGCGCCATGTTGAGCGTTGCCGTTTGCTTGTTCATATTGTTGATGTCAGCGGTCACGAGGGCAGAAATCCTATTGAGGATTTTGAAAAAATCAATGAAGAGCTTGTAAAATTCAATCCCGAGCTTGCAAAGCAGCCGCAGATTGTTGCCGGAAATAAAATTGATATGGCTGAACCGGAGCAGATTGAAGAATTCAAAGCCTATGTAGAGGGCAAGGGATATGAGTATTACTCAATCTGCGCGCCTATTCTTGAGGGAACGCAGGAGCTTATGAATGCGGTATGGAACAAGCTTCAGACGCTTCCGCCGATTAAAGAGTATGAGCCTCAGGAGATACCGCTTGACGCTCTTATTAAAAACGATAACGGCTTTAAAATCACCGTTGAGGATGATAATTATTATATCGTTGAAGCAAGCTGGTTTCCAAAAGTTCTCAAGGGCGTTGATATTGAGGATTACGAATCGCTTCAATATATGCAGAGGGTTTTGGAAAAAAGCGGAATTTTTGACGCTTTGAGAGAGAAAGGAATTCAAGAGGGAGATATCGTTTCAATTTACGATATTGAATTTGAATATGTCCCTTAATTAAGCTATGAGATTTGTTGATAAAGAGGTTAATCCAAAACAGTTAAGCCCGCTTAATCTTGCATTTATCGGGGATTGTATTTATGAAATACTCGTTCGCGAAAGCCTTGTTGTAGACGCAAACAGACCTGTTAACGATTTGCATAAAGAAAGCGTTAAATATGTTTCGGCAAAGGCGCAGACAGCGGCATACGAAAAAATAAAAGATATTTTGACCGAAGAGGAAGCAGCCGTGTTTAAGCGCGGAAGAAATGCAAAAACTGGTCACTCACCCAAAAGTGCAACCGAGGGCGAATACCATTGCGCTACGGGAGTGGAGGCTCTTTTCGGTTACTTATATTTGAAGGATGATATTGACAGAATAAAAGAACTGTTTTTAAAAATAAATGCTTGACAACAAATATTCGATGTTATATAATTAATGTCGCTGACGGGAGCATAGCTCAGCTGGGAGAGCATCTGCCTTACAAGCAGAGGGTCACAGGTTCGAGCCCTGTTGTTCCCACCAAATAAAGGAGCTGTAAAAAAACAGCGTGAATAAAAAATCGACTGCATTCTTTCCAAAAG
>JBJEPL010000189.1:0-9662 GCA_051881215.1 Eubacterium sp. | reverse complement strand
TTAACCTTTGCCCATTTTGATGAGTGCTGAAAAAGACCCTTAGGGTGCCTTTTTATGAATTGTTCATATTCTTCAAGATTGTCTTTATTTACTCTTTCTATCATTACTGAAAGCTCCAAAAAATTATATTTTTTATGATTATACCAAATGTTAACGCTTTTGTCCATATGACATAAACCCATTTTATTGACATTTTACGGTTATTAGTATAATATTATATTAAAATAATAACCAAAAGAGAGGTATTGTTATGGCAAAATTCAGATGGGAAGATCCATCAATCTTCAAAATTAATAAAGAAGACGGCCACGCTATTATGCTGCCCTTTGACAGCGAAGAATCCGCCCTTTCCGGCGAGGAAAGTAAGTATAAGCAATCCTTAAACGGTCAATGGAAATTTCATTGGCAGAGAGGTCTTAATAACCAGCCGGAGAATTTTGAGTCGGTTGCCTTTGACGATTCCTCCTGGGATGAAATCAGAGTTCCGTCAGTATGGCAGACAGAGGGCTATTCGGTGCCTTACTATTATGCAAGCACATTCCCTAAAGCCATCAGCAGAAGCAAGTCAAAAATTCCGTCAATAGACCATAATATGCAGGAAATAGGCTTTTACAGAAAAGCATTTACACTTGACGAAAATTTTGACGGCAGAGAAATTTTTCTTCATTTCGGAGCCGCTAAATCTGCGCTTGAGGTATATGTTAACGGCGAGTTTGTCGGCTATTCTCAAGGATCAATGGTTCCGCATGAATTTAATGTAACAAAGTATCTGAAAAAAGGTGAAAATCTTGTATGTGCAAAGGTTTACCGTTACAGCGACGGAACTTATCTTGAGGATCAGGATATGTGGTGGTTATGCGGTATCTACCGTGAGGTTTATCTCTATGCAGAGAGCAAGGTTTGTATCCGTGATTTTTATATCAAAACCGATTTTGATGTTGACTATAAGGACTCCGATTTAAGCCTTGATATTTACATAAAAAATTATTCCGATGAAAAAGGCACCTTGACGGTTTCGGCAAAGCTTATTTCCGATACTGAAAAGGAAATTGAAATCGGAACAGAGAAAAGAGAGCTTTCACCGAAAAAAGACGATATTTCTTTTTCAAAAACAATAAAGGCGCCTAAAAAATGGTCTGCCGAAAAGCCGAATTTATATACACTTGTTATGTCTGCCGAGGTTGACGGCAAAATCGCGGCGGTTAAAACATATCAGGTCGGCTTTAAAAAGGTTGAGATTAAGGGAGAAAAAATTTTCTTCAACGGTATGCCTCTTATGGTAAGAGGTGTTAACCGCCATGATTTTGATATGGATTACGGCTGGGCTGTTCCGCGCGAAAGATATTCGCAGGATTTGGATATTATGAAGCAGAATAATATCAATTCAATCCGTACTTCCCATTATCCCGATGACCCGTATTTTTATGAAATGTGCAATAAATACGGCTTTTATGTTATGGACGAGTGCGACCTTGAAACCCACGGCGTAAGGCGCAAGGGCGTTCCGGGCTCAAATCCTATGTGGACCGGCGCCGTTGTTGACCGTATGGAGAGAATGGTTTTGAGAGACAGAAACAATCCCTGCATCTTTATGTGGTCTCTCGGCAACGAGGCAGGCGACGGCGATAACTTTATGGAAATGAAAAAAGCGGCGCTTAAGCTTGACGATACAAGGCAGTTCCATTATGAGGGCGATTTTGATTTAACAAAGAGCGATGTTATTTCAAGAATGTATCCTACAGCCGATATTATGGAAAAGCTCGGAAATAAACAGGAAATTAAAATTACCCTTTATGATAATATCGCAAATCAGCTTGCGGCAGACAGTAAGCCGATTAAGCCTGAAATGTATGAGGGCAAGCCTATACTTCTTTGCGAGTATGCTCATTCTATGGAAAATTCCCTCGGCAATTTCCAGGAGTATATGGACGATTTTGAAAAATACGATAATATGTGCGGCGGCTTTATATGGGATTTTGTTGACCAGACTATCCATGTTAAAGATGAAAACGGAAACGATAATTATCTTTACGGTAGCGATTTTGAAAAGCTGGAGCCTCATAAGCTTATTGATATTCCGAATACAACCGCAATGACAGGCTCAAATGTATATTTCTGCGCAAACGGTATTATCGGCGCAGACCGTAAGCCTCATCCGCAGATTCATGAGGTTAAAAAGGTTTATCAGGAAATAAAAACTGAGGCTTTTGACCTCAAAGCAGGTAAATTTAAGGTTAAAAATAAATTCCTGTTTACAGATATTTCCGCCTATAAGTGTAAGTGGGAGCTTAAAGCAGAGGGAGAGGTAATTGAGTTTGGCGAGCTCGATAAATTTGAGTGTCAGCCGCTTTCTGAAACCTTTATTACAATTCCTTATTCTTATGAGAATATTCCTAAAGATAAAGAGGTTGTTTTAACAATTTCGTTCTTCACAAAGAAGAAAACTCCGGGTCTTAAATCAAATTATGAGATCGCTTGGGATCAGTTTATTATAAACGAAATGCCCCAGCCTTCTGCTCCCGAAAATAACGGTGATCTTACCTTCTCTGCAAAGGGCAATCTCGTAACTGTTAAAAATGACAATCTTACCGTTATCGTTAATAACGGAAGAATTACAAGCTATGTTATCGACGGAAAAGAGATGCTTCTCGGTCCGATAATGCCAAACTATTTCCGTGCTCTTACTGATAACGATATAGATTTTCTCAACTTTACTCCGCAGTTTGCAAAGCTTCATCCGTTTTATATGTGGCAAAGAGCAACAAAGCACAACAGAGCCGTTAAAACAGAGGCAAAGGCGGCTCACGATAATACTGTTGAAATCCATATTGCTTTCAGTACAACAGGTCTTAAAAATTCCGTTGCAACCTATAAAATTTATCCTGACGGAAGAATTTATATTTATCATTCCGCAATTCCTACGGCAAATATGCTCAAGTTCGGCTATCAGATGACTCTGTCAAAGGATATGGAATATGTTAAATGGTACGGCAGAGGTCCTTTTGCAACCTATTGCGACAGAAAGACAGGTGCAAAGATTGATATGTATTCCTCAACCGTTACGGACCTTGAGCATAGGTATATGAGGCCGCAGGAATCGTCAAACAGAACAGATATGAGATATATGACGATTACCGATAAAAAAGGTAAGGGACTTAAAATACAGTCATATTTTGACAGCCCTCTCAATTTCTCCGCTTATCATTACACAACGGACGGTCTTGAAAAGGCAACTCATGTTAACAATATTCCTTATGAGGATATCACCACGCTGAATATTGACCATATGCTTTGCGGTGTCGGCGGTGATTTGCCGGGTCAGGCATTTGTTCGTGAGCCTTATATTATGAAAAAAGGAGTTAAGCAGGCATATTCATTTGTAATTGAGCCTGTAAAATAGAGTATGAAAAGAGTATTTGCATTTATCGGTTTTTCCTTTGCAATTACTCTTATCCTGCTCAATTCACTTTCTTTTGAATATTCAAAATTCATACTTATATCAGCAGTGGTATTATTCATAATATCACTGCTGATAAAGAGGATAAGACAGGCTTTTGTCGTGCCCATTGTGTTCGGGTGCGCTGTATTTGCCTGCCTTATTTTTATGCTTGTTAATGTCAGCTCAGTTTTACCTCAACAAAGCCTCGACGGCGAATATGTTAAGGCAAGCTTTCAAATTGTTGATATTCCTAATGAAACCGACGGCGGATATTCCTATATAGTCAAAACAAAATCAATTGAAAAGGACGGCGCTGTTCAAAATATTAAATTAAGGGTTAAAACAAAAGCTAAAATCAATGCTGATTATTACGATACGGTAACGGGTTATCTTTCTATTCGTAAAATTGCCGATAACGGATTTACCTCGTACGGATATTTCGGTGACGGAATTTTTCTCACCTCAAGTGCACAGAACTGTACTGTTGAGAAAAATGAAAATAAACCCGTTAACTACTACATTATTAAATGCAGGGAGTATATCAAGAATAATCTTCACTCTTTGTTGGACGGCGAAAGCTGTGCTCTTGCAACAGCTCTTCTTATAGGCGATAGGCAGGGGCTTTCTGCAAAAACAATCAGTAATTTCAATATTAGCGGTACGGCTCATATTATGGCAGTATCGGGTCTGCATACTGCCGTTATCTGCTACGGCTTTTACTGCCTGCTAAAGCGCCTCGGTGCAGATGTATATACAAGGTCTGTTTTGTCGGTTTTGCTTATTGCGTTTTATATAGGACTTGCCGACTTCTCAAAATCAGTAATCCGTTCGGCAATTATGCTTCTTGTTATGATTTTTGCTAAAATGATTAATAAGAAATCCGATGTGCTTAATTCTCTCGGCTTTGCTGTATTTTTGATATGCCTAAATCCGTTTGCCGTTACAGACGCCGGAGCCCTGCTGACAGTTTGCTCTGTTTTGGGAATACTAACAATATTTCCCGCTTTTAATGCACATTGTCCCGAAAACAAGCTTCTTTCATATTTATATAAAAGCTTTTTTATCTCAATTTCGGTTGTTATATCAACTCTGCCGGTAATGTGGCTGTTATTTAAAACGGTTACCATAATTGGTGCTTTTCTTAATTTTATAATGATACCTCTTGCGCAGGCAACAATGGTTTTGTCTTTGATATTGGTTATGCTTTCGGGAATCGGGTTTTTGGCTTTTATCCCTAAATATTTGTGCCTTTTTTCAACAAAGGCTATACTTTTTCTTGCGCAATTCGGTGCCGAAAAGCTTTCCTTCGGCTTCAAAAGCATTTACGGAGAACTATTCGCAATAGCAATAGCTTTGATTTTACTCTTTGCAGGCCTGTCGCTTTTGATTAATAAAGCAATAAATCAGAAAGTAACGGCAATATTTTGCATAGCTGTTTTTCTCCTTGCCTCGGTGCTTAATACCTATTGCGCTTCAAATCAAACTTATCTTTATCTTTCAAGCACCGGAAGCATATTTATTTATAACACCGAAACGGCCGTTGTTATTGATGCGCAAAATGATAGCGATTTTTATACATTCAGCTCTATTCTTGATAGAAATAATATTAAAAATGCTTTATCAGTCAATTCATCAGGATTTTTTGATGACTTAACCGATTCCGATATACAAATTACAGATACCGATAATAATGACAATTTTAATATTGATTTATCAGACAGTATTATTGTAAAATGTAACGGTAATGATATTACCGCAAAAATATATGATTCTCTTGTAACAATAACAGATGATTGTGTTATTGTCGGAGATTATACTGCTTTAAGAAATGTTTATGATAAATTTTCGGATGATTCAAATATAATTATTACATTTGCAGATAATTCACAGGCAATTGTCAGAAAGGAGAGCGTATGGCTAAAATAGGCGAGCAGCAGTTAAAGGCTCAAATTAAGTCAGGGGAATATAAAAATGCCTATCTTATATACGGCGAGGAAAGCTATTTAAAAGAATTCTATGTTTCACAGTTAAAAGAAAAGCTCGTTGATTTAACCTTTGAGGCTTTTAATTACCACAGCTTTGAGGGCAGGGACTGCTCTCTTGACGATGTTCTAAAGGATGCGCAGATGCTTCCTATGATGGGCGGTTATAATTTTATACTTGTGCGCGACTATCCGATTGATAAGTCACAGTCAGATGTAAAAATGCTGTGCGAATTTTTAGACGATGTTCCCGATACAACCGTTATCATTTTCTGGTATGATGCCTTTGAAATTGATACAAAATCATCGCGCTGGAAAACGGTTGAAAAAGCCTTTGATAAAGCCGGAGCGGCTGTTAACCTTGAAAAAAGAAGCGAAAGCGATATAGCAAGGCTTCTTGTAAGCGGCGCAAAAAAACGCGGTGCTGTTTTAAGTGCAGACAATGCAAGATATCTTATATCCGTTTCGGGTAATGATATGAAAACTCTATTAAATGAGCTTGATAAATTATCATATTATTCTTCAAATGCCGAAATAACGAGAGATGTTATTGATAATATGGCAACAAAGTGCCTTCAGGCAAGGGTTTATGATTTGTCAAAGGCAATAGTTTCGGGTAATTCGGATATCGCTTACGGCGTTATAGACACGCTTTTTGCTTTAAAATCGGAACCTGTTATTATCCTTTCGGCAATAAGCGGTGTTTATGTTGATATGTACCGTGTTAAATGCGCCAAAGCAGCAGGGCTTTCCTATGACGATGTTGCAAAGCATTTTAATTATAAGGGAAGGGAATTTGCCTTGAGAAATGCTTCAAGAGACTGCGCAAGGTTGACAGAGCATCAGCTTCGCAAATCACTTGATATAATTGCCGATACCGATTTAAAAATCAAAAGCACGGCGGCTGATAAAAGGCTTCTTATTGAGGAGCTAACTGCAAAGCTGATTGCCGCTGCACAGGAGGCGCAGTATGCTTAAAATCCGTGAAGCTGTAATCGTTGAGGGAAGGTATGATAAAATCAAGCTGTCAAACCTCATTGATACCCTGATAATAGAAACAAACGGTTTCGGCATATTTAAAGATAAGCAAAAGCTGAATTTTATCCGCCGTCTTGCAGATGAAAGAGGACTGATTATAATTACCGATTCAGACCACAGCGGTTTTCAGATTAGAAGCTATATTTCCTCGGCAATTGATAAGAATAAAATAAAACATATCTATATCCCCGATGTGTTCGGAAAGGAAAAAAGAAAGACGCTCCCATCAAAGGAGGGCAAGCTGGGCGTTGAGGGTATAGACGATAATATCCTTTTAGAGCTTTTCAATAACGCAGGTATTTCAGCCGAAATAACTTCAAACGATAATCCCGTTACTAATTTTGATTTGTTTGATGCAGGTCTTTCGGGAACGGAAAATGCCAAGCAAAACAGAAAAAAACTCCTGAAAGCACTGGAGCTTCCGGAGTTTCTTTCCACAAATTCTCTGCTGTCATATATAAATTCCTCCATGACAAGAGAGGAATTTTTTGAATTGACAGATAAGTTATAATGTACGTAAGAGAGAACCTGCTCTTGCGTATTTTTTATTGACTAAATATTTTTATAGTGGTATACTGATTTTGCTGCACAAATTTAATATGTCCATAATATAAGTGTGGATTTTTTATCTTTTGGTAAAAATGCATGCTCTATTTTCGCATACTTGTATTGTGGATAAAATTTGTGTAGCAGCAATTCGGAGCTGTGTTTTTCGTGCGCGGCTTCGGCTGCGCATTTTTTGGTTTATAAGGAGAAAGAAAAATGAAAAAGGTATTTAGCTTGTTTTTATCAATTGTAATGCTGTTTAGCATTACGGCAGGACTTGACCTTTCAGCTTATGCTGATGATGAATTGGTATCAGGGTCTTGCGGCGAGAATGTTACATATACTTTTGACAGTTCTGATGGAGTATTGACAATCAGCGGTACTGGTGATATGTATAATTATGATAATGCAAATGCTGTTTTTTCACCTTGGTATGATTCAAAAGAACTTATTAAATTAGTTGTAATGGAAAATGGTGTTACCAGTATAGGGAGTTTTGCTTTTTCAGATTTTCCTGCATTGAGAAATATAATATTATCTGAAAGTATTACAAAAATATATCCTTTTGCTTTTTTCAATTCTGTTGTTTCGGAAACAATATATATACCTGCCAGTGTGGAAAATTTAACAGAAGCATTTCAATTTTGTTCTTTGGAAGGGATAGAAGTTTCTGTCGATAATCAGAATTATTCATCAGAAGATGGGGTTTTATTTAGTAAAAATAAAAAAATTTTATATCAATATCCAACTGCCAATACTAATGAGACATATAAACTTCCTGATAGCGTTATTCAAATACAGGACTACTCGTTTGCGGGAAGTAAGTTTTTATCTTATGTTGATTTTAACAATGTCGATTATATTGGTTCATACACTTTCTATTTAACAGGGATAAAAAATATTTACATTCCTTCAACTGTAAATCATATATCAGTGTGTGCATTTATGGCAACAAGTGAACTATCTTCAATTATTGTCGCTGCGGATAATCCCAATTATGTTTCTGAAGATAATGTCTTATTTAATAAAGATAAAACTGAACTTATTCAATATCCAGCTAAAAATAGTAGTACAGAATATAATGTGCCAAGCAGTATTACTTACATTAATGATGGCGCTTTTGCTTTATCTGAAAATTTAACGAATATTATCATACCAAATAATGTAACAGATATAGGCTATCTTTCATTCGGTTTGTGTACAAATTTACAAAGAATTATAATAAAAAATCCGAATTGTGAAATATATGATGATGAATTTACAATTTCAGATACGGCAACAATTTACGGTTACTCAAATTCAACAGCTGAAGAATATGCAGATAAATTCAATAGAGTATTTATCTCATTAGATAATTGTTCAGCCGGTAATCATACTTGGGATAAGGGTGTTATAACTCAAGCTGAAACTTGTATTTCAACAGGTATTAAATTATATACCTGTACAATTTGTGGTGAAAGCTATACAGAAACAATATCTATGCTGGGTCATAGCTTTAGCAATTATATGAGTGACAATAATGCTGCCTGTACAGAAGACGGTACAAAAACATCAAAATGCGACAGATGTGATGTGACGGACATAATTACAGATAAAGGTTCTGCCACAGGACACACTGTTGTAACCGACAATGCAGTTGTTCCAACCTGCACAACGGCAGGAAAAACAGCAGGCAGTCACTGCTCGGTCTGCGGTGTTGTTATAACAGCGCAGAAGACTGTAGCCGCCACGGGACACACCTACAACAGCGGAGTTGTAACTAAAAAAGCAACCTGCACATCAACGGGTGTTAAAACCTACACCTGCACAAAGTGCGGTGCAACAAAGACCTCGTCTGTTGCAAAAACAACGCATACCTACAAAACCACAACTACAAAAGCAACAACAAGTAAAAATGGCAGCGTTGTAACAAAGTGTTCAGTCTGCGGAGCAGTTAAATCAAAATCAACAATTTATTATCCGAAAACCATAACCCTTTCGGCAACCTCATACACATATGACGGAAAGGTTAAGAAGCCAACAGTAACTGTAAAGGACAGCAAGGGTAATAAGATATCATCAAGCAATTATACCGTTTCATATTCAAGCGGTTGCAAGAATGTAGGAACCTACACTGTAACAATCAAGTTCAAGGGCAACTACGGCGGAACAGTTAAAAAGACCTTTACAATCAAGCCTAAAGCCACAAGCATTTCAAGCGTAACCGCAAAATCAAAGGGCTTTACAGTAAAGTGGAAGAAGCTGACAACCCAAACAACAGGCTATCAGATTCAGTACAGCACAAGCAGTAAATTTACTAACGCAAAGACAGTAACTGTATCAAAGAACAGCACAACATCAAAAACAATTTCAAAGCTTTCTGCAAAGAAAAAGTATTATGTCCGTGTTCGTACCTATAAGACAGTAAACGGTAAAAAGATTTATTCTGCTTGGAGCAAAGCAAAAACTGTTACAACTAAAAAATAATTAAGGGGCTGTAAAAAAACAGCCAGATGGAAAAGCCGGGATTCACGAAAAAAGTGAGTCCCGGTTTGTTTTTGTGGAAAGCAAGGCAAATGTTTAATTTTTGTGTAAAACTGATTGTGTTTGGATATGGCAAACCAGAGATTGTAAAATAAAGTGTGTAAGTTAGAAAATAGCTTGCACACTTTTTGCAT
>JBJEPL010000188.1:0-9722 GCA_051881215.1 Eubacterium sp. | reverse complement strand
CGGCAATATCAATTCCCGTATCAAGTATATTTTTTACGGCTATGTCGCCGATTTTAACAGGAGCATTAAGCAATACGCTGTCAAGAAACTTCATAACGGGCATCACCATATCCTTTGGTATTGCCTGCGTTGTTTTAACGGGGCATCTTTTCTGCTCACAGCCGTTAATCTTAACAGTGCTCGTAACAACTCTAACGGGATTTTTTAATTCCGCACTGCCGTATTCGGCGCCTCTCGGGCAGGTATTTCCGGTTACTGAATAATTGTTATTTTCATCAACCTTAAGACGGCAGCCTTTAGGACAAACTATGCAAATTAATTCTGTCATTTTTATTCCTCCCCGATTGATATTTTGATTTCGTCGCCGTTAATTTTTTCGGTAATTTTAGGTATAAGAGAAATATGCTCCATCTCACCCGGTGCAAGATGCTGCCTTTTGAATTGGGCAACGGCTTCACCGTTACTTTCAACTAGGATTTTTGCATCCCTGTATATTTTTCTTACCCTAAAGAAGATTTCGATTGTATCGGTATTCTTCCTTATTTTTTGCGGTACGGTATATGAAACTCCCTCGCCGTTTCTGACGCAAATATAATCCGTCTCTGCATCCGCTTTGTTTTGATTTTTTACATATTCAGCCGCAGATTTGCCTGCTTTAAAGCTTTCGGCAGTTACGAAATCAACAAGGTCGTGAACATGCAAAACATTTCCGCACGCAAATATGCCTTCAACCGAGGTTTCCATATTTTCATATACAACCGCTCCGTTAGTCCGTGTGTCTATATCTATTCCTGCATTTTTCGTCAGCTCATTTTCGGGGATAAGACCAACGCTTAAAAGTACAGTGTCGCAGTCAAATACAATTTCGGTATTAGGTATCGGCTTTTTGTTTTCGTCAACCTTTGCAATCGTAACCTGTTCTACTCTCGTATTGCCCTTTATGTCAATGATTGTATGCGAAAGATAAAGCGGAATGTTAAAGTCCTCAAGGCACTGAACAATGTTTCGCTGAAGTCCTCCGGAATAAGGCATAAGCTCAACGCAGGCAAGCACCTTTGCACCCTCAAGGGTCATACGGCGCGCCATTATAAGACCGATATCGCCCGAGCCGAGAATAACAACTCTTTTTCCGACCATCTGACCTTCTATATTTACATATCTCTGCGCGGCGCCTGCTGTGAGTATACCTGCAGGTCTTGTTCCGGGGATTGAAATTGCGCCCCTTGTCCTTTCCCTGCATCCCATGGCAAGAATTACGCTTTTTGCTTTTAATATCATATAGCCGTCAGTGGTATTTACGGCGTGAACCTCTTTATCGGCTGTTACCTGCAAAACCATTGTGTCCTTCATAACCTTAACTCCGGTTTTTGAAAGAAGCTCAATAAATCTTCCGGCATATTCAGGACCTGTTAATTCCTCTTTAAAATGATGAAGCCCAAAGCCGTTGTGTATACATTGATTTAAAATTCCGCCGAGTTCCTTGTCACGCTCTATAATCAGTATATCTTTTAATCCGTTGTCCCATGCGCTGCACGCAGCCGCCAATCCGGCAGGACCTGCGCCTATTATAATTAAATCATACATATTATTAATGCCTTTCTGCCAACAAACAGTAAACAGTCATATACGCATATCGTTGGCAGATAAGTCGTATATAACGCAATAGTGATAATTTTTTACACTATTTATTTTCTGACTTTGTTTCTCCGATTAAAATATAGCTTCCGTTTTTGTCCTGCAAAACATCTGACGGTGATTTACCCGTATGCTTTGCAATAAGCTCAAGAATACGAGGACCGCAAAAACCGCCCTGGCATCTTCCCATTCCTGCACCGGTGCGCCTTTTTATACCGTCTATTGAGCACGGAGGAATATTGCAGTTTAGAGCGTCTATTATTTCGCCCTGCGTTATGGTTTCACAGCGGCAAATCACTCTGCCGTATTCAGGTCTTTTTTTGATTAATTCATTCTTTTCTTCAGGTGAGAGCAAAGAAAATCTTACACGGCTTCTTGTGTCGTCAAAGCTTTCTTTTTCAGTCAGCTCAAGACCGCTTTCTTTAATCAGCTCAACAATGTATTCGGCTATTGCAGGCGCGGCTGAAAGTCCGGGTGATTTAATGCCGCCTGCATCAATGAAATGCTCTGCGCTTTCCTGAATAATAAAATCATCTATATTGCTGTTTGCGCGTATGCCGGTGAAATTGCGTATATTTTCTCTGAAAGAAATTGACGGTACCGATTTCACAGCCTTTTCTCTTACTTCATTAAGCCCCTTTGAGGTGCACTTTACATTTTCAGGCTCGTCATATCTGTTTTCGGCATTTGGACCGACTATCAGATTTCCGTGAACGGTTGGGGATACAAGAACGCCCTTGCCCTCAATTCCCGGGCATTGGAAAATAACATGATTTACGCGCTTTCCCTCTGATTTATCAAGAAGATAGTATTCTCCGGCGCACGGGCGGATTTCATAGCAAGGCTCTGCCACCATATTGTGAATTTTATCTGCAAAAACTCCGGCTGCATTGATAACATATTTTGCTTCAATTTCAGCGTTAGCCGTTTCGATTTTCCAGCCTGCCTCTGTTTTGTCTATGCCTGTTACTTCGCTGTTAAGCATAAGCTCACAGCCGTTTTTAACGGCAACCTCTGCCATTGCAAGTCCGTAATCCCATGGGTCAACAACTGCCGCCGACGGCGCATAAAGCGCGCCCAATGCTTTTTCGGAAATGTTTGGCTCAATCTCACGCAGCCTTTTTGCCGATATTATTTCAAGACCCTCAACGCCGTTTTTCTCTCCTCTTTCTTTGAGTATACCGAGAGTTTTAACCTCATCCTCTGAAAACGCTGTAACCAAAGAGCCTATTTGCTTGTAGGAAACATTAAGCCTTTGGCAGATTTCCTTTGCAAGGATGTTTCCGCGGACATTCAGCCTTGCCATAAGCGTTTCGGGCTTTGGATCATATCCTGCATGAATAATAGCGCTGTTTGCCTTTGTTGTTGCATTGCATACATCATTATCTTTTTCAATAATAATGCATTTGAGCTTATATCTGCTTAAATAATAGGCAGTCGATGCTCCAGTAATTCCGCACCCTATAATTGCAATGTCATACATAAATCTTACTCCCTTATTTGTTTTTACTGAAATAAAAAAGAGCAACACTAAAAAGCGGTTTACCTTACCGTTTTTTAACGCTACTCTTTTCTCTTTCGCTCTTATTAACTTTAATATTATTGTATCACATTATTCATCGAATCGCAATGATAAATAATTATTTAACAATCTTTCTCAAAATTACATAAACCATACATCGGAGTTTGTTGATGAAATGGCAATTGCTCCTGCTCCCAGGGCTGTAACAATGTCGCTTTTTTCGCTGATAAGCCCACCCGCAATAACAGGCTTTTTTGTTTTACTTTTTATTTTTTTGATTATTTTCGGCATAAGACCGGGCAGAATTTCAATAAAATCTATAGCTTCCTCTGAATATGTCTTTTCAATATTCTGCATAGCTATTGAATCAATTATGAAAACCCTCATTATTGTTACAAGACCATATGAACGCGCGCATTTAATGAGCGGAAGCTTTGTTGAAATAATACCGCACGGGCGCACCTGCTTTGCAATGAATTCAACAGTAGCTTCTCTCGGCGATAAGCCGTCAAGTAAATCTATATGCACAAATACGGTTTTTCCTGCCTCTTTTAAGCGAGAAACAATATCGGCAATTGTATTTATACTTCCGTATAAAACAAAAATAATTTTGCAGTCGCTTTCAATACATTTTTTCAGTTGCTCGTCATTTTTAATTGCCGCAACTATCGGACGCTCTTCCAGAGTATTTATCATATCGGCCTTATTCAATTTAATCACCCGATATTATTATAAATTAATATATCATTTATTACAAGAGATAAGATGTGTTAATTTATTAACAATCTTCCGAAAAAATAAAAGTCAGGAAAAGTCAAAAAAGTTCTTGACTTTTCCTGACCTTTGTGCTATTATGACTACAGAAGGTCAAAGAAAGTCAAAGTCAAAAAAGAAATTTGACCTTACTTCATTAAGGGAAGTGGTAGAAAAATGAAGTTAAGCGATGTTATTGCCGATATGATTCTTGATATGTTTGATGATGAAACGCCTACTGTCCAGATTCAGCGCAATGATCTTGCGGCGCAGCTTGGATGCGTACCGAGCCAAATCAATTATGTTATAACCTCGAGATTTACTCCGGAGCAGGGTTACAGAATTGAGTCAAGGCGCGGCGGCGGAGGTTGTATTCTTATAACACGAGCGTCGAGCAAGGATAATGCAATTGTATCGCTGATTAATTCAATCGGCTCGTCAATTGATGAAAAAAGCTCAAAAGCTCATATTTACAATCTTAACTATCAGGGTCTTGTCAGTGATCAAATGGGAAAAATGATGCTGTCGGTTATTTCGGACAGCAACTTCAAAGGCTTGCCCGATGAAGTAAAGGACAAAATCAGGGCAAATCAGCTCAAACAAATGCTTATTGCATATATTAATTAGGAGGTAATTATTATGTTATGTCAACACTGTAATAAAAATGAGGCAACAACTCATATCAAAAAGAATATAAACGGTCAAAGGGAGGAGCTTCATCTTTGCTCCGACTGCGCAGCCGAGCTCGGCGTTATGGATGAATTTAAAATGCCGAGTATGAGCGAGTTTTTCGGCGACAGCTTTTTGGGTAATTTCCTCGGTGCAGGAGTTGCCGCAATGAATTCACTTGCCGGAGTTGACAGGTGCTCAACCTGCGGCTCTTCGTTCAACGATATTGTTAAAAGCGGTCATATCGGATGCAGTGATTGCTACGATAAATTTGCCGATAAGCTTGAGCCGTCAATCAGAAAAATTCACGGCAAAACAAAGCATGTAGGAAAATATATTTCCTACAGCGAGGATAAGGATGAAAAGAAGCAGGAAATCAGCGAGCTTGATTCACTGAAGGCACAGCTTAAGGATGCCGTTCAGGAACAGCGCTTTGAGGACGCTGCGGTTATAAGAGACAAAATAAATGAAATTACGGGAGAAAGCAATGGATAAGTGGTATAGCGGTCAGGGTAATAATTCGGATGTTGTTGTTTCATCAAAAATCAGACTTGCAAGGAATTTGGCAGACGCTCCGTTTCCTTGCCGTATGAGCAATGAAATAAGAAAAACTGTTTGCAAAAAAATATTTGCTTCAATCAAGAATTCTCCTTTTGCAGGGGAATTCGATATGATTGAGGTAAACAAGCTGCCGGATATTGAAAGGGTATCCCTTGCCGAAAAGGGGATTATCAGTCCTCAAATGGCGAAAAATAATCAGTATTGCGCCGTGCTTGTATCAAAAGACGAAAGCATATCAATAATGCTTTGCGGGGAGGATCATATTCATTTGTGTGTTATGTCCTCAGGTCAGGATCTGTTTTCGCCGTACAAAAAAGCGAATGTGATTGACGATATATTTATCGACAATATGAAAATAGCCTTTGACGAAAAAATGGGCTTTTTGACTTCAAATCCCATGAATTTGGGAACAGGATTAAAGGCTTCCTTGATTCTTCACATTCCGGCAATTAAGGAAAAGGGAATGGTATCCTCGCTTTCAAATATGTTAGGCAAGCTTGGCTTTTCAATAAATCCGCTTTTCGGCTCATCAAGTGATTTTTATGAAATATCAAATCAAATCAGCCTCGGCATCACAGAGAAAAACGCACTTGATAATTTGAACTCAATTTGCGATCAGATTGTTAAGCAGGAGAGAGCCTTCCGCCATGAGCTTATGGAATTTGACGATTTTGAGGATAAAATATTCAGAGCAATGGGCACACTTAAGATGGCGAGAAAGCTTAAACCGCAGGAGTTTTACAGCCTTATTTCCCTTGTCCGTCTCGGAATTTCCATGGGAAGCTTCGATGAGAAGTATGAAAAAATAGGAAATATGATTCACTCATTGGGCACCGCAACAATAATGGCAGGAGCGCAGGAGGGCTTTTCGCCCGAGGACGCCGATAAACTGCGTGCTCAATATGTGAGAGAGCAGCTTATGTAGGAGGAACGCAGCTTCCTCCAAAAGGAGGAATAATTATGTATAGGTTTAATTATTTTACACAAAAATCAAATGAAGCTTTAAACTATGCAATTAAAGAAGCAGAGAGCTTGGGCCATAACTATATCGGAAGCGAGCATATACTCTGCGGCTTACTTAAAGAAGAAAGCGGAACTGCCCGTGCAATTCTTGAGGGCAAGGGAATATCCGCCGATGATATAGAAAATTTGATTAAAGAAAACATCGGCTTCGGAAGCCCGACAAGGCTTTCTCCCGATGATTTCACCCCGAGAAGCAAAAGAATTCTCGATATGGCGTTTCAGTTTGCAAGAGGAATGCTTCACAGCTTTGTTGATACCGAGCATCTGCTTATGGCTCTGCTCAAGGAGGGCGACTCATATGCAGTTAAGTTTATAAATTCCTTCGGAATTGATGAGGACAGACTCTTTGAGGAAATAGTATCAACGCTCGGAAGAGGCACCCAGCAGGGCGCAGATAACGCAAGAAGAGCCAAAAACGGAAAATCGAAAACACCTACTCTTGATGAATTCGGTAAGGATTTGACTGCGATAGCCAAAGAGGGAAAAATTGACCCTGTTATCGGCAGAGAAGAGGAAATTCAGAGAGTTATTCAGATACTTTCAAGAAGAACAAAAAATAATCCATGCCTTATCGGTGAGCCGGGTGTAGGTAAAACCGCAATTGCAGAAGGCCTTGCCTTGAAAATCACCAGGGGCGAGGTGCCGGAGCTTCTTTCCGATAAAAAAATTGTTGCACTTGACTTGACCTCAATGGTCGCAGGTACAAAATACCGCGGCGATTTTGAGGAGAGAATCAAAAAGGCAATGGACGAGGTTAAGGCGGCAAAGGATATTATCCTCTTTATAGATGAGGTGCACACCATTATGGGCGCAGGCGCCGCAGAGGGCGCAACCGACGCGGCTAATATTTTGAAGCCTGCTCTTGCAAGAGGCGAGATTCAGGTAATAGGCGCTACAACCATTGATGAATACAGAAAAAATATCGAAAAGGACGCAGCGCTTGAAAGAAGATTTCAGCCTGTAACCGTGGGCGAGCCTACCGAAGAGGAAACAGTTGAGATTCTTAAAGGACTTCGCGATAAATATGAAGCGCACCATAAAGTAAAAATCAGCGACGACGCAATTGAAAACGCTGTTAAAATGTCGTCAAGATATATTGCCGACCGTTTTCTTCCCGATAAGGCTATTGACCTTATAGACGAGGCGGCCTCAAGAGTAAGGCTTAAAGCATATACCGTTCCCGATAATCTTAAGGAAATGGAAAAGGAGCTTAAGTCACTTGAGGAGGAAAAATCCTCGGCTGTTCGTTCACAGGATTTTGAAAGAGCGGCAACTATTCGTGATAAGGAAAAAAGCCTGAAAACCCTTCTTGATGAAGAAAGAGAAAAATGGAAAAATCTTTCTTCGCATCAGGTTAAGGAGGTTTCTACGGAGGATATTGCCTCTGTTGTATCCTCGTGGACAGGTATCCCTGCAAATCAGATTACCAAAGAGGAATCCGAAAGACTGCTTAACCTTGAAAAAATTCTTCACGAAAGAATTGTCGGTCAGGATAAAGCTGTTTCCGGCGTTGCAAGAGCAATAAGACGAGGCAGAGCAGGACTTAAAAATCCTAAAAGACCAATCGGCTCCTTCATCTTTCTCGGTCCTACCGGCGTCGGTAAAACGGAGCTTTGCAAGACTCTTGCCGAGGCAATGTTCGGCGACGAGGACGCAATAATAAAGCTTGATATGTCGGAATATATGGAGAAGCATACGGTGTCAAAGCTTATAGGCTCTCCTCCGGGATATGTCGGCTTCGATGAGGGCGGTCAGCTTACCGAGAAAATCAGAAGAAAGCCTTATTCTGTAGTCCTTTTTGATGAGATTGAAAAGGCTCATCCCGATGTTTTCAATATGCTTTTGCAGATACTTGAGGACGGCGTTCTCACGGATTCACAGGGCAGAAAGGTAAGCTTCAAAAATGCAGTCATTATTATGACATCAAATGTCGGTGCGTCAAAGATAACGGACCCTAAAAACGCTTTGGGCTTCGGTAATGACAAAACCGACGAGCAGGCAAATATTGAAAGCCTTGTTATGGCAGAGCTGAAATCAACCTTTAAGCCGGAATTCCTTAACCGTATTGATGAAATTGTTGTATTCAATCAGCTTGAAAAGGCAGATATTGAGGAAATTGCAAAGAGAATGCTCAAATCTCTGACAAAGAGAGTTAAGGATCTCGGAACAGATGTTGAATTTACCGATAATGCAATCTCTGCAATTGCAGATGCAGGCTTTGATAAGGTTTACGGCGCAAGACCGTTGAGAAGAGCAATTCAAACCAAATTAGAGGATAAGCTTTCAGAGCTGATACTCGAAAATAAATTAGGCGAAAAATGCACCGTAGATTTCAAAGACGGCGAATTCACATTTGAATAAATTTACCCCTTTATAAGGCAAACGGCAGTGAGAGAAATCTCACTGCCGTTTGTATTTATATGAAGTGCTTTACGATAGCCTGTGCGGCAAATACTGCAAGTATACAGAAAACGATACTTAAGATTATATAAATCAAAGCAATAACGGTATTTCCGCTTTTAATCAATCCGCTTGTTTCATAAGCAAATGTTGAAAAGGTTGTAAATCCTCCGCAAACACCTGTCTGTAGTATCAGCACAATATTTTGATTGATATTCCTCCTCGCCGCAATTGCAGATATAATGCCTATTGCAAAAGCGCCTAATATGTTAATTATAAGGGTTTTAAAAGGAAAGATCTCATTAGGCTTTAACGGAATCAGTCCGATAAGATATCTCATAACGGCGCCGATAAACCCACCTAAACCTACAAAAATACAATTTAACATAGCTTCTCCTTATAATGACGAAGGTATCAGCATAATACCTGACTTAACAATATCGATCATACCGTATTTTCCGTCGGCAACAGAGCCGGGATTCATAATATAAAGCCCGTCGCGGTATTCTGTATACTGGTTATGCGTATGCCCGAAAAGGCATATGTCAGCATTAACGGCATGTGCCTCTCTGATGATTTCATCATAGCCGAATTTTACATGAAACGGGTGGCCGTGAGAGAAAAATATTTTTTTCGTGCCTGCCGTGATTGTTTTATAAAGCGGGTAGCTCGAATACCGGTCGCAGTTACCCGAAACTCTGTCGTATTTAAGATGAGGATAAAGCATAAGAACATCGTCAAAATCGTCCTCACCGTCGCCGAGAAATAAAAATAAATCGGTATTTTTCATATGCTTTTCAACGATGTCAATAAGCTTTGATTTTGCTCTGTGAGAGTCGGAAATAACTACTATTCTCATTCATAAATTACCGCCTTGCTTCATAGATTATATTAGATTATATATCAAAGAGGAGATTTTTTCAATGAATAACGATGATATGAATAAAATATTAAAAAATGCGCAGAAAAAAACAGGAGTGGATATCTCAAAAATGAAGCAGGCCGCCGAAAACGGAAACCTTGACGACTTTATAAATAAAAATCTTTCGCCGGACGCCTCGCAGCAGATAAAAAATGTATTGAGCGATAAATCCGCCGCCGAAAAGCTTCTTTCAACACCACAGGCAAAGGAGCTGATGAAAAAGCTGATGGAAGGAAA
>JBJEPL010000187.1:0-9757 GCA_051881215.1 Eubacterium sp. | reverse complement strand
GCTTTTTTAACAACACTTGCAGGCTATGTTCATTGGCAGCTTTCTGGTAAAAAGGTGCTCGGCATCGGTGAGGCATCGGGTATGTTTCCGATAGACAGCAAAACTAACAACTATGACGCTGTTATGATGAGTAAATTTTCCGAATTATCCGATGTAAGTCAATATTCATGGGATATTAAAGAAATTCTTCCTGAAATTCTCCTTGCAGGTGAAAACGCAGGTGCTTTAACCGAGAAGGGTGCAAAGCTTCTTGACCCGAGCGGTACTCTTAATGCGGGCGCTCTTATGTGTCCTCCCGAGGGTGATGCAGGAACAGGAATGGTTGCCACAAACAGTATAAGCGTTAAAACAGGCAATGTATCCGCAGGTACATCAATATTTTCAATGGTTGTTCTTGAGGAGCAATTATCAAAGGTTTATGAAGAGATTGATATGGTAACCACGCCTCTTGGCGACCCTGTTGCAATGGTGCATTGCAATAACTGCTGTACTGACCTTGATTACTGGGTAAATATTTTTTCTCAATTTGCACAGCTTTGCGGCAGTAATCTCACTAAAGCGCAGATATATGATGTGCTTTATAATTCAGCGCTTGACGGTGACCCTGACTGCGGAGGAGTTGTATCATACAATTATTTTTCAGGCGAGCCTGTATCAGGGCTTCAGGACGGCAGACCGCTCTTTATGAGAAAGCAAAACTGTAATTTCAATCTTTCCAATTTTATGAGAGCGCAGGTTTATTCTACTATGGCTACGCTTAAAATAGGTATGGAAATTCTTGAAAAAGAGAATGTAAAAATTGAATGCCTTACAGGTCACGGCGGATTATTCAAAACTGATTATGTAGGTCAAAAGCTGATGGCAGGGGCAATGAATTCACCGATAGCTGTTATGGAGACTGCCGGCGAGGGCGGTGCTTGGGGTATTGCTGTTCTTGCCCGTTTTGCTGCTGATAATGAGAGTATGAAGCTTAATGATTATCTGAACAGTAAAGTTTTCAGTAAATATAAAAGCACTACTGTTGAGCCTTCGCAGGAAGATGTTGACGGCTTTAATGAGTATATGAAATTGTATAAATCAGGTCTTGCTGTTGAAAAATCAGCGACTGAAAATATTTAAGGAGAAAAAAATATGGCTATTAAGGATTATGAGTTCTGGTTTGTTGTAGGAACACAGCATTTATACGGCGAAGAAATTTTTGCAGATATTAATGCACACGCTGAAGAAATGTGTAAGGAATGGTCGTCAAAGCTTTGCTGCAAGGTTGTTGCAAAGCCTTGCGTAAAAACATCTGCAGAAATATTGAAAATTATGCAGGAGGCAAATAATTCTCAGTTCTGCGCCGGCGTCATTACTTGGATGCACACATTCTCTCCGTCTAAAATGTGGATTGCAGGTCTTAATGAGCTTAACAAGCCATATCTTCATGTTAATACGCAGTACAACTGTGATATTCCTTGGGACGAGATAGATATGGATTTTATGAATCTCAATCAGTCTGCTCACGGTGACAGGGAGCACGGTTATATCGGCGCTCGTATGAGAAAAAGAGTTAAGGTTGCCGCCGGATATTGGAAGGATGAGCAATTCCAGAAAAAAATTGATATATGGATGAGAGCGGCAATCGGCGCTATGGAGTCAAGAAAGCTTCGTGTTCTTCGTATATCGGATAATATGCGCAATGTTGCAGTTACAGACGGTGATAAAATCGAGGCTCAAATCAAGCTCGGCTGGCAGGTTGACCATTACGGCGTAGGCGATATTATTAATCTTGTTAATGAGGTTACCGATGATGAAATTGACGAGCAGATGAAAGAGTATGCTTCAAATTATGATATGGATACAGATAACATTGACGCTGTTCGTTATCAGGCAAGAGAAGAGGTTGCCCTTAAAAAATTCCTTGAAGAAAACGGGTTCGGAGCGTTCCATACCAATTTTGAAGATTTACAGGGATTAAAGCAGCTTCCCGGTCTTGCCGCGCAGGATTTGATGCGTCAGGGATATGGCTTCGGTGCAGAGGGCGATTGGAAGGTTGCTGCTATGACAAGAATTATGAAGCTTATGTCTGAAGGTCTTAACGGCGGAACGGCATTTATGGAGGATTATACCTATCATTTTGAACCTGGCAATGAGATGCTTCTCGGTTCTCATATGCTTGAGGTTTGCCCGACTATTGCACAGACAAAGCCTAAAATTCAGGTTCACCCTCTCGGTATCGGCGATCGTGAAGACCCTGCAAGACTTGTTTTTAAGGCTCAAACAGGTGATGCAATTGTTGTAACTCTTGTTGATATGGGTGACAGATTAAGAATGATCGTTAATGATGTTGAATGTAAAGAGCAGATAAATGATATGCCAAAGCTTCCTGTTGCAGGCGTATTATGGAAACCGCTTCCTTGTCTTCAGACCTCTGCAGAGGCTTGGATTTATGCAGGCGGAGCGCATCATTCCGTTCTTTCATATACTCTTACTGCAGAGCATATGCGTGATTTTGCAGAAATTATGGGTATAGAATTTATACACATTAATAAGGATACGGAAATTAATTCCTTTAAAAAAGAATTGTTCTTTAACGATGTGGCTTATAAACTTGGAATGTAAGGTGTGATTTTATGTTAGAGGAGCTAAAGCAAAAAGTTTTTGAAGCAAATCTTCAGCTTGTTCAATATGGTCTTGTTGTTCTTACATGGGGTAATGTTTCGGGTATTGACAGAGAAAGCGGATATTTTGTAATAAAACCGTCAGGTGTGCCATATGCTACTATGAAGGCTTCCGATATGGTAGTTATGGATTTAGAGGGTAATAAAATTGAAGGCGACCTTAATCCTTCCTCCGATACACCTACTCATTTAGAGCTATACAGGCAGTTTGATAATATCGGCGGAATTGTTCATACGCATTCCTCATGGGCGTGCGCTTGGGCGCAGGCAGGCAGGGATATTCCTGCTTACGGAACAACGCATGCTGATTTTGCCAACGGCAATATTCCGTGTGCAAGAGGCCTTACAAAGGAAGAGGTCGGCGGTGAATATGAGTTAAATACCGGTAAGGTAATTGTTGAAGAATTTACAAAAAGGGGTATTAAGCCGGAGGAATGCCCGGCGGTATTAATCCACAGGCACGGTCCTTTTACCTGGGGTAAGGATCCGTTTAAGGCTGTTGAAAATGCTTTAATTCTTGAAGAGGTTTCAAAAATGGCTTCAAGAACAGAGAGAGTTGCAGCCTATGATGATACTGCAAATATCGGAATTGAGCAGTATTTACTTGATAAGCATTATCAAAGAAAACACGGTAAAAATGCTTATTACGGTCAAAAATGATTATTGAGGAGCAATTATGAAAAGGCAGATATCAATTATTATTTCTTCAGTCTTTTTGCTGATTATTTCTGTTATAGCATTTAATGCATATGCACAAGAGTCGGCTCCTGTTTCTATTAACAGCAGTAATACCGTTGTGACTGTTTTAGGTGAAAATCAAAAATTTGATTATACTTCAAAAAAGCCGGAAATTTCAGTATCCTTTACAGATGGAAACGGAAAAACTGTTATTCTGAAAAAAGATGTTGATTATAAGGCGGTATATGCAAATAACAAAAATGCAGGAAAAGCTACAATCAATATAAGCGGTATTAATAATTATACAGGTGTAATAACGAAAACATTTAATATTTCAAAACACAGCTTTTCAAAGGATAAAGAAATTGATTGTGTATTGGCTTATACCGAAACAACTTACACCGGTAAGGCTAAAACTCCGACTGTAACCTTGTATTATACCAAAAACGGAAAGAATATTAAGCTGAAAAAGAATGAAGATTATAAGGTTGAATACTCAAATAATACCGACGCCGGAAAAGCAAAGGTAACTATTACAGGCATTAATAATTTCAGCGGTAAAATAACAAAGACCTTTAGTATTTCCAAATACAGCCTTTCAGGAAAGTTAATCAGTGTTTCATTAGCTTATACCAAAACAACCTATTCGGGTAAAAATAAAACGCCTACGGTTACAGTTAAATATAAAAAAGATAATACTACTGTTAAGCTTAAGAAAAATGTCGATTATACGGTTTCATACAGCAATAATCTCAATCCCGGCAAGGCTACTGTCAAAATAACCGGTAAGGGTAATTTCAAAGGTACTGTAAATAAAGAGTTTATTATTCTTCCGAAAACAGTAAGCAATGTAAAAGCTTCGGATATAACATCTACCTCTGCAAAAATCTCTTGGAAAAAGCAGGAGAATATTTCCGGATATGAATTGCTTGTTTATGATTCAAAAAAGAAAAAATATGTTCACAGTAAATATATTGCTTCCGATAAATCAAGCGTTACTCTTTCAAAGCTCAACACCGCAACAGTTTATAAATATAAAATAAGAGCTTATAAAACCGTTGGCAAAACAAAAAAATACGGTAATTATTCAAAGGAGCTTACTGTTGTAACAAAGCCTTCGCAGGTTAAGTTGACATCAGTAACCAAAAGCTCAACTAAGCTTAATATTGAATGGAGCACTGTTAGATGCAGTGGATATGAAATCTTTTATTCAACCGATGAAAGCTTTAAGAAAAATGTTAAATCTGTTAAGGTTAACGGCTCTTCAAAGAAATCATATACTGTTAAAAATGTAAGTAAATCAAAAACATATTATGTAAAAGTCAGAGCCTTCTATAAGTATAATGATAAATATTATTACGGTCAGAAGAGCTCAAGATTAAGTACATATTATTCAAATCTTTATGCAACATATACTTCGGAATATGAAAATAATCCCGACAGAACAAATAACCTTAAGATTGCTTCAAAAGCAATTTCCGGTACAATTGTAGGTGTTGGGGAAACATTTTCATTCAACAGCGTTGTCGGACCGAGAACTGCCGCAAAGGGCTATAAATCAGCGCATATTTTTTCAGGCGGCGGCGTAGTAAGCGGTGTCGGCGGCGGTATATGCCAGGTTGCTTCAACAATGTTCAACTGCGCTTTGAAAGCAAATGTAAGCATTGTTGAAAGGCATCAGCACAGCCAAAGGGTTGCATATGTTCCTCTTGGCAGAGATGCGGCAATCTATGGAAATACGCAGGACTTTAAGTGGAGAAATAACACTAAATATCCAATTAAAGTTGTTATGACTGTCAAAGACGGCAAAATTACATGTAGCTTTTATACCTGTGAAAAGGCTAAACCTGAAAGTGTAAAATTGAGTGTTACCCAAAGCGGTAATACATTTACACTAAAGCGTTCGGTTAACGGAAATGTAAATTATACCTGCAAATCAACATATTAATTAAAAAGGCATATTCTCTAAAGTGTTGGAGAATATGCCTTTTATTGTGAGAAAAATTCCCCTTGGATAAACCAAGGGGAATAATTATTGCTATTATCTCTTAATGTCGTCCCATTTAACGCCGTCAATCTGGAACAAATCATCGAATTCGTAAACATTACATTCATCTTTAGTGTGGCTTGGATACCAAACCTGTGCAAAAAACGGATTTGTTTTTGCGATATTGTCATAATCCCATCTCTTTTGAGGAATATAACATTCAGGGCACCAGTGACCGCCGAGGAGAATAAGAGCAGGGCTTGCTTCAAATTCAGCACCGCAGTAGCCGCATTTCCATTTAAGTTTTGTAGCCATATCGCCCTTAACCATTGTATCGCTCAAGCATTCACCGCCACGGAATTTAGCAGCCTTCTTCATATCTTCAATATCAAGCTCTGATTCAGGCTTTGATTCATCATAACCGTGGTCAAGCTTATAGTTTTCAGCATCGCTGATATCCTTATTAAACTTGATGATATTGAAATCTTTCCAATCCTTTGGAATTTTTGCCCAATCCTCATATGTGCCATAGTAAGCTGAAAGACGAACAGGATTCTTTGTTGCAACCCAGTCAAGAGTACCGAAATCTTTAGTTTCTGCAATTTTCTTCATAAACGGCTTTGCGCATGCAGCAACAAGGTTTTTAGGAAGATATCTTGGTATTTTAAAATAGAATTCAACCTGTGTAGCAAGTCTGTCAAAGTAATCCTTAACAGGAAGATTCTCACGGAAGTGGAGATACTCTTCAAGCTTATCGCCGTCAGCATAGAACTGACCGTGGAAATTCTTTGTAATAAACCAGTTAGGGTCGAAAAGCTTTTCAGGGCCTGCAAGTCCGAGAGTACCGAGAAGCAGACATTCAAACTCATAGTTAGAAATTCTGTATTCCTTACCGGAACCGATGTTATAAAAATGATTCCAGAAATCAGAGCCGAGATTGCCGGCTTTATCCTCTAATACAAGGTTGCACATAAGACGACCGCTGTCCTCAACAGTACACCATTCAAGAACACCGTTAATCGGTACATGGAACATAATAGGATCCATATTCTTGAGAATGTTTGGATAAAGAATACCTGACTGACGCATTACAACCCAATTCTTAATGCCGCTTTCAACGAAGGTGCGTTCAGCAACTGTCTTTGAAATTGCATAGTGGTCATAAATTGAAATTTTAATAGGGTCTCCGCAGCGTCCCCAATGAATAGGGTAGTTACGGCCGCCTGTCTCGGCAACAGTACCTATGTAGCATACTTTAATATCATCCGGATTTGGCTGTGAAAGAACTGCTTTACAAATGTTTTCAGCAGCACCAATGTTTGTTTTCTGTGTTCTGTAAGGCTTCCAGTCTGCTGTAGGTGAAACCATACCGCCGACATGGAGTACATAATCGGAACCGGTAACGCCTTCAAGAATTGAATCGTAATCGGTCAGATCACCCCAAACAATTTTAACATTTGGTTTAGCCATGAGCGGTTTGAGCTTTTCTTCATTTTTAGCACTTTTTCTTGCGAGCATCTTAATATTAATGTCGCTTGGGTGCTTAATCATTTCAGTAACAGCTGCCCAACCCATATTACCGGTACCGCCGGTAATAAATACGGTTTTTTTTGCCATAAATTTTTCCTCCTTTAATGGACAAAATTACATATTTACATACAAATCAATTATAAACTAATTATAAACAAATTGCAACAGTATATATAAAAAAGATTAAATAAAATAATTAATTTTTATTTATTAGTATAAAGTATTTAAAATAAAAATAATTGTTGACATAGAAGTTCTTATGCGTTATTATATCAATAAAGTAAATAATGCTTTATCAAGAGTGGCTGAGGGACAGGCCCTATGATGTCACAGCAACCTGCTTTATGTAAGGTGCTAAAACCTGCGGAAAACCCGAGTGATGAGGATTTTTTGACACACGCTCGGCGTGTGTTTTTTATTTTTAGAGAGGATGATAAATATGTCTAAATTTTTATTTACAAGCGAATCTGTAACAAAAGGACACCCGGATAAAATATGTGACCGTATTTCGGACAGCATACTTGACGCAATGCTCGAGCAGGACCCTCAGAGCCGTGTTGCCTGCGAAACCACATGCACAACGGGTCAGGTGCTTGTTATGGGTGAGATAACAACAAAAGCTCAAGTTGATATACCTTCAATTGTTAGAAAGGTAATCTGCGATATCGGATATGATGACGATAAAAAAGGCTTTAACGGAAATACCTGCGCTGTTTTGACAGCGCTTGATAAGCAGTCGGCAGATATTGCTATGGGCGTTGATAAATCATTTGAGCTTAAAAACAGCGAAGAGGATAAATATAATCTCAACGGAGCAGGGGACCAGGGAATGATGTTCGGTTATGCCTGCGATGAAACAAAGGAGTTAATGCCTCTTCCGATAAGCCTTGCCCATAAGCTTGCCGTTAAGCTTACTGAGGTCAGAGAAAACGGAACGCTTCCATATCTTTATGCTGATGGAAAAACACAGGTTACTGTTGAATATGATGACGATAAGCCTGTCAGAGTTACAACTGTTGTTGTATCAAGCCAGCACAGCGCCGATGTTGAGCTTTCACAGCTTCGTGAGGATATAATTGAAAAGGTAATTAAAACAACTGTTCCTGCTGATTTGATAGACGATAACACAACATATTTTGTTAATCCTACAGGCAGGTTTGTTATCGGCGGACCTAACGGTGATTCGGGACTTACCGGCAGGAAGATTATTGTTGATACATACGGCGGATATGCCCGTCACGGCGGCGGAGCCTTCAGCGGTAAGGACCCGACAAAGGTTGACAGAAGTGCCGCGTATGCCGCACGCTGGGTAGCAAAGAATATTGTTGCTTCGGGAATTGCTAAAAAGTGTGAGGTACAGCTTGCATACGCAATCGGTGTTGCAAAGCCAGTTTCAGTAATGGTTGATACCTTTGGTACAGGTACTGTATCCGATGAAAAAATCAGCGAAATTGTTAATAAGGTCTTTGACCTTCGCCCGTCTGCAATTATAGACAGACTCGATTTAAGAAAGCCTATTTATGCTCCGCTTTCAGCCTACGGCCATATGGGCAGGGAAGACCTTAATGTTTCCTGGGAAAAGACAGATATGGTTGAAGAGATTAAGAAATATCTGTAATTAATTGTTTTATTAAGTAAAAAAGAGTTGACTTATGTCAACTCTTTTCTGCTTAATAGTATTTCTTATAATCTTTTGTCCTTATCAAGCACCTTGTCAACGGCATTATGAATTGCGCTTTCAAATCCATCGGACTGAAGGGAGGTCACGCCCTCTATTGTTGTTCCTCCCGGTGAGCATACCTTGTCGATTAAATCCCACGGGTGATTATCTGACTCGAGAATCATTTTTGCACTGCCGTATACTGCCTGCGCGGCGATTTTAAGTGCATCATCCTTTTTCATACCGTTTTTAACACCGGCTCTTGCCAATGCGTCGATAAACATGTAAACAAAAGCAGGAGAGCAACCGCCCAATACGCCGAAAAGAGGGAAATAACTTTCATCAAGAGAAATTACCTTACCAATGCCTGAAAGCAGTCTCTCAACCTCTTTTTTATCGTTTTCACTAACATTTGAGTTACAGCAGTAAGCGGAAATAGCCTCACTGACCTTTGCATTAATGTTAGGCATAACTCTAACAATTTTACTGCCTTCTTTGAGATAACTGCTGATAAAATTGATGGATTTGCCTGCGGCTATTGATATTATAAGCGTGTCGGAATTTACATATTCTGAAATCTTTTCAAGAACGCTCTGCAAAATATTCGGCTTTACAGCAAGAATAACTATATCTGATTTTTGAGCTGCTTCTGCCTCGTTGGCGCATTTTTCTGCGCCGAATGTTTTAACTGCATTATCAAGTGCAGGGGCATATATATCATAGACGAATATTTTATCGCCGATAACTGTTTTATTTGCAGTAATTCCCTTTATAATTGCACTTGCCATATTTCCGCAGCCGATAAAACCTATACTCATATTTATACATCCTTATAAATTTATTATAACAATATTATCACTTATATCACTAAAAATCAATTCTTTTTCATATCACTATATTTTTTCTTTGTTGCAAGTCCGCCTCTTATGTGTCTTTGAGCCTTGTTTTCGTCAAGCACAACCTTTACCTCACTGCAAAGCAGGGGATTAATTACAGAAAGCCTTTTTGTAACATCATTATGTACTGTTGATTTGCTTATTCCGAAAACAGCGGCGGCCTGCCTGACAGTTGATTTTGTTTCAACAATATAGTGACCCAGCTCAATGCACCTTTTCTCTACATTACCAATCAAGTTTTTCACCTTCCTTGGTAATATATATGAAAAATAAATTGTTTTATAACTACCTTACATTAATTGACAAATATATGTTAATCTGTTATTATGAGGTCAATAAGAAG
>JBJEPL010000186.1:0-9838 GCA_051881215.1 Eubacterium sp. | reverse complement strand
TCAGGCTCTGTATATGTTTCAATAGTCATTCTTGAAAAAGCAGGGTCTTCTGTTTCGCTCACTGTAAGAGAGCTGATGTTATAGCCTCTTCTTGAGAAAAGGCTTGCAACACGCTGAAGAACACCCGAAGCATTATCAACAAGAACCGAAAGAACAAGCTTTTCTTCTGCCATTTTTACTCCTCCTTAAAGATTAATATTTTCAATAATATCCTCTGCGGCACCGCCCGGAGGAATCATCGGAAGAACATTTGAATCAGGCGAAATTGCGCAGTCAATGAGAACAGGAGCGTTCATATCAACAGCTTCCTTAATAACAGCGTCAATTTCATCATTTGAGGTAATTCTCATACCCTTAACGCCGAATGCCTCTGCAACCTTAACGAAATCTGTCACACGGTGAGGATCGGTATCGGCAAAGCGCTGACCGTAAAAAATCTTCTGCCACTGGCGTACCATACCCAAAACAGTATTATTCATTACAATCATAACAACCGGAATATTGTAGGAAGCCATTGTTGCAAGCTCAGGAAGATTCATATGAAATCCGCCGTCGCCGACAAACATAACAACCCTTTTATCACGGCAGCCGCAGGCAGCGCCTATAGCAGCGCCCATTGAATATCCCATGGTTCCCAAGCCGCCGGAGGTAAGATTTGTTCTCGGCATTTTATACTTATAGAATTGAGCAACCCACATTTGATGCTGTCCGACATCGGATACAACAATAGTGTCATCGGGTGTATATTTATCAACAGCCTCAATTACCTTTTGAGGATTTACATAGCTTCCTATCTGAAGCTGATTGAAAGGTCTTCTCCAGGACTTAACCTCTGCCTTCCATTCGCTGTGGTCAAGCTGCTCAACAGCCGCGGTAAGCTGCGGAATAATCTCATTAAGGTTACCTCTCAAATGGTAATTTGAGTTGAGGTTTTTATCCATTTCTGCAGCGTCAATATCAATATGTAAAATTTCGGCATTCGGAGCAAATCTTGCTCTGTTGCCGGCAACGCGGTCTGAAAAACGTGCGCCTGCCGTTATAAGCACATCGCAATCATGGGCAGCCTTGTTTGCCTCATATCTGCCGTGCATACCTATAAAGCCTATATGTAAATCATGTCCGTTAGGGAAAGCTCCGAGACCCATAAGCGAGGATACAACAGGAGCGTCAATCTTTTCGGCAAATGTAACTAAATCCTCACCGAGATCGGAGGAGATTGCTCCGCCGCCGACATAAATAAGAGGCTTCTTTGAATTTCTCAATAGCTCAACTGCTCTGTCAAAGCACTTTGATTTTGGCTTAACAGACTCTTCAGGCTCCTGCTTCGGCTGAGGTGTATATTCACACTCGGCAGCGGTGATATCCTTCGGGATATCAACAAGTACGGGACCCTTTCTGCCTGATATGGCGATTTTAAAAGCCTTTCTTATTGTATCTGCAAGCTCGTCAACGCTTTTAACCATAAAGTTATGCTTGGTTATCGGCATTGTTATTCCCTTAATATCTACCTCCTGGAAGGAATCACGGCCGATAAGGCTTGTTCCTACATTACAGGTGATAGCGACCATAGGTACGGAATCCATATATGCTGTTGCAATACCTGTTACAAGGTTAGTTGAACCGGGACCCGAGGTGGCAAAGCATACGCCCACCTTTCCTGTTGCTCTGCTGTAGCCGTCTGCTGCGTGAGACGCGCCCTGCTCGTGAGCTGTAAGAATATGGGTAAAAGTATCTCCGTATTTATAAAGCTCATCAAAAATATTAAGAATTGTTCCGCCGGGATAACCGAAAATGGTATCAACGCCCTGCTCCTTAAGGGTTTCAAGAACAATCTGGGAACCGTTAAGTTTCATTAAATCCTCTCCCTTTTTTCATTCGTTGAAAAAATATTTACAGTTATAATATACTCTTTATTTGATAAAGTCAAGAGAAAGTAATTACAGATTGTACTTGTAAAATTTATTTTTTTGATATATAGTATATAATTGATTGAAAAAGGAACTCTCAATTCAATTATATTTAGTGATTGAAATATTAATCAATATGACAGAAAGAGAAGGAAAAGTAAATTTATGAAACTTGGAATTGTAGGTTTGCCGAATGTAGGCAAAAGCACGCTTTTTAATGCAATTACAAACGCAGGAGCTCAGAGCGCTAACTATCCGTTTTGCACAATTGAGCCGAATGTGGGTATGGTAAGCGTTCCCGATGAAAGGCTTGACAGGCTTGCCGAAATGTATCAGCCTGATAAATTTACGCCTGCGACAATTGAATTTGTAGACATTGCAGGACTTGTTAAGGGCGCTTCACAGGGAGAAGGTCTCGGAAACAAATTTCTGTCGCACATCAGAGAGGTTGACGCAATTATTCATGTTGTGCGTTGCTTTGAAAACGACGATATAACTCATGTTGACGGAAGCGTTGACCCTGCAAGAGATATTGAAACTATAAATCTTGAGCTTGTTTTATCCGATTTGGAAATACTTTCAAGACGCATTGATTCAAGAAAAAAAGCTTTGAAGGGCGACAAAACCATTGCCGCAGAGGTTGAATTTCTTGAAAGGCTCCAATCTGAAATGGAAGAGGGCAAAACAGCAAGAAGCGTTGAAATGTCAGATGAGGAGCTTGAATATCTCAAGGAGGTTTCTCTGCTTACGATAAAGCCTGTAATATATGCCTGCAATATGGGCGAAAACGATTTTACAAACGGCATTGAAAGCAATGAGTTTTATAAAACCGTTGAGAAAATCGCCGAGAATGAGGGCGCCGAAACCTTACCTATCTGCGCTGAAATGGAGGCTGAAATTGCTCAGCTTGATGAGGAAGAAAAGCAGATGTTTCTTGCGGATATGGGACTTGAAAAAAGCGGACTTGACAGACTTATCAAAAAGAGCTATGCCCTTTTGGGATTAATCTCATTTTTAACAGCAGGCAAGCCCGAGGTCAGAGCATGGACAATAAAAAAAGGTACAAAGGCTCCGCAGGCGGCAGGAAAAATTCATACTGACTTTGAGCGCGGCTTTATAAGAGCAGAGGTTGTATCATTTGACGACTTGATTTCCTGCAAAAGCATGGCAGCAGCCAAAGAAAAGGGTCTTGTAAGGTCCGAGGGTAAGGAATATGTTATGAAGGACGGAGATATAGTTCTTTTCCGTTTCAATGTATAATTTTTTACAGACGAAATGAAAAAATCGTAAAATGTTATATGTTTTAGTCGATTTGCTTAAAAAAATAAAATAATTATAATAATTTTTGTTGACTATTTTATATAAATCTGTTATTATTAGTTTAGGGTGGGAGAGAATTATGTCTGAATTTACTGATAAAGCAAATACAGATTATGAGCTTCTCTCTTATGCGCAATCGGGTAATAATGAACAAATAGGAATTGTTATTAAGAAGTACAGAAGTCTTGTTGATTCCGTTGCGTCAAGGTATAGCAACTCCCCTTTGGAAAGAGACGATCTCATTCAGGAGGGAATGATTGGCTTACTTGCCGCAATTAAGTCTTTTGACACAAGCAAGGGTGCAAGCTTCAAGACATACGCAACTACCTGTATTAATAATTCAATTCAGACTGCGTTGAGAAAATTTAACCGCCTTAAAGATATTCCGATACAGAATGTTGTTGAATATCAGGAGGAGCAAATCCCCGAGCACAGCGGTTCATTGAGCGCAGAGGATTTATTTATTGCCCAAGAAAGTGTTTCACTGTTAACTAAAGCTCTTCGGGAAAATCTCTCAGATTTTGAAAACGAGGTCTTAAGGCTGCACATTGCGGGATGCAGTTACAATGAAATTGCAAAAAGATTAAGCAAAACACCTAAGGCAATTGACAATGCCTTGCAAAGGGTTCGTAAAAAGCTTGAAAAAAGCTTTTTATAGCCTTCATCCCGAAAATTCCCGGCGTAATTTTTTATTTGAGAGGTAATTAAAATGTTCGAAGACAAAACTTTAAAATGTAAAGAATGCGGAAACGATTTCGTTTTCACTGCAGGCGAGCAGGAATTCTATGCTGAAAAGGGCTTTGTAAATGAGCCTCAAAGATGCAAGGAATGCCGTGACAGGAGAAAGAACGCCCCGCGCGTTTTCCATGATGCAGTTTGCGCTTCCTGCGGCAAGGAATGTAAGGTTCCTTTTGAGCCGAGCGGAGATCGCCCTGTTTACTGTAGCGAATGCTTTGCAAAAATGAAAAATGAGGGATAATCCTCAATAATTAAGGCCTTCCGTTGCGGAAGGTCTTATTATTTATCAAGAGTATACAAATTCACTTTTTTACATAAAAAATGCTTGACATAAGATAAATGCTGTGTTAATATTATTGAGCAATAAACGCAGAGGTATCGAAGTGGTCATAACGAGGCGGTCTTGAAAACCGTTTGTCCGAAAGGGCGCGTGGGTTCGAATCCCACCCTCTGCGCCAAACAAAAATCCGTTCTCATTGAGAGCGGATTTTGTTTTTTATTTTATATTTAATTTTGATTAAATATTTGCTGGTTTGTGATAAGAGGATAAGCTATAAGACGGTCTGAATTAAGATTCTCATTATTCATATTTACTGCTGTTATCTGCTGATTATTATAGGTTGTATAATAGTAAATTCCCTTATCCGTATTACAGCACGAGGTATAAATAGTTAATTCATACAAATTTTCTCCCAATCTGACACAGCCCCTTTGCTGCTCGACGGAGCCGAGAATATGAAAGAACTGGCTGACGCTTTCCTCTTCGTCGTTACCGCACAGAGAATTCAATTTAACAAATGTTGCTCTGACAAATCTTGAAACAGACGAAACATCTCCCGGCAGTCCCAAAGCTCCCATACCGCGGCTGTAGGTTGTCAAATCGGCCTTATCGCAAAAGCGGTTTTCGGGGATTTCTTTAGTCAGGCTGATATAATTATTCAAATTCATCATCTGGTAATCAAAAGGCGGATTATTTGTCAAAACACCGATTGGATTATCGTATATTTTAAGTCCGTCTTTTACGCTTTCTACCGTAAGTGAGCGTTCTTTATCGGATATAATCCAATGAAGCGGAGAAAGAGGAAGCTCGTCATTAAAATTAATATTAACAAGATTAATTCTTTCAAGCAATGCTTTTGCCTGCGAAATATCGGCGCACTGACCTAAAATCCACGGTATAAACTCAAACGGAGCAACATTATCCTTATCATCGCAGTAAGGCTTATAATCGGCATTACCCGGGAAATTAAGACCTGCCATACTCAAGCCCTTTTCGTTTGTTGCTTCATAATACAATGGATAATCATCAAAAACCGTTGCCATTCCGATTATTGCATAATGCTCGGTAAGGGGTTCGAGCTTTCTGAAATTAAACCGAAAAGCACGCGGAGTTATTACAACCTCCTCTTTATAAGAAATCTCCAAATCAAGCGTTCTGCCGAAATAATGATTATCTGTTTTAAACGATATCGCCGTACACATATTTAACCTCCGATGATTTATTTGATATGATAATTTACCTATAAATATATTTTTAATCTGTTTTCTTAATTTATGTAAAAAAATAACAGATGGCAAACGCCATCTGTTATTTTTTGGCGCAGAAGGAGAGACTCGAACTCTCGCGCCGGTTGCCCGACCTACGCCCTTAGCAGGGGCGCCTCGTCACCAACTTGAGTACTTCTGCAAGCTGACGGGTTTAACCTGTCAAGTTTTATGCACTTCGTGCGTGTTATACTTTAACATAAGATTATGAAAAAGTCAAGTTAATCTTTAATATGTTTTATAAAAAATCCCGTAAGCTCATTGATAACCTGCAACGATGGTTCAATGAAAGGCTGAACAACACTGAAAACATGAGGTAATTTTTTTCCGTTATAGGTTTGCGTAAAATCACGCAGGCGGTTTTCCACTCCGAGGCCGTCGAGAATTTCGTGAAGGCGGTGGCTTTGCCTGCGTATGAAATCCCCGCTTGAGGTAACAATATAAAACGGCGGAAGAGCATTGGAAGCAATATTATCAAATTTCAGCAGAAAATAATACGGAGACTCTTTATGATTAACAGTACCCAACAAAGCGTTTAGGTTTACATTCATCATAAAGTTCGGCGAAATCAAATCTATTGCCGGAGAGGTTGCCGCTGCTGCTCTGAAATTCAGGCTGTTTTCTGGCAAAAACAATTTTTTGCGCAGTGAGGCATCGGCATTAATCTGCGCCGAAAGACAACAAAACTGGCCGCCGGCGCTGTCCCCGGTAAGAAAGACATTATTCATATCGGCATTATATTTTTCTCCGTTCTCCCCTATCCATTTAAAGCACGCAAAGATATCCTCAAGCTGCTCAATGAGCGTTACCTTATCGGCGAGGCGGTAATTAATATTAGCAACAACGAAGCCCTTTTTGGCAAGCTGCATACAGTAATATTTATTAATTTCCTTTGTACCGTACCACCAGCCGCCGCCGTGAATATCAATTATCATCGGAAGCTTATCCGTCATATTTTCGGGATAATAAATATCAAGCAGATGATATTTATTCAAATCGTTGATATACGGTATATCGGTTATGCAGGCAATATCTTCGGGCGGAGTCTGCGATGCAATACGCCTTTCATCTCCCTTGCCTGTAAAATACCAGACGGTCTTTAAAATCGGCTTAAAAATATCCATTATAAATAACCGCTTCCTTTCATATAATATTTTGGTGATTATTATGAAGAATCTGTTTAAATTCAGTATAATCGGGTTTATTTTTGTATCTGTTTTCGGTAGCCTTTGCCACTTCATTTTTGAATGGAGCGGTTACAGCAAGGCAATAGCTTTTTTCTGCCCTGTAAACGAGAGTGTATGGGAGCATTTGAAGATTTTATTTTTCCCGTATTTAATATGGGGAATTATTGAGTTCATTTTAATGAAAAAGCCTCGTGGATTTATAGCTTCAAAATATATAGGAGCATTCCTCGGAATGACCGTAACAGTTACATTTTTCTATACCTACACGGGAATTATAGGAAAGAGCATAGAGCTTCTTAATATTCTTTCGTTTTTTATAGGTGTGTTCTCCGCATTCGCAGTTGACTATATACTGATTAAATCCTCAAAGCTAAAGCCTGCATTTTATGACAACATTGCAATTGCGCTGTTCATATTAACTGCGGTAATATTCTTTTGCTTTACATTTGTACCGCCGTTTATTCCGCTTTTTAAAGACCCTAAAAGCCTCAACTACGGGATATAAGCTCTGTTACCTCTTTAATTTTTCTTCCAACATCCTCTACCCTATGGGCATCCGAGCCTGTTGAAAACTCAACCTTCGACTTTTTTGCAATATCAAAAAACTGCTTATTTACTCCGAGTCCTTTTGAGGTATTCATTTCAAGCTTCATATTATGAGCCTTAATATTTTCACACAGCTTCTGATATGTTTCGCCTAAATCATAATCGGGATAAAGAGAATGACAGGTTATAAGATCGGGATGCGCAATAATATCAAAAAGTCCGCTTTCGACAAGGGTATTTTCCATCTCAAAATATCTCTTATATATATGGTTGAAATCCTTTCCGAGCCACTGATATTTACGCTGATTAAAGGTCCAGTTATCTATCCAATGGACAGAGCCTAATATATAATCAAAAAAGCCGTCTGAAGTAAGCCTTTCGATAAGGTCGGTATGCTGTTCAAAATAACAAACCTCAATACCGAAGGAAACCTTTAGCGGATAATCCTTTGAGCGTATTTCGCTTACAAGGCTTTTATATTCATCAAGGGTATGAGCCGACGGCAGTTTTCCCTCAAACCATTTTCTCTGATATCTGCTGTACTCAACAGCCTCTTTAAAGGCAGGGTGAAAATCCTTAAAGCGTATACTGTGCTCCAAAAGGCAGATTTCTTCTAAATTCATCTCCTGCGCCTTTTTTATAAACTTTTCAATCCACTCAACAGTATATGGTCCGCGTTCGATATGTATATGCAAATCCTTCATTTTCTTACCTGCCGTATTCTTTGATAATATAATAATACTACAAAAAAGACCGGGTAACAAGCGGACCCGGTCATTTTTTACAAATTATAAATAATCAATTACTTATTATAGCCTAGCTTGAAGCGCTTTTTGCCCTCTTCACGGAAAGCCTCTATTCCGCCCTTTTGGTCATAAAGCTCTGCCGCTTCAAGGCATATATCAAGCGAAAGGTTGATACACTCCTCGCTGATATTATCAGCTGTATCAAGGCGTGTATGATAATATGTTTTAGGGTCGTGATTTACTCCGCAGAAGCCTACAGCCTCAATTCCGTAACGGGAGAAAGCCTCTGCATCAACAGCGCCGGGATAAATATCCGTTTCTTTCATATCAACACCGCAGTTAACGCCTGCTTCGTAAACAATTTCACCTGCTGCATTTGAGTTCTTCTGTGTACCGGTACAACCCTGTGTATAAATCTGAAGCTGCTCAATTTCACGCATTGTATCCATTGCAATAACAACGGTTTCTATCTCCTGAAGCTCCTTTTGGTGGCGCTTAGCGTACGCAACCGCACCGCGCAGTCCGGCCTCCTCGGAGCCTGTAAGCAGACAGCAAACCTCTGTATTTTCATATCTCTTGTTGTTCTCTGCCAATTCTTTAAGAACGCCCATAGAGATATAATCAGCAGTGAGATTATCGTTAGCACCGTCAACAATAACCTTCCAGTTGATAAAGAAAAGAATTGCAATAAAAAACGGAATAAGAATAATCTGAATAATTCCCATAACAAGCCAAAATTTTGACTGATAAGGGGTATAGGCGTTTGTTGTAAGGGCATAAACAGTCCATATAATATTGAATAAAGTAATAAGGATAAGTCCGCCGATAGAGCCACCCATTACAGGTGCAAGCGATTTAAGCCCTCCGTGGAGAGAATATGTCCACTCATTGGCGGCATCGGTATGACCGCAGAAAATAATTCTTCTTTTAGTCTCCCCTGACGGCTTTCTTCTCGCCATTACATTACGCGATATCTTTTTAGGGAAAAGAAAATCGACGAATTCACGGTACATAAGAAACTCAATAACAAGACAGGCAACCGCAAAGAGGGTAAGAATTGTAGAAATAATAGCAAGTGAAGCATTATTTACAGCGCCTTTATATGTAATCCAATAGAATATAACCGAGATTATACTGATAATACCTGCAACCGGAATCCAGCCCATAAATGCAGACGGGTGAAGATAAAAATCCTCCATTTCTACTTCGTCTGCCCACTTTTCAAGCTCTCTCTTTAAATACTTCTGCGCTTTTCTTTCACTATGTGTACCCGGAGCACGCTCTTTAAAATTTTCACAAATATAACGGATACCGTCGACCATATACTTTTGAGTACCCTCTGAAGCACCTTTTGTAAGCCTCATAAAATACCTCCTTAAAATCACTGATTATGTATAATCTATTATACAATATGTATTGCCGAGTTTCAAGATATTAAGTAAAAAATATTAAAAGTCTTGACAAGTCGAAAAAGTTACTATATAATACATTTCGCAGATGTGGCCCGGTAGTTCAGCTGGTTAGAACGCCAGCCTGTCACGCTGGAGGTCGACGGTTCGAGCCCGTTCCGGGTCGCCATGCTTGCTGATATGGCTCAGGTGGTAGAGCACATCCTTGGTAAGGATGAGGTCACCGGTTCAAGTCCGGTTATCAGCTCCAAAAATGAGAGTAACACTTTTGTGTTGCTCTTATTTTTTTAAACCATTAGGACTTGAACCGGTGACACGAGGCTCCAAATCTTTGATTTGGGAGAAAAGGTACAGTGTACCTTTTCGTAGCGAGTGGTTACCTTAAAAGTCCGGTTATCAGCTCCAAAAATGAGAGTAACACTTTTGTGTTGCTCTTATTT
>JBJEPL010000185.1:0-40115 GCA_051881215.1 Eubacterium sp. | reverse complement strand
AAGAAACTTGTAAACTGCCGTCCTTTGCGGAGTTGCCTTTAAGCCTTTTGATTTAAAAAGCCTAACTATATCATCAGTCTGCAAGCTTTTCACCACCTTGTAATCATTGTTAGTTTGTAATGATTACAAATTGAATTATATCATAAAAATCCGTAAAGTCAATATGTTTTTAAAATTTTTCACCAAAATTTATTCTGAACGCTGTTATATTCAAAGCCTGCGGCTTTGAGCTTGGAGCACAGAGCCGTTTTATCAAGCTCCATATCCTCGCATAGCTCGTCGAGATTTTTATATTTATCGCGTAGCTTCATATTTATAACGCTCAAGAGCATCATAGGGTCATTAGGCAGAACCATAACCGCACCCCCTTATATATGCTTAAATTTACCATAATAAATTAATATTTTCAATAAAATATCTTTAATAAATATTGAATAATTAAAGAATATGTGCGATAATATTGTGTAATTTTATAGATGCAGGTGAAAATATGCAAGAAATGAAAGAATTAGCACAGCTTCTTTTTCCCGATATAGACAAAACTCCGGATTATTACGAGGAGCTTTATCCTCCGAGAAAGCTTAAAGAGGGCGCAAAGGTAACAAGGTTTGCGCCGAGCCCTACGGGCTTTTTGCATTTCGGAAATCTTTATACAATGCTTGTTGCTTACAGAAGCGCAAAAAATTCCGACGGTGTTTTTTATGTGAGAGTAGAGGACACCGATAATAAGCGCCGTGTTGAGGGCGCAGTTGAGGTTATGCTTAAAAGCCTTGCCGCCTACGGTATTGAGGCAGACGAGGGCGTTGTTGCCGAAAACGAGGAAAAGGGCGACTACGGCCCGTATTACCAAAGCCAAAGAAAGCATATTTATCAGGCGTTTGCAAAATCGCTTGTTGAGCAGGGATTTGCTTATCCTTGCTTTTGTACCGCAGATGAGCTTGACGCCATGCGAAATGAGCAGGAGGGCGAGCCTCAAAAGGGATATTGGGGCAAATGGGCAAAATGCAGAAGCCTTACCCTTGACGAAATAAAAAATAAAATCGAAAGCGGCGCTCAATGGACTCTCCGTTTGAAATCCCCCGGAACAGCAGAGGGAAAATGCCGATTTGATGACGCAATAAAGGGCAAAATTGAAATGCCGGAGAATGTTCAGGATATCGTTCTTCTTAAATCCGACGGTATTCCGACCTACCACTTTGCTCATGTTATCGACGACCACCTTATGAGAACAACTCATGTTGTAAGGGGCGACGAATGGATTTCATCAACTCCAATTCATCTTCAGCTTTTCAGAATTCTCGGCTTCAAGCCGCCTAAATATGTTCATGTGGCGACTATTATGAAGGAGGAAAACTCAGGCAAAAGAAAGCTCTCAAAAAGAAAAGACCCCGAAGCCGCCGTTACCTATTATTCCGAGCAGGGTTATCCCAAGCAAAGCGTTAACGAATACATTTTAACGCTTGCAAATTCAAATTTTGAGGACTGGCGCAGAGCCAATAAATCCGAGCCGCTTGAAAGCTTCCCGCTCAATTTCAAAAAGATGTCTGTTTCAGGCGCGCTGTTTGATATTGTCAAGCTTACCGATGTGTCAAAAAATGTTATAAGCCAAATGACAGCCGAAGAGGTGTTTACCCTTTCAAACGAGTGGGCAAAGGAATATAATCCGACCCTTGCGGCTTTATATGCAAAGGACGAGCAGTATGCAACTGCTGTTCTTAATATTGACCGAGGCAATAAAAAGCCGAGAAAGGATATCGCCAAGTGGTCTGATATTCAGGATTATATCAGCTATATGTATGACGAAACCTTTGAGGAAAGCTATGAGCTTACTGGTAACGCAACGCCCGAGCTTGCAGTTGAGGTGCTCGAAAAATACAGGGATATCGTTGATATAAACGACGATAAGGATATGTGGTTTGACAGAATCAAGGGCATATGTGCTGCGTGCGGCTGTACGCCGAATGTTAAGGAGTATAAGCAGACTCCCGATGCCTTTAAGGGCCATGTCGGCGATGTTTCAACAATAATCCGTGTTGCCCTGACAGGCAGAACAAACACACCCGACCTTTATGCAATTACGGCTCTTTTAGGTCAGTCAAGGGTTATTGAAAGAATAGATAAGGCATTGGCTTACTATAAAAATAATTAAATGAATGAGGACAGAATTATGGCGGAAGAAGTAAAGGAATTTTCAAATTTTATACACGATTTTATCGACGAGGATTTGAGCGAGGGCAAATACAGCCACATTCAAACCCGTTTCCCACCCGAGCCTAACGGATATCTGCATATCGGCCACGCAAAGGCTATATGCATAAATTTCGGAGTTAAGGAAAAATACAAGGGTACCTGCAATCTTCGTCTTGACGACACAAATCCAACTAAAGAGGATACCGAATATGTTGATGCTATAAAAGAGGATATCAAATGGCTCGGCTTTGACTGGGACAACCTCTATTATGCGTCTGACTATTTTGATTTTCTTTATGAATGTGCAATAAAGCTCATAAAAAAGGGAAAGGCGTTTGTATGCGACCTCACTCCCGAGGAGCAGAGGGAATACAGAGGAACTCTTACCGAGCCGGGCAAGGAGTCGCCTTACCGCAACAGAAGCATTGAGGAAAACCTTGACCTTTTTGACAGAATGACTAAGGGAGAATTTCCGGCAGGGTCAAAGGTTCTGCGCGCAAAAATTGATATGGCTTCGCCTAACCTTAATATGCGCGACCCGATAATTTACCGTATAATGTATGCCCATCATCACAGAACGGGTGATAAATGGTGCGTTTATCCTATGTACGATTTCGCTCATCCGCTTTCCGACGCGTATGAAAAGGTTACCCACTCGCTTTGCTCTCTCGAATTTGAAAACCACAGACCGCTTTACAACTGGTTTGTTGATGAGCTCATTGAGGGCGAAAAGCCAAGGCAGATTGAGTTTGCCCGTATGAATCTCAACTACACCTTAACCTCAAAGCGCAAATGCTTAAAGCTTGTTAACGATAAAATCGTAACAGGCTGGGACGATCCCCGTATGGCAACCATCAGCGGTATGAGAAGAAGAGGCTATCCTGCCGAGGCAATCAGGGATTTTTGTGACAGAATAGGCGTTTCAAAGGCTTACAGCGTTATTGATTTTGCCTTGCTTGAAGCGTGCGTAAGAGATAATCTCGGCGCTAATTCGCCGAGGGCTATGGCTGTAATCGACCCTGTTAAGCTTGTTATTGATAATTACCCTGATGATAAGGTTGAAGAGATTGAAGCCGAATATCATCCGGATCATCCTGAATACGGAACAAGGCTTATGCCGTTTTCAAAGGAGCTTTGGATTGAGAAAAACGACTTTATGATTGAGCCTATTAAAAAGTACCGCAGGCTTTATCCGGGCAACGAGGTAAGGCTTTACAAGGCTTATTTTGTAACCTGCACAGGCTATGACCTTGATGAAAACGGCGAGGTAAGCTGTGTCCACTGCACCTATGACCCTGAAACCTTCGGCGGTGATTCTCCTGACGGAAGAAAGGTTAAGGGAACAATTCATTGGGTATCGGCAAAGGATAACTCTCCTGCCGAAATCAGACTTTATGAAAGGCTGTTCAATGTTGAAAATCCGAGCGACGAGGAGGGCGTAGCCTCCTTTGAGGATAATCTCAATCCCGATTCTCTTAAAATCTGCAACGGTTATGTCGAAAAGGCTGTTGCCGATTGCCCTGTTGAAGCAAAATATCAGTTTATGAGAAACGGTTATTTCTGCAAGGACAGAGATTCAACAGACGAAATGCCTGTATTCAACAGAACGGTTGCGCTTCGCGACAGCTTTAAAATTACAAAATAGTTTATTCAAATCAGGTGAAAATTTTGAGTACAAGAAATGATATAAAAAACATAGCCATAATTGCCCATGTTGACCACGGCAAAACAACCTTGGTTGACGAGATGCTTCATCAAAGCGGTATTTTCCGTGACAATGAAGCTGTTCAGGAAAGGGTTATGGATTCCAACGACCTTGAAAAGGAAAGAGGAATTACAATTCTTTCAAAAAATACGGCTATTCACTATAAGGATACAAAAATAAATATTGTTGATACTCCCGGTCACGCCGATTTCGGCGGTGAGGTTGAGCGTATCCTGACTATGGTTGACGGCGTGCTTCTTCTTGTTGACGCCTTTGAAGGCTGTATGCCTCAAACAAGATTTGTTTTGAAAAAGGCATTGGGGCTACATAAAACACCGCTTGTTGTTGTTAACAAGATTGACCGCGACGGAGCAAGACCCTCGGAGGTTATCGACGAGGTGCTTGACCTTTTCATCGAGCTTGGCGCAGACGACGATCAGATAGATTTTCCTGTTGTTTACGCCTCTGCAAAGGACGGCTATTCAAGCCTTGACCCCGATGCGCGAAGCGGTGATATGCGCCCTCTTCTTGACGCAATACTTGAATATATACCTTCACCGCAGGGCGATGCCGACGGCGCTGCGCAGATACTTTTTTCGTCGCTTGAGTATGATGATTATGTGGGCAGAATAGGCGTCGGCAGAGTTGAAAGAGGAACAATTAAGGTTAACACGCCGTATGTTCTCTGCAAGCAGGACGGCTCGCAGGAAAACATAAAATTCTCAAAGATATATCAGTTTGAGGGTCTTAAAAGAGTTGACTGCCCTCAGGCAAGCTTCGGCGATTTGGTGTGCGTTTCGGGCGTTCCCGACCTTAATATAGGCGAAACAGCCTGCGACCCCGAATGTGTTGAACCGCTTCCTTTTGTAAAAATTGACGAGCCTACGATTTCAATGAATTTCATCGTAAACGACTCTCCTTTTGCAGGCAGAGAGGGCAAATATGTAACCTCGAGAAATCTGCGCGACAGGCTTTTCAAGGAGGTTGAAACGAATGTGTCAATGCGTGTTGAGGAAACTGACTCTATGGATACCTTCAAGGTGTCGGGCAGGGGAGAGCTTCATCTTTCAATACTCATTGAAACAATGAGAAGAGAAAATTATGAATTTCAGGTTTCCCGTCCGCAGGTAATTCTGAAAAAGGACGAAAACGGAAAAATCCTTGAGCCTGTTGAGCTTGCAATAATCGAGGTACCCGAGGAATATGTCGGAACCGTTATGGAAAAGCTCTGCTCGCGCAAGGGCGAAATTGAGAATATGGATACCAGAACAACAGGTATGACCCATCTTGAGATTAAAATTCCGTCAAGAGGTCTTATCGGCTACCGCTCCGAATTTCTAACCGACACCAACGGAAACGGAATTATGAATCAGCTTTTTGCAGGCTATGAGGAATACAGGGGCGAAATTGCAACCCGAAGCAGAGGCTCGATTGTTGTTCACGAAACGGGAACCACAACAGGCTACGGCCTTTGGAATACGCAGGACAGAGGCAGGCTTTTCGTCGGCCCCGGTGTTGAGGTTTACGAGGGTATGATTGTCGGCGAGTGCGCTAAAGACGAGGATATCGTCTGCAATGTCTGCAAGAAAAAGCATGTTACAAATACACGCGCAAGCGGCTCCGATGAAGCATTAAAGCTCGTTCCGCCGACCACTCTTTCACTTGAACAGAGCATGGAGTTTCTTGCCGATGACGAGCTTTTAGAGGTTACTCCGAAATCAATAAGATTAAGAAAAACCATTCTCGATAAGGCTTTAAGATTAAAGGCAGAGAGCAGAAAAAAGTAATATCTTTCAAAATTTGTAAGGGAGTGTGATTATATGAGCAGCGGTTTATATTTTCACATTCCCTTTTGCCGTTCAAAATGCCCCTACTGCGACTTTTACAGCGTTAAATACGACAGCGCCTCTGCCGAAAAATATGCCGATAGAATTATCGGCGAAATGAAAAAATATGAGGGCAGCTTTGATACGATTTATTTCGGCGGAGGAACACCGAGTATTTTAGAGCCGGAGCTTATCGGAAAAATAATCGAAAATGCAAAAAATCATTTTGAAATAGATAAAAATGCCGAAATTACCGTTGAGTGCAATCCGTCAAAGAATCTTGAGCGTGATTTTGAGCTATACACCTCATTTGGTGTAAACAGAATAAGCCTCGGTATGCAGAGCGCAAGAAATGAAGAGCGTTTTGCGCTTGGCAGGTCGGCAGGACAGGCAGAGGTTGCAAAAGCAGTAAGCGACGCAAAAAAGGCGGGAATAACAAATATAAGCCTTGATTTAATGCTCGCCACTCCGAAGCAAACGCTTTCCTCGCTCGACGAAAGCTTTGAATTTATTGACAAAATGAGCGTCAACCACATCAGCGCATATATGCTGAAAATCGAAGAGGGGACAAAATTCTACGATATTCAAAGCAGGCTTGAGCTTCCCGACGAGGACACGGTCAGCGATATGTATTTGAAAACAATTAAAAGCCTTAAGGCTCTCGGCTTTAATCAATATGAAATCAGCAATTTTTCAAAGCCCGGCTTTGAAAGCAGACATAATCTGAAATATTGGTTGCTTGAGCCGTATCTCGGTATAGGCGCGTCGGCGCACTCTTTTTGGGGCGGAAAACGCTTTTACTATGACAGGGATATGAATATTATCCCCGACGGCGACGGAGGAGATAACGAGGAAAGAATTATGCTCGGCTTAAGGCTCAACAGGGGCATTGACAAAAAATATATAAAAAAAGACATTAGTCCGTACATAAAAGCAGGACTGATGCGTTTGAATAACAATAATATAGCGCTGACCGAAAGGGGTATGCTTGTTTCAAATTCAATAATATCAAATTTAATATAAATAAATTTTTCAGGCATAATAGTTACGAAGGAGTGATTATTATGCCTGATATGTTTAATCTTACACCGCAGATGAAGGAATATTATAATTCCCTGCCGGAAATCGTAAAATCCAGCATTATTATGAGCGGTGCGAAAATTAATTCTCTTGAGGATTTAAAGGCTGTTGCCGAAGGCTTGACAAATAATGAGCAGGAATAAGGATGAGCAGACGATAAACAGCCTTAACAATTATGATATTCCCGCAAAGGTGCATAAGCATAAGAAAAGCTTTGAGGAAAAATACGGACTTGATGCGAAGCTTACCAACCGCTACTCGTCATGGGTGTCAAACCCTACCGTTCAGCCCGACGATATAACGGAAATGGGCGTTCCTATCCCCGATAAGCTCAACACCGAGTTTTCAAAGGAATATCAGGAGGAAAATAAGCTGTAAAAAATGAGCAGGGTGCAATGAATTTTGCACCCTGCCTGCTCTGTTTAATATGTAATTTTAAAGAGCCTTGCGCCGTGCGCGTCAATTTCCGTTTTAAACGAATTTTTGTATTCGCCGGCGTTCTTTTTCTCCCATATGTCATAGAAGCTGTATTTTGTGTCCGGCATAAGAATAGCCGTTAAGTCAAGCTTAACGCAGTGACTTTTATCTCTCGTGTTAAACATTGCGGCGTATTTACAGCCCTTGCCGTTTGATATCCAGATGATATCGCCCTTGCCGTTTTTCTCATTTCGGTAATGCTGGTGAGCGCCGTATGAGGTCTTGTGCATATTAATATATTCCTCATTTGTAAGAAGAGATAGGGTCCATTCATCGTTTTCGGGCATATTGCCGCCCATAATAAGCGGACTTTTGAATATACCCCAAAGGCTCATCATTGTTATCTGCTCGGCCTTGGTGAACTGCGTTTTCCTGTTTTGAGGACCGTGGCAGCTCCCGTTTTTTGAAAGCACGCCTAAAGGCAGCATATCGCAGTCGGGATAGTGACCGGGTTTAACCTCGTTTTGCCACAGCAGACAGCGGTCAAACATATCGTGAAGCTTATCCCAGTGATCCCAAAAGTCGCCTGTTATCCGCCACATATTTGCGTTTTTTGCAAGATGCTTTGCCGTTGATATTTCGGCAGGACCCGGCGAGAGAGAAAGAACCATATCCCTGCCGCAGGAGTCGATTGCTTTTCTTATCATTTCAATTTCATAATCAGCCGAATAAGGATTATCCCATTTTCTGAATTCAGTAACGGCAATATCATCGCACTTTATAAAATCAACGCCCCACTGCGCATAAAGCTCGAAAATGGAGTTGTAATAATCCTGCGCGCCCTCGCAGTTTTTAAGTCCGTACATATCCGTATTCCACGAGCATACCGAAAAATGATGGGCAATCTGCCTTGCGGAATATTTGCTGTTTTTTATAGGCGTATCTGCGTGAACAGCCTGACGGGGAATTCCGCGCATAATATGTATTCCGAATTTAAGACCGAGGGAATGGCAGTAATCTGCAATTTCCCTGAAGCCCTTTGAGCCATTTGCGCTCGGGAAACGGTTTACCGCAGGGATAAGCCTTCCGTATTCGTCCATATCAAGCTCGGTGAAATTGTTGTAATCGTTATCCTTTGATTTAGGCTCATACCACTGAATATCGCAAACGATATATTCCCATCCGAACTGTTTTAAATTTTTTGCCATATAATCGGCATTTTCGCGAAGCTGCTTTTCATTCACGCCGGCTCCGAAGCAGTCCCAGCTGTTCCAGCCCATCGGAGGCGTTTTTGCAAGTTTGTTATTCATAAGGCACCGTTCCTTTGTGATTTCAATTTAATTATATTTGAAATATGTAATATGTCAATAAAAACTCATTTGGATAAATAAAAAAACTCTTTACAATATCGGTAAAGAGTTTTTGTTAAAATATATTTTATCCGGCTGCAGCGGCTGCCGCCTCTTTTTCAGCCTTTCTTTGAGCTCTCTTTTTCTTTGCCTTATAGCTCATAAGCTTGTCTAAATGCTCGTCGGGCGTCATACAGGTTCCCAGAGTAACTGTTTTTGCGCCGTAAATTCCGTGGAAATCGCTTCCGCCTGTAAGAAGAAGCTTGTTGCTCTTGCAAATTTTGCTTAAAATCTCAATCTGCTCGTCTGTTGCAGACGGATGCCAAACCTCTATGCCGTCAATTCCCATCTCAATGTATTTTTCAATCTCGTCGAAATTATTATAAAACGCAGGATGCGCGAGAACAGCTATGCCGCCTGCGCCGTGCACCTCTTCAATAACCTCTTTAACATCGGGATATTTTGTAGGCGCAAGAATGTTTGTTGCGCTTTCGCTTGAAAAGAGCGCATTGAATAAATCACCGAAAATTTCGTTTGTATAGCCGGCGTCCATAAGTGCGTGCATAATATGCTGCTTATAGAGATTGGTTGAACCGGAGGCGTGATTGATAATAAAATCGGTTGATATCGGAAAACGGGAGGCAACCTTGAGCATCATTATCTGGCCTGCTCTTTTTCTTGCAACCGAGGTACGCTTGCAAAGCCCCTCAAGCCTATCGGGCTTATCTGCTAAATAGCAAAGAATGTGAACCTTTTTTCCTGCTTCATTATCAAAAGCCGATAACTCAACGCCGGGGATAATGTTAACGCCGTATCGCTTTCCTATAACCTGACCTCTTACCGTGCCTGCAAGGCAGTCATGGTCAGTTATTGCAATAGTATCGATTCCGCTTTTTTGAGCAATAACGATAAGATCTTCAATACCTACGGAACCATCGCTTAATTTTGTATGACAATGCAAATCTGCTGCCATAACGATCCCCTTCCTAAAAAATAATTTGTTTAAATACACTAAAAATAATAACATTTTTTAGTGATTTTTTCAAGTTTTAAATCGGCATTTATAAGACATTTCCTGTTTTTTTATCCCAAAAAAGCCAATTTTGTGCAAAATGTCTACAAAATCCTTTTGTTTAGTATGTTAATCGGTAAGCCTACAACATTGAAGTAATCACCGTCTATTTTTTCAACAAGGAGAGCACCTTTCCCCTGAATACCGTATGCTCCTGCCTTATCCATCGGCTCGCCGGTCTCTATATAGGCATTTATTTCATCATCGGTCAAATCGAAAAATTTAACCTTTGTTTCTTCCGAAAAGGTTTCCCGACTGCCGGGCTTTAGTATTGTAACGCCCGTAAAAACGCTGTGCTCCCTACCGCTCAACAGGCGAAGCATATTAAAAGCGTCATTTTTATTTTCAGGCTTTCCCAATATTTTACCGTCAACCGCAACAACGGTGTCGGCTCCGATTACAGTATCAGTATCGTTTTTAAACGGCATTGCCTTTATTTTTGAAAGGTATTCAACAGCCTCTTTCGGAGAAATCCCCTCGGGTAGAGTTTCGTCAACATTTGCTGTTTTTATAACAAAATCATCTGTAATTATTTTTAAAAGCTCCTGCCTGCGCGGAGATTTTGATGCAAGTATAAGCATTATATGGCACCTCTTTGATATAATCCTCTGGTGTATTTAAAATCAGGCTTTCTGCCCTGCTCGTAAAGGTCTAAAATATTTTCAACCTCTTTTTCTGTTTCCGTTGAAAAATAAAAATGTGCAAAGTCGGTTTTTATTTCGTCCATTCTGTCGAGCATATAAATCGCAACGCTGTTGAGTATTTCGACGCAGGGGTATTTTGAGCAGATAACAGGGAATTCATAGCCCTTTCTGTCCGTCAGCCTGCCCTGCCTGTTACATTCATAACAGCCGATACTGCTTTTTACGGGGCAGTTTCGCGTCAGCATCAAAGGTACTCTGCCGTAAACGATTATTCCCGTGTCCTGCGCATTTATTCTGTTCGCCTGCTCAAGCGTCAGCTCAAAGGAAAGAATAGGCGAGTTTATCAGCCGTGCGCTTTCGCTGTTGAATATATTAAGACCGAAATCGCCGAAAGCCTCAAAGCCCATATTTTTTGCAAGAGCATACGAGCCTATGTTGCCGCACAGCGCTTTTGTAACGCCTGCCTTTTTGAGCACCTCAAGGCGCTTTTTCAAATCCTCTTCAATACCGAAAAGCCCTCTTGGCAATACAACTCCCGCGCGGTTGTCAATAAAATCCTCAAGGGAGGAGTCCATCGGTATAAACACCCTTTTAAACGGATGCCTGTCGGGTATCTGCCGTGCGCTTTTGAAAGACGCCGTAAGATAAGGAGTACTGCTCTTTTTTACAGGTGAAATGCAGTTAAACGGCTTGCAGATAACAGACGGCTTTTCGATTTTTGTTATCTCCTCAACTGCCTTTCTGCGAAGCTCGTTTATTTTTGATACGGGCAAAATCAAGCCGTCGTCTAAATCCACTGTAATGCTTTCGGGATAAAACTGCGTTCCTCCGAGCTTTGAAAGCCTTTGAATAAGGCTTTGCTCGGTCATAGGCTTGTTAACTGCCCTTTCGGGTATATCGCCGTTGATTTTTACGGCTTTGCCGAGTCCGTTTGCCGTAAGGGTGCAGGGTTGATTTTCCTTGCAAACAAAATCAATGCTCAACGGCAGAAGCGGATTTTCATTGTCATATACGCGGCTTAATTGCTTGAGAACATTTTGCGAGCTTACAACATCTTCCTTCTGCCTTATGCCGAACATATCCCTTCCTGTATTTCCCTTTAAGTATCCGTCTGTAAAACCGCTTCTTGAAAAAACACAGCGAAGAGCTTTTTCATCGGCGTCGGTGTATTCGCCGTCAATTGCTTTTTTTACTGCTGTTACGGCGGCGGATACATATTCGGGCCTTTTCATTCTGCCCTCAATTTTTAAGCTTGTAATTCCGTCAAGCTCTGCAATATCCCTAATGATGCTCAAATCCTTTAAGGATAGGGCAAAGCCGTTGCCGCCTCGGGCAGAAAACGGAAGCCTGCACGGCTGTGCGCAAAGGCCTCTGTTTCCGCTTCTTGCACCGAGCATTGACGAGAGATAGCATTGACCCGAAACGGACATACAAAGCGCGCCGTGAACAAAAATTTCAAGCTCAATATCCGAGCTTTTTCGTATTTCCCTTATTTCGTCAAGGCTCAATTCACGGGGCAGAACAACTCTTGAAAATCCCATATCCTTCGCCGCCTTAACACCCTCGGGAGTCATTATGCTCATTTGGGTTGAAGCGTGTATTCTTGCCTGCTCAAAATGCTCCTTAATCATTTTCGCCGTGCCGATATCCTGAACAATAAAGGCGTCAACGCCTGCCTGCAAAGCCTTTTTTACAAGCTCATAGGCGTCGTTCAATTCATTGTCTGATAAAAGGATATTAAGGGTTAAGTAAACCTTAACCCCTCTCTGATGGCAGTATGCTACCGCCGTATTAAGCTCTTCATCATTAAAATTGCCGGCATTGCGGCGGGCATTAAACAGCTTACCTCCCAGATAAACTGCGTTTGTACCGCTTCGCACACCGGCAATCAGCGACTCCATGCTTCCTGCAGGAGCCAGTATTTCAAAATTCATATGCTCTTTACTTTCCCGAAAGCTTGTTTCTTAAATCAGAGATTTCTCTGTTAAGCCTTTCAACCTCTCGCCTTGCTACATCAACTTCCATTCTTGCCCTTGCGCTGTCCTCAAGATAATCCTTGATTTGAGCACGCAGATTATCCGATGACGCAGTTGCTTTTTTGCAGGCGTCGGCATGGTCGAGCGCAACAAGAACTGCAGCCTGGGTAAGTGAAAGAGAAGGGTTTGAATTGCATATTGCCCTCATTTCATCGCTTATCATTTCAGCAAGATTTTCAACATATTCCGGATCGTCCTCGGTCACTATAGTATAGGTAGCGCCGCCGATTTTAACCTGAACTCTGTTTTTATTCATATTTAACACCTTCATTATCATTTAACAATCGACATATTTCTACTACATAAGTATAGCAACAAAATAAGTGATTGTCAATCTGGTAAAATTTATGTATAATATATTTTATCAGATAATTTCAGGGAGGTTGCTTATGACTAATGCGCAGCAGCTTGATATGGGTTTGAGAACAATAAATAATTTTCTTAAACATTCAAATGATGAATTGCATAATAAGATTTATCCCGAAAAAACAGCGTCCTACGGCTACATAATCGCTTTTCTTTGCGAAAACTCCGATAAATATATATATCAGCGTGATATTGAAAGCGAATTTGATTTAAGCCGTTCAACCGTTTCAACAATCATAAAGGAGCTTGAGGACAGGGGACTTGTTGAAAGGCATGCCGTAATGAGTGACGCAAGGCTCAAAAGAGTTATTCCCACCGAGGGCGCAAAAATGATTAACGAGATTTGCAAAAAGGATATGAATGCTCTTGTTGACAGGCTTATGCAGGGCGCCCAGCCGTCGCAGACGGAAAGCTTCTTTGCGGTGCTTGAGATTATGAAAAACAATGTGCATTCGCTGAAAAAGCAGATTGAGCAATTTAACAATAAAGAATAAAGAAAGTCACCGATATCGTATCGGTGACTTTTACTTTTGAATTAATACTTTTTAAGCTGTTCCTCGCTGAAATCCTCAAGAAATTCATCGTAGGTTCCCTTGCGGTCGAGAATTGTATTGCCTGAAATTTCAATAATTCTGTCTGCAACCGTTTGAACAAACTGGTGGTCGTGCGAGGTGAAGAGGATTGTTTCGGGATAGCGGATAAGTCCGTTATTGAGCGCCGTGATTGATTCAAGGTCAAGATGGTTCGTAGGCTCGTCAAGAATAAGCACATTTGCGCCCGAAAGCATCATTTTGCAAAGCATGCATCTTACTCTCTCACCGCCCGAAAGCACATTAGCCTTTTTGAGCGCCTCTTCTCCCGAAAAGAGCATTCTGCCGAGCCAGCCTCTTATGTCTGCCTCAAGGGTTTGCGTAGTATACTGCCTAAGCCAATCAACGAGCGTTAAATCAACGCCGTCGAAGTATTTGCTGTTGTCACTCGGGAAATAGCTCTGCGATGTGGTAACGCCCCATTTAAAGCTTCCCTCGTCAGGCTCAAGCTCTCCCATAATAATTTTAAACAGCGTTGTTTTTGCAACAACATCGGAGCCTACAAAGGCAACCTTCTCTCTCGGATGAATTACAAACGAAATATCGTCGAGCACCTTTCTGTCGCCTATGGTCTTTGTAAGGTGGTCAACACGAAGAAGGTCGTTTCCGCATTCCCTGTCAGGCTTGAAATCAACAAAGGGAAAGCGCCTGCTTGATACGGGCATTTCTATCATTTCAAGAGCGTCAAGCTGTTTTTTACGGCTTGTTGCCTGCTTTGATTTAGCGGCGTTTGCAGAAAAGCGCTGAATAAATTCCTGAAGCTCCTTGATTTTCTGCTCGTTCTTTTTATTCTGATCCCTTGCCTGCCTCTGGCGCATCTGGGTGTATTCATACCAGAAATCATAGTTACCTGTATAAAGCTGAATTTTACCGAAATCAACATCGCATATATGCGTGCATACCTTGTTGAGGAAATGACGGTCGTGCGAAACAACGATAACGGTATTTTCAAAATCCATAAGGAAGTTTTCAAGCCAGCGGATAGCCGAAAGGTCAAGGTGGTTAGTAGGCTCGTCAAGCAAAAGGATATCCGGATTGCCGAAAAGCGCCTGCGCAAGCAAAACCTTTACCTTTAAATCCGACGGAAGCTCCGCCATTTTCATATAGTGATACTCGTCGGATACGCCTAATTTGTTGAGCATAAAAGCAGCGTCGGACTCTGCGTTCCAGCCGTCCATATCTGCAAATTCGGCTTCAAGCTCGCCTGCCCTAATGCCGTCCTCCTCGGAGAAATCCTCCTTCATATAAAGAGCGTCCTTCTCCTCCATAACCTCAATGAGCCTCGGATTTCCCATAAGAACGGTTCTGATTACCTCGTATTCGTCATATGCAAAGTGGTCCTGCTTGAGAACGGAGAGCCTTTCGCCGGGAGTGATAAAAACCTCGCCCTTCTGCGGGTCAAGGTCACCTGAAAGCACCTTTAAAAAGGTTGATTTTCCTGCGCCGTTTGCGCCTATAATTCCATAGCAGTTACCTGCGGAAAAGGTTACATTAACTCTTTCAAAAAGAACTCTTCCGCCGAATTGCACCGTAACATTATTTGCCTGAATCATACAACTACCTCCTAAAATACGGGTATATGATACTACATTGCTTTGATAAAAACAAGGAAAAATTAAATTTGTTGATTTTATTTATATTATATAGTATAATTATTTGAATATAAAACGCGGAGGTATTCATTATGAAAATAAAAATTTCACCGTCAATGCTGGCGTCGGATTACGCCAATCTTGAGGCAGAGTTAAAGAAATGCTCCTCTGCGGATCTTATTCATCTTGATGTTATGGACGGTCATTTTGTGCCGAATATTTCAATAGGCGCGCCGGTTATCGCCGCTATGAAAAGAGTTTGCGATATTCCGTTTGATGTTCATCTTATGATTTCAGACCCTTTAAAATATATTGACGATTTTATCAGCGCCGGCGCCGATATTATTACATTCCATACCGAATGCGAGTCGGATATAGATAAAACCATTGATAAAATTATTTCGGGCGGCTGTAAGGCTGCGCTTGCCGTTAAGCCGAATACCCCGATTGAAGAGGTTTACCCTTATTTAGACAGGCTCTCAATGGTGCTTGTTATGACGGTTGAGCCCGGCTTCGGCGGTCAGAGCTTTATGGAGAGCACAATGCCTAAAATTACCGCACTGCGTAAAAAATGCCCCGATATTGATATTCAGGTTGACGGCGGAATTAATACCGAAACCGTTAAAACGGCAGGAAGAGCAGGCGCTAATGTTTTTGTTGCAGGCTCGGCTGTCTTTAAAAGCGATAATCCCGAAAAAACAATAAACACTCTTAAAGAAAACGCAAGATTATAAGCGGTGGTTAAATGAAAAAGAAACGCTTTTATAACAATAAAAAGCGCAACAGCAAATGGACCGAGGAGCCCAAGGGAAGAAAAATCTCCTTCTCCGATAAATATATCGAGGCAGGAGCAGGCTCCGATAAATTTGATAACCGAAGGCCTAAAGAAAAAAAGAAGGTCATTTCAAAGGATAACGCTCTTACAGCGTTAAGAAGGCTGATTATTTTTGCCTGCTGTGTGTTAACAATCGGCATCGGCTACACGGTTATGGATGTGTATATGCAAAGAAATTCAATGCCCATTGCCGATAATACAGATGATATCAATGCAGGAATAAGCAATGTTGCCATTAATATAAAAAGCTGTCTTGTTCCGTCATTGTCGCTTGACGGCTCCGTTATGCTCGACACGGTTGTTGACGAGGTGCTTGATATAGGCTATTCCTCCGTTGCCTTTGAATTGAAAAGAGAGGACGGAACGATAGGCTATAACAGCTCACTTGCAACCGTTGACGCCTGCGGCGCTGTTTCGTCACCGTCGCCCGACCTTGAAAAATCCGTTTCCTCCCTGCTTGAAAATGATATTCTTCCTGTCGGTATCGTTTCCTGCTATAAGGATAATATTGCTCCGTCAGCCGATATATCCTCTGCTGCTTTGAGCGCAGGAGATATATATAAGGATTCGCAGGGAAACACATATCTAAACCCCAACAGCGAGGGCGCATATAATTATATCAAAAGTATAATTGAAGAAGCAAAGGGCTTGGGAATTACGGTTTTCGTTCTCGATTGGTGCACGCTTCCCGAGGAGCTCGGCGGAGATTACGACGACGGCTTTGAAAATATTTCAAGCAGGCTTTATAATGATTTAGGAACGCAGATAAAGTTCATTGAAGCAGATAAGGTTAATATTATTTCCTCCGATTCATCAGAGATTGAAGAGGAAATTGATGAAAAAATAAAGAGCAAGAATGCCGACGATAAAATTTATTTCATCACGGCAAAGGAAAAAGACAAAGTAAAAAAACTGTTGGACGACAAAAATATTTCAAGCTATATTATTAAGGAATAGTGATTTTTATGAGGAGAAAAACAACCATTATTTTCCTGTGCGCAATAATTTTTGCAGCCCTTTTCAGCAGCCCTGTTTGTGTAAATGCCATGGAGGATATACCGTCGCTCGAGTCAATCAGCTTTAAAAATGCCGTCATTGAAGGCGGATTTTCATCCGAGGTAAACGAGTATCAGTTAATCCTTGAGGATAATGAGCAAAGCCCGACCCTTGAAAGCTATGCAGTCAGGGGAAACGCCGATATATTTGTAAATTATGCTTATGATAACGTAAATCATCAGACAGGTGTAACAGTAACGCTTCAGTATGAAACAGGAAGCACAATATATAATTTCAACTATAAAAACCCTGCTTCATACAGCATCACCTCAAATAATAAGCTGTCGCAGATTTACTGCGCATACGGTGAGATTCTCCCGAAGCTCAATGACAGCGATACGGCATATAAGCTTTACATACCAAAGGATTTGCAGCAGTTAAAAATCACGCCCATACCACAGGATGTAAATGCCTACTGCGCTCCTGTTGAGATTATACTGAATAACGACCAAACGCCTGAAATTACTCTGTCGTGCGTTGCGTCAAACGGCGATATAAGAAGCTATTGCATAAAAATCAAAAGAGTGGATAAAACCGTTGAGCAGGTCAAGGAAGAAATGGCTCAGCCCGATTACACCTCGTTTGTTGAGGGAACTCTGCCGTATCAGCGGCCGGAGTTTGTTTTAACGATATGCGCCGTGGCAGCAGGCATAATAATTCTTGTTTTACTTTGGAGAATAACAAGAAGAATTCTTGTAAATCCTTATGATAAAGAGGAAAAGCCTTTCTACAGCCCTGTAGATTAGCCTTATATCAAAAATAACGGAAAGGAGATAATGATATGAATTTGGAAGAATTTTCAATTGATGAAGCAGTAGAAGAAATATCATCTCTTTACCGCGAAAAAAAGTTTTCGGCGATCAAGAAGATCCTTACAGAAATTAATCCTGCCGATATTGCCCTGCTTTTTGAAGAATTTGAAAATGAGCAGAGAATTTTGTTTTTCAGATTGCTTCCCAAGGAGGAGGCGGCAGAAACCTTTGTAGAGCTTGACGGAGATACGCAGGAGGCGCTTATACACGCCTTTTCGGATAATGAGCTTCGTGAGGTTCTTGACGAGCTTTACCTTGATGATACGGTTGATATCATTGAGGAAATGCCCGCTACCATAGTAAAAAAGATTTTAAAGAATACCGACAGCGAAACAAGAGCTTCAATAAACACGCTTTTAAAATACCCCGAGGACAGCGCCGGCTCAATAATGACGCCGGAGTTTGTTGACCTTAAAAAAGACAATACCGTTGAGGACGCTTTTAAGCGTATCAGGCGGACAGGTGTTGACAAGGAAACCATCTATACCTGTTATGTAACGGACAGCTCCCGTCACCTAATAGGAGTTACAACCGTAAAGGAGCTTCTTCTCCATGACTACGAGGATAAGATTGAGGAGTTTATGGAGACCAATGTAATCTATATAAACACTCACGACGATCAGGAATCGGCGGCAAATTTGCTCAGTAAATATGACTTTCTTGCTCTGCCTGTTGTTGATATGGAGGAAAGGCTTGTCGGCATAATTACAATCGACGACGCTATGGATGTCCTTCAGGATGAGAACACTGAGGATATCCAAAAGATGAACGCTATCGTTCCTAACGAAAAGCCTTATTTAAAGGTCGGCGTTTTTGAAACCTGGAAGTCGAGAATTCCGTGGCTTATGCTCCTTATGGTTAGCGCAACCTTTACGGGAATGATTATAACAGCGTTTGAGGATAAGCTTTCGGCTTTGATTATTCTTACCTCGTTTATCCCGATGCTTATGGATACGGGCGGTAATTCCGGCGGTCAGGCAAGCGTAACTATAATACGCGCGCTATCCCTTAACGAGATAGATTTAAAGGATATTTTCAAGGTTATATGGAAAGAGGTACGCGTCGGCGTAGTATGCGGTTTATCTCTTGCGGCGGTCAATTTTGTTAAAATATGGCTTGTTGATAAGCTCCTTCTCGGAACAGAGGGAATCACTGTCACGGTAGACCTTGTTATCAGCCTTACGCTGATAATAGAGATTATTTTTGCAAAGGTGATAGGCTGTACGCTTCCCATTATCGCAAAGAAGCTGAAATTTGACCCTGCGGTAATGTCGTCGCCGTTTATCACAACCTTGGTCGACGCCGTTTCGCTTTTGGTTTATTTCTGGCTTGCAACGGCAATACTTCATATATAAGATATAAAAAACGGGCAGAATTTAATTTCTGTCCGTTTTCATTTGGGTTATTTGTTTGTTTTGATAATTTTTCTGACAAGCGCTTCGTCGGGGAAATCGGTGTAAACAGTCCCGTAATAATAATTATCGTTAAGAGGATATTCCATAAATTTCGGATTGATATATTTTGAATTGTTATACGGCCCCTTAAAGCCGCCTGCCGTCGAAAGATAGTTGATTATGTATCTGCCGTCAAACGGCGCCATTGTATCAAGAAACGGCTTTATAACGTCACTCCAGCGTTCCTCGGGCTTATATTTAAATCTGTCCTGAATAACAAAGGTCATACCGCTTTCACCGCCTGTTTCAAGCGTAAGGGGATACGGCTTTTTTGTGTCCTGCTCAACCCATTTTGAAAAATCAATTCCCGTATTTTTATCGGTGTATTCCTTTTTATCAGCCATTTTACAGCGCCGTATCAGAATTATTTTGCCTCTTGCTTCCTTCATTAAAGGAGAACGGTTTTCCAAAAACCATTTATCCTCGTTTGCCTTTATGTATGTATTAAAGAGGTTGTCAAAGCATTTTTCGTTTTCTTTTCCGTTGTCGTTTTTAAACTGAAAGATTATTGCTTCGCTTTTATGCTCATCGAGAAATTTATAGCACTGTAAAAGCACATCCTCCATATCCATTTGAGGCGAAAAACGCTTGGGCGAGTTAAAGGCTTTCGCAAAGCCGTGAACCATTTTAAGCCTGCTTTTACTGCTTTGAACTCTTATGTCAAGCGCTCTTATTCCAAGCTCTAACTGACCGTATATGCTTTTGCTTTGGCATTTTGATATGTGCTCAAACTGAACATATCTCGTAACGCAGTCGTGAGTTCCGGGAATATTCAGCGTTAATACTTCTTTGCCATCGTCAATATTTTTCATCCAGCAATTTAGCTTCATAACATTATCACCAAAAACAATATAACATTTTTGTATAATAATATCAATTGAAAATAAAATTATTCTATCCTATAATTAATTATAATTTGTTATATTTCGGAGGGGAAAATGACCATTTTTGAGGCTTGCGGAAAAATAACTCCGCTCGAAAGCAAAACAAATATAAAGCTTGATTTTGATGTTCCCGAAAATATCAGAGAGCTTAAAATAAGCTATTCGTATTCACCAAAGGAGCTTGAAAATACGCAGGAAGCAATTAATGAGGCTCGTGCCTGCCTTGAAAAATACGGCGAATGTGCAGAGTGCGCGCAGGAAAATCTGCCGATTAAAAACCTTGTTACCGTATCACTTGATTCTCCGTCGGGCTACCGCGGAGCGGCACATAGGCAGGACAGCAGTCAGACCCATATTATAAACGCCGACTCCGCTTCCTGCGGCTTTTTAAAAGGTGCTGTTGAAGCAGGGCAGTGGGATATTATGCTTAATGTTCATTCCGTAAGCTGTACGGTGGATTACAAAATCAAAATTGAAGGGGAGGCGGAATAATGAGCTATCTTCCTTGTGAGCTTCATTGCCATACCGTTCATTCCGACGGTGCATTTGAAGTTAAAGAGCTTTTGCAGGCGGCAAAGGACGACCATCTTGCGCTGATTGCTTTAACCGACCACAATACATTTTCGGGCCACTTTGAGCTTGACGACGATATTCTTCCGTCGATAAGGGGCATTGAATGGACAACATATTTCGGCCATATGCTCGTGCTCGGTGCAAAGGAATTTGTTGACTGGCGCGACGCAGTGCCCGATAACATTGATGAAAAAATAAAGCAGGTTAAAGCGGCAGGAGGGCTTGTCGGCATAGCGCATCCTTTTCAGCTCGGCTCGCCTATTTGCACCGGCGGCAGATGGGAATTTAATGTTAAGGATTGGCGTGCCGTTGATTATATTGAGGTATGGCATCAGGATATGACTGCCGATAATCACGAAAACGAACGCGCACTTGAGCTTTGGAGCTCTCTTTTGGATAAAGGCTATAAAATAGCGGCCTCCTACGGCAGGGATTGGCACAGAAGAGAAAAAAGCGGTCATTACGGCTGTACCTATGTGGATTTTGAAAATGAGGTCAGCCAAAGGCAGGCAATACGCGCAATCAGAATGGGCAGAACCGTTATATCCACAGGTGCAAAATTCTTCTTTCGCGTTCATCAGCTCGGAAAAACATATTCCATAGGCGATACAATACATAGAGGAAATGTTACCTTCAGCTTTTTCACCGATTTACATTCAAGGCAAAAGAACGCCGGCAACGAGGAAATTGTATATAAGGAAATCAGAATTGTAACAAACGGCTCGAGGATTGTTTTAAAAACAAGATACGATGAGCGCCATGTTAGGCTCAAGGTTGAAAAGGGCAGTTGGTACAGGGCGGAATTATGGGGAACGGTTGACGGCGAAAGCAAGCCGCTTGCCATTACCTCGCCGATATATTGTGAGTGAAAATATATAGTCTTTAGTATATTCTTAATTTTACGCAGATTTAACATAAATTATATTTCATCTTAACGGTTTGCATATAATATAGTTGTGATTTATGTATTTATAAAAAGATGTGTATTCAGAGGTGCAGTATGACTATATTCAATGTTCTCACCCTTGTAGGCGGGCTTGCAATGTTCCTTTTCGGAATGAACGAAATGGGCTCAAGCCTTGAAAAGCTCAGCGGCGGAAAGCTTGAAAGTATACTTGAAAAGATGACAAGCAACCGAATAAAAGGCGTTTTGCTTGGCTTAATCGTAACCGCTATAATTCAGTCTTCGGGCGCCGTAACGGTTATGGCTGTCGGCTTTGTTAACAGCGGTATAATGGGGCTTTCGCAGGTTATCGGAATTATTATGGGCGCTAATATAGGCACAACGGTAACGGCGTGGATTTTGTCATTAACAGGTATTGAAGGCTCAAATATTTTTGTTCAGATTTTAAATCCGTCGTCTTTTTCGCCGGTTCTTGCATTTATCGGCGTAATTCTTTTTATGTTTTCAAAGAATGATAAGAAGAAAAATGTAGGCAATATTCTGTTGGGCTTTGCTATTTTGATGATAGGTATGCAGACTATGAGCTCCTCTGTTGAGCCTCTTAAGGATGTTCCGGAATTTACAAATATTCTGCTTAAATTTTCAAATCCGCTTTTGGGTGTTATCGCAGGAGCCTTGCTTACAGCGATTATTCAAAGCTCTTCTGCATCTGTCGGCATTTTGCAGGCATTGTCGGTTACAGGCTCAATTTCCGTTTCAGTTGCTTTTCCGATAATTCTCGGTCAGAATATAGGCGCCTGCGCAACCGTGCTGATTTCTTCAATCGGAACAAATAAAAACGCAAAGCGTACGGCAGGGCTGCATCTCATTTTTAACATAATCGGAGTATTGCTTGCCCTTGTGCTCTTTTACGGAGCCGACGCCGTTTTCGGCCTGCCCTTCATAAACGAAAAAGTTAATGCCGCAAGCATTGCCATAATCCATTCTGTTTTCAATATCTTCGCAACCGTTGTCCTCTTCCCGTTGGGCGGAGTCCTTGAAAAGCTTATGTGTAAGATCATTAAGGATGATCCCGAGGAGCAGACTACGGGCGAAACCACTCTTGTTGAAGAAAGATTCCTCCTTTCACCGTCATATGCTATTGACAAGGTTAAGGAAAAGTGCGACGAGATGGCTCTTCTTGCAAAAGAGAATATAAGAATGAGCGTCGAGTTTGTTAAGGCTTACAGCCGAAGCAAGGACGAGAAAATCAAGGCTAACGAAAAAAGGCTTGACGCCTTTGAGGACGAGCTTGAAACATATCTTGTAAGAATAAGCACAATGAATTTAAGCTTTGAGGATTCAATGCGTTTAAGCAAGCTTTCTCACGCAATAGGCAATTTTGAGCGAATAGGCGACTACGGCGTGAATATCCTCAAAACCAAAAGAAAAATGCACAACGATAAAATCCATTTTTCCGAGGAGGCTAATCACGAGCTTGAGGTAATGAGCAGGGCGGTAAAGGAAATTATCGAAAATTCAACCACCGCGTTTATAAATGACGATATTGAGCTTGCAACAACCATAGAGCCTCTTGAGCAGGTTATAGATAATCTCAAGGCAGAGCTTCGCGCAAGGCATTCAAAGAGAATGATGAACGGCGAATGTACCGTTGAAAACGGAATGCTCTTCTTTGATATAATCAACTCCTTTGAGCGAATTGCCGACCACTGCTCAAACCTTGCAGTTTGCATAATTGAGCTGTCGCAGGGAAGCTATCAGACCCATAGCTATCTTAAAGGCGTTAAAAGCTCAAATAACAGCTCGTTTATGGAAAGCTTTGAAAATTATCTCACAAAGTACGCAATCAGATAAAGAGGTGTAAGGATGGAAGAAAAACAGCTTGTTTATATTGTTGAGGACGATATATCAATAAGAGAGCTTGAAATGTATGCTCTTAAGAATTCGGAATTTGAGGTTGACGGCTTTGACGACGGCAAATCGCTTTTTTCAGCATTGGAGCAGAAGCTTCCGTCGATTATACTGCTTGATATTATGCTTCCCGACGGCGATGGATTGGAGCTTCTGACAAAGATTCGCTCGTCTGCACAATACGGTAACATACCTGTTATTATGGTTACTGCAAAAACAAGCGAAATTGATGCGGTTAAAGGGCTTGATATGGGCGCTGACGATTATATTACAAAGCCTTTCGGCGTAATGGAGCTTGTGTCTAGAGTGAAGGCTGTTTTAAGAAGAACGCAGAAAAAAGCAAAGCCCGTTACAGTTTATAAAAATATAGAGATTGATGAAAGCAGGCATACCGTCTGCGTTGACAACAAAGAGATTGAGCTGACATATAAGGAGTACGAGATTTTAAAATATCTTATAAGAAACAAGGGCATTGTTCTTACGAGGGACAGGCTTATGGAAATCGTATGGGGATATAATTTTGAGCAGGGCAACAGAACGGTTGATGTGCATATCCTCTCCTTAAGAAAAAAGCTCGGTGCTGCGGGCGAGCATATCAAAACCATCCGTAATGTCGGCTACAAGGTCGGTGATTAAGTGACTAAAAAAATTTTATCAAAGCTGCTTTGCTTCAGCGTGGCAACAGTCGCCGTTACCGCATTAATAATCATTTCGGTTTTTTATTCGTATTATGATAAGCAGTCTATGGAGGAGCTTAATACAATCGCCTCGGTGGTTGAAGCTCAGCTTAATCAAAACGCCGATTATTCGTTCATAAGCAACGGTCTTGATTCGCAGACAAGAGTAACGCTCATTGCCCCCGACGGAACAGTTCTTGCCGACAGTAAAATAGACCCGTCCGAAGCGGAAAATCATTCCGACAGGCAGGAGTTTAAAGAGGCTCTTGAAAACGGAGAGTCAAAGGCAATCAGAAAGTCGGTCACCTTTGACGAGAATACATATTATTACGCAAAGCTTCTTAACAGCGGAAATGTTTTGCGTGTATCAACGGTTGCCCAAAGCGTTATGAGCGTTTTTTCGGGCGCTATGATATATATAATCATTGCTTTAATTCTTATAATTGCCGCCGCTGTAATTGTGGGCGTCAGAATAACAAAAAGCATTGTTAAACCCGTGGTTGAGCTCGGTGAGCACCTTGAGGAGATTGACAGCATAGAAACTCCCGATGAGCTTACACCGTTTGTTGATGCGCTTAAGGAGCAGAAGAAAAAGCAGAAAATGCTCGATAAGCAGAAAAAGCAGTTTACGGCAAATGTTTCGCACGAATTAAAAACACCCCTAACCTCCATTGCAGGCTATGCTGAGCTTATCGAAACGGGAATGGCAAAGCCGGAGGATATAAAGCCTTTTGCTTCAACGATAAGAAAGCAGGCGTTAAGGCTTGTTTCATTGAGCGAGGATATTATCCAGCTTTCGCAGCTTGAGGAGAGCGACGAGCAGGATATAGTATTTGAGTCTGTTGATTTGTATTGCGTCTGCCAAAGGTGTATTGAGGCACTCTCGATAAACGCAAGGCTTAAAAATGTTGCCGTTTCTCTTAAGGGCGAAAGCTGTTATATAAGGGGAAGCAGTGCGCTTCTTGAGGAGCTTGTTTATAATCTTTGCGATAATGCCATAAGATACAACAAAGAAAACGGCAGTGTTAATGTAAGTATAATCGATGACGGAGAATATGCTTCTCTTTGCGTTGAGGATACGGGAATAGGCATTGAAGAAAAATATCAGGATAGAATTTTTGAAAGATTTTTCAGAGTTGATAAAAGCCGCAGTAAGGCAACAGGCGGAACAGGACTCGGGCTTGCAATAGTAAAGCATGCCGCCCAGCTTCACGGTGCAGAGCTTAAGGTCAGCAGCGTTTTAGGCGAGGGAACGCGGATAAATGTTAAATTTAAAAAATAATATTATAAAAATATATTGAAAATCGTTGAGTTTTAGTATATTATAGAAGAGTAATATACTGTAAAAAGGGGAATTTTTATGAAAAGAAAATCCAAACTCAGTACCATTAACAAGGTGCTTTCGGTTATCCTTGTTTTGGTAATTATTGCAACAGCAATATCAATTTATAAATATCCTGTTATAACAGAGGCTACAAGCACAGAGAACGGCGAAACAGAGGATGTATCGGTTCTTGAAGCTTCCTTTGTGGCAGATACATACGGCGGAGTTGAATTTAAAGATTTCAACGATGTTGCAGCTTATTATAATGAAGCTTATGATAAGACCAAAGCGCAGACAAGAGAGTATATCGATGCTGACGGTAATACAGCCGTTTGGTATACTATGCTCGGTGAAGAGGACCTTCAGGTTAAAAATATTATGATTGAAGGCAAAGAGAACTCAATGATTAACAGCCTCGTTCCGGGTATTGTTGGCAATCTTTATTCTAAGGGTCTTAACGGACTTACTCCTTGCGCTAACCGCGACCCTAATCAGGATGTCGATATTAACGGTGACAGCCTTCAGACAAGCCGCCTTACAGGCGATGAAATTCTTGATGCAAGCATTAAGGATAACGGCGACGGCACAATCACTATGATTATTCAGCCTAAGGCTGTTAATATGTCAACAAAGGGTCTTGACGCACAGGGCCATCTTTTCAGTACACTCGGCGATATTTCAGGTGTAGTTGAATCCATCAGCGTTCTTGAATGGGCAAGCGGTACTACAGAAGAAAACTGCAGAGTTGAGTACAGAGGCGGTACGGCAACCGTTGTTATTGATACAAAGACCGGCCTTATCACAACCGCTGATTACCATATGGAGGCTAATATCGCTGTTTCCCACGCAACAGTAACAGTAATCAAAGATAAATCAGCTACACTCCTTGTTACATATGATGTTCACTTCCCTGCAGATGAGGATTATATGATGGAAACAAAGGGCTGTAAGATTAAATAAAATAAATTATTTTAAAGCGAGCTAATTGGGGCACCCTACATAAGGAAGTATTTGGTTTAAGCTTTCTGAATTTTGCCCATAGCACTATTAAAAAATCCCATTAATACGCAAGTATTGATGGGATTTTATTAATGCACTCTGAACAAAATCAGTTTGCTTAAACTGCTATGCACTTAAAAATATGTGAAGCAGATGAAAGACAAGGCACAATTTGCAGGGCAGGCTTGACGGCTTCACTACTGATTTAATTCAGTATTTCGCTGCCTTCACTTATTTTTAAGCAATTATTCTTTATGCAGGATGCCCCTTGTTCAGCTCGCTTTTTTAGGTGTTATGGATAATAATGATTTAATTAAAAAACGGCTGACAGAGTTATATAACCGTTCATATTCACGGGGTTATACTTTATACAGCGGATTTTTGAATATGGATGAGCAGAGCATTTTAGCGTCGCTCAATCTGCCGTGTGTTACATGGGGCGGATATGATATGGCAGAAAGAGTTACGGCAGGCTTCGGGGATTATGTTCAAAGGGAGGATTTCCCCGTTGTGTGCCTTTGCGTCAAGCCTGTTATGCAAAGATTTGCCGATAATCTCAACCACCGAGATTTTCTCGGCGCAATTATGAATCTCGGCATAAAAAGGGAGCTTATAGGAGATATAATTATAAGCTCAAACTGCGGATATGTTTTCTGCCTTGAGCAAATCAGCGAGTATATAACGGATAACCTCAAACGCATTAAGCATACAACCGTTGAGGTGAGCTTAGCCGACAGGCTTCCCGACACTGCGCTTGAACCGCCCGAGGCAAAAGAATTAATCGTTGCTTCGTTAAGGCTTGATGCTATTATCAGCGCCGTATATAAGCTTTCACGCAATGAGGCGTCGAGGCTTTTTGCAGTTGATAAGGTGTTTGTCAACAGCCGTCAGTGCTCCAACAGCTCATATACGGTGAAGAACGGCGATATTATATCGGTGCGCGGCTTTGGCAGATTTATTTTTGAAAGCCAAATACGCACCACTAAAAAAGACCGTGCAGTTGTCTGCGTAAGAATTTACAGATAAAAAGCATCCGGGAGCTTTCCCGGATGCTTTGTTAATATGCTTCTATCTGCTTTATTGTGAATTCTTTACCTGCTATTATCTTATAATCGCTTTTGCCGCATTTTGGGCAGACGCGGTTATTTTTTATCATTTCAAATTCCTCGCCGCAGGCGCATTTTGCAACGGCAGGGATTATCTCGGTTATCAAATTTGTATCGCTAAACATACCGTCAGCGCGTGCAACCTTCCAGCATTCCGATAAATAATCGGGGATAATGCCCGAAAGCTCGCCGATTTCAAGAGTAACAGAGTCGATTTTTTTGAGCTTCTGCTCCTCGGCAATTTCGCTTATAAGGTCGAATATTTCTATAACAATTCCAAGCTCGTGCATTATTCATTCCATTGCGCGGTCTGATTTTTAAGCCATTTGCACCACTCGTCAACGCCTTCACCCGTTTTTGCCGAGATGAAGAAAATCTGAGCGTTAGGGTTGAGCCTTTTAATTCTTTCAACAACTGCGTCGTCGTCAAAATCAAACACGCATTTAGTATCAATCTTATTAATAATAACAGCGTCGCTCACCGTGAACATAAGCGGATATTTTAACGGCTTATCGTCGCCCTCGGGAACAGATAAAATCATAGCGTTTTTGCTTGCGCCCGTGTCAAATTCGGCAGGGCACACAAGATTGCCCACATTTTCAAGAATAACCAAATCCAAGTCCTGCGCGCCGAATTCCTTTAGTCCCTGCTCGGTCATACCTGCATCGAGGTGACACATTCCGCCCGTATGAAGCTGAATTGATTTAACGCCTGTATCCGCAATTGCTCTTGCGTCAACATCGCTGTCGATATCAGCCTCCATAACGCCGATTTTAAGCTCGTCTTTAAGGCGTGAGATTGTTGCCTTGAGGGTTGTGGTTTTTCCTGCTCCGGGAGAGGACATAAGATTTAAGAGAAAGGTTTTGTCTTTTTTAAGCTCCTGCCTTACTCTTTGAGCTTCCTTATCGTTATTTTCAAAAACGCTTTTTTTGATTTCTATTACCTTGAATTCGTCCATTGCGATAACCTCTTATTTGAATTGATTTAAGAGCTCCTCTCTTGAAAGAGTACAGCTTCTTGAGGCGCTGTCATTTGGAACTGCTCTCAAAGCCTTTTTGTTATAGCGCGACACAAGAAGAGAACAGCCTTTGTTGCAGAGCGTGCATTTTTCTTCGGAATATTCCTCTTTAAGCGGAACCTGCTTTTTGAGGTCTGCCTTTTCTGTCAGCGCGCCGGTAGGGCAAAGCTCAACGCAAAGACCGCAGTTAGTGCAGGCGGTTTGGTCAAGAGGAAGTGCAAACGCAGGTGAAACGCTTGTTTTAAAGCCTCTTCCCAAAAGACCGAGTGCACTTTTGTTAACAACCTCTTTGCAGGAGCGCACGCAAAGTCCGCAAAGAATACATTTTGCCGTGTTGCGCTCAATAAATGCGTTTTCGTCGCGAGTATATTTCTGCGGCATTTCGCCGGCAAAGCGCTGTGGATTAATGTCATATCTTTGGGCAACGGAAAGAAGCCTGCATTTGAAATATTCCCTGCATCCGCATTCAAGGCATCTCTGCGCCTCCTTCTGCGCCTGTTCGGCGGTAAGACCGAGCGATACCTCTTCAAAGCTTTTGCTTCTTACATCTGCGTTAAGAACCTTTGCAACGGTTCTTGATGCTTTTTCTTTGCCCGAATAATCAATTGCGCTTTCATCGCGCTTGCTGATATATTTCGGTGTGAAATCAAGCACCTCATTATTGAGATAAGCGTCAACAACCTTAACGCATCTGTCTGCCTCGCCGATAGCCTCAATAGCAATTGAAGCGCCCTTGTTTGTTGCGTCACCGATGGCAAATACACCGTCAAGGCTTGTCATAAAGGTTTCCTCGTCGGCGCTGATAGTACCTCTGTCGGTAAGCTCAACAGCCGTGAAATCTGTTTTATCAAGCTTTTGACCTATCGCCATTATTACGCTGTCAAGAGCAATATATTCTGTTTTGCCCTCAATGGCAACGGGCTTTCTTCTGCCCGAAGCGTCAGGCTCGCCAAGCTCCATGAGCTGAAGCGTCATACCGCATACTCTGCCGTTTTCGCAGTGAATTTCAACAGGATTTGTGAGGAATTTATAAATAACTCCCTCTTCCTCGGATTCCTTTATTTCTATTTCCTCTGCAGGCATTTCGTTTTTAGTACGGCGGTATATTACATAAACCTCTTTTGCACCTAAACGAACTGCCGTACGGCAGGCGTCCATTGCTGTGTTTCCGCCTCCGCATACGGCTACTCTTTCGCCGATTTCAACAGGATTGCCCTGAATAACGCTACGCAGAAAATCAATTCCGCCGTATACGCCGTCGGTATCCTCGCCCTTAACTCTCATAGGACTTGATTTCCATGCGCCGGGAGCAAGAATAACCGCGTCATTAGCCTTTCTTAATTCGTCAAGGGTGATATCCCTACCGAGCTTTGTATTGTTAACAAGCTTAACGCCTGTTTTTTCGATAACGGCGATTTCGCTGTCGAGCACCTCCTTCGGCAGACGGTACTGTGGAATTCCGTAACGAAGCATACCGCCCATTTTATCCATCATATCGTAAACGGTTACGCTGTGACCCTTTTCCCTTAAATAAAGCGCCGCGGTAAGTCCGGCAGGACCGCCGCCGACAACGGCAATTTTTTTGCCTGTTTCGTCTTTAATTTCAGGGATATACGGATTTCCCTTTAAATCTAAATCTGCGGCAAATGCCTTGAGCTGCGCAATATTAACAGGCTCTTCAACATTTGCCCTTCTGCATGCCTTTTCACACGGGTGCGGGCATACTCTGCCGATAGAGGCAGGAAGAGATATTTTATTTTTAATAAGCTTGAGAGCGCTGTCAAATTCGCCGTTTGCAATAAGACCTACATATCCCTGGCAGTCGGTATTTGCAGGGCATGCAAGCTGGCACGGAGCAATACAGTCGCCGTCGTGAGCCGACATAAGAAGCTCCATGGCAATTTTTCTTGATTTAACAACTCTTTCGCTTTCGGTTTCTATAACCATTCCGTCGCTGACCTTTGCCGAGCACGAGCGAAGAAGCTTCGGCATACCCTGCGCCTCAACAACGCAGAGTCCGCATGCGCCGTAAACCTCAACGGCGTCGTCCTGACACAGCGTAGGGATATAAATTCCGTTTTTTCTTGCAGCCTCGAGAATTGTGCTTCCTGCAGGAGCAGTTATCTCTTTGCCGTTAATTGTAAGCTTAATGTTATCCACGCTGCTCCCTCCTATCTTTTGATTACTGCACCGAATTTGCATGACTGGATACATTTTCCGCATTTAATACATTTATCGGTGTTGATATTATGTGGATTTTTAACCTCGCCCGCAATTGCGCCGACAGGGCAGTTTCTTGCGCATAGGGTGCAGCCCTTGCATTTGTCAGCGTCAATCGAGTATTCGATAAGGGCTGAACATTCTCCTGCAGGGCAGGTATGCTCATTGATATGAGCCTCATATTCATCCCTGAAATATTTTAAGGTTGTAAGAACAGGGTTAGGCGCAGTCTGACCCAAGCCGCATAATGCGCCGTCTTTTATTCCGTAGCAGAGCTCCTCAAGAAGCTCAATATCGCCCTGCTTTGCGTTCCCGTTTGTAATTCTGTTAAGAATTTCAAGCATTCTCTTTGTGCCGATACGGCAGTGTATACATTTTCCGCAGCTTTCCTTGGCCGTGAAGTCGAGGAAGAATTTAGCCATTCCCACCATACAGGTGCTCTCGTCCATAACAACCATACCGCCCGAGCCCATAATAGCGCCTGTTGCGCCGAGAGCCTTATAGTCGATAACGGTATCAATAAGCTCGGCAGGAATACATCCGCCCGAAGGACCGCCCATCTGAACAGCCTTGAATTTTTTATCGCCCTTCATTCCTCCTCCGATGTCAAAAATAACATCGCGAAGCGTTTTTCCCATAGGGATTTCAACAAGTCCGCTTCTTTTGATTTTACCTGTAACGGCAAAAACCTTTGTTCCCTTTGAGCCTTCCGTTCCCATAGCGGCAAAGGCTTCTCCGCCGTTATTTATAATCCAGCTGACATTGGCAAAGGTTTCAACATTATTTATGTTTGACGGCTTTCTCCAATAACCGCTTTGGGCAGGGAAAGGAGGCTTGAGCCTCGGCATACCTCTGTGACCCTCAAGCGATTCGATAAGCGCAGTTTCCTCACCGCAGACAAATGCGCCTGCGCCTGCCTTGATAGTCATACGGCACGAGAAATCGGTGCCGAAGATATTATCGCCGAGATAGCCTGCCTGTGTTGCCTGCTCAATTGCTCTTTCAAGCCTTTTTATAGCAAGCGGATATTCTGCTCTAACATACACAACGGCATTTTTTGCGCCGATTGCATATGCGCCTATAAGCATACCCTCGATAAGATTGTGAGGGTCCGATTCAATAACAGCCCTGTCCATAAATGCGCCGGGGTCGCCCTCGTCGGCATTGCAGATGAGATATTTTTCCTCACCCTCGCTCTGCCTTGCGGCATTCCATTTAAACCAGGTAGGAAAGCCTGCGCCGCCTCTGCCTGCAAGGCCGGAGACTTTAATAACTTCAATAACCTCCTCGGGAGTCATTTCGCAAACAGCCTTTTTAAGAGCGGTGTAGCCGTCGGCTGAAATGAAATCGTCAAGCTCCTCGGGATTAATAATTCCGCAGCGGCGAAGAGCAATTCTTGTCTGCTTACTTAAAAATTCCTTGTCCTCTTCAGCTACAAGCAAGCCTGCAATAACGCTCTCGTCGCCTGTTTTTGCATAAGCGGCGATTTTTTCTGCGTCAGCTTCGGTTACACGAACAAGGCGCTTAACCTCTTTGTTTTCTTCATATATATCAACAATAGGCTCAAGATAACACATTCCGATACAACCGGCAATTGTTAAAACGGCGCCGTTTAAATCGGATTTCTCAAGCGCCTGATATACCTTGTGCGCTCCTGCGGCAATACCGCATGAGCCTTCTCCGACAACAATTTTCATTCTTCATTCTCCTCCCTTAATTTTTTGAGGATTTGCTTTGTCTTTTCCGGTGTTAGAGAGCCGTAGGTGTTTTCGTTAATCATCATAACAGGTGATAAAGAGCAGCAGCCAAGGCATGCTACGCATTTGAGCGAAAACAGTCCGTCGGGTGTTGTTTCTCCGTCGTCAATGCCAAGCTCGTCCTTGATAGTCTGAAGAATAAGCTCGCTTGAGTTAACATGGCAAGCCGTTCCCTGACACAGCATAATAAGATATTTGCCGACGGGAGCAAGGCGAAATTGAGTGTAAAATGTAGCCACGCCCATAATCTCGCTTTCGGCAATACCTGTTCTTTTGCTGATGTATTCAACAGCCTCTCTCGGAAGATAGCCGTATATTTCCTGCGTTTTCTGTAAAATGGTTATAAGTGAGCCTTTTACGCCGCCGAGCTCGTCGAGCAACGGCTTTATTTCGTCAAGGTCAATTTTCTTTTTCATATGATATAAGCACCTCTTTTATAAAACAGTGTATTCTACATAATACTAAATTTTTTTACTTTTTTCAATATATATTAAAGTGTATTTTAAGGTCATTTTGGAAATATTTGTAAAAATTACGGCTTGATATCCTTTAAAGCATATTCTTCAACAGCCTGTGCAAGTCCGTCGTCTGCATTCGATTTTGTGACAAATTTCGCAGATTTTCTGCACTCGTCTGTCGCGTTTCCCATTGCAAAGGAATATTTCGCAAATTCAAGCATTTGGCAGTCGTTTCCCGCGTCTCCGAAGCTCATAACCTCATCTGCGCCTATATTCAAAATTTTGCATAAAGCCTTTAACGCGGTACCCTTGTTTGCAGTTTTTGCGGTGAATTCCATATTCCCCTTAAAGCTTGAAGCAATGCTCAAATCAAGAGGCAGGATTGCATTTTCAAAGGGCTTTATGCTGTCGTCGCTGATGTTGTAAACCGTTATTTTTTGGACATCTCTGCCCTCAATGGCGCCTAAAACATCGTCGTGGCCTACCATTTGCTTAATAACATCGCTGATGAATTTTGCAGGGAGAGGGGTGTTGAAATATTTTTCGGTGCCGAATTGATAGTGGGCGGTGCCGTCAATATATATTTCAAAAAACACCTCGTTATTTAGTAAGAATTCAACAGCCTTTTTTGCGGTTTTATAAGGTATAAGATTTGAATATATGCTTTTATTTTGATTTCTGTCATAAACCTCGGCGCCGTTTGCGCTGATAACATAATCGCAAAAGGGAATTTGGTCTGTAACTCCTCCGATTATTGCCATGGGTCTGCCTGTGGCAATCGCTGTTTTTATGCCTTTTTTATGAGCGCTGTTTAAAGCGTTTACGGTTCTGGGTGTTACGGTTAAATGGTCGGGAGCCATAAGGGTTCCGTCAAGGTCTGTTGTTATTAATTTTATCGGCATAGTATTTCCTCCGCCGACTATTGTAACATAAAAGCTAATAATTATCTATACTGTATTTAATGCAAAGGCAGTATAAAATAATGTCAAAAAATTTGTTACCGTATTCCAGCAATTCCTCAATTTCTCTGAATTTCATAACTGCTATCAAATCGCAGTTGTTATAAAAGGCATAGCCGTAAAACAGCTTTGGGCGAACGCTTATGTTAACGCAGGGGAGGCAGTATGTAAGCTTGTGTATTTCTCTTTTTACCGCTTTTTTTATTTTTATAATCCTTTTGATTTTTAAGACTGCTTTTCTCATACCTAATATTTATGCAAAAAAACGGGTGCTTATTTAAATAAACAGACGGCGAAATTTGAAAAATCTTGACTAATCTATGCTGTTGTGGTTTAATTATAATTGTTAGAGATTATATATTATGGGTATTATAATAATATACTTCGCCGGGAGGAGCTATAATTATGAAAAGAATTTTAACCTACGGTACATTCGATTTATTGCATTACGGGCATATCCGCCTTTTGCAAAGGGCAAAGGCTATGGGCGATTATCTTGTTGTTGCGCTTTCAACCGATGAATTTAACGCGGGAAAGGGCAAAAAGGCATATCACACATATGAAACAAGAAAAAAGATGCTTGAAGCAATAAGATATGTTGACCTTGTTATACCCGAAAACAGCTGGGAGCAGAAAATAAACGATGTAAAGGAATATCATATAGATACAGTCGTTATGGGCGGTGACTGGAAGGGAAGCGATAAATTCGACTACCTTAAGGATTACTGCGAGCTTGTATTTTTAGACCGTACTCCCGGCGTTTCAACAACTATGATTAAAAAGGATTTGGGCCTTAAGGAAGCAATATCGGGCGTTGACCAGCTTCCTGACGAGGACGGCGAGGAAAACAAATAATAATCAACAGGCGGCGGCTTTTAAGCCGCCGTTATGCCCTGCCGAGTTTTTCGGAGGGCTTTAGTTATTTATATCGGAGAGAAAAATGTTCAGAATAATACGAAGATTTAAGAAAAAGATAAAAAATCTAACAAAAAAATTCAGAAAAAGGGTTAAAAGAGCATTCAGCCATATGCCCAAAAGAAAATTCTATTATGCCTTTTACTGCAAGCATTATAAGGTAAATCCCAATATTGTTTTGATAGAGTCGTTCCACGGGCAGAATATTTCCGACTCGGGTTTAGTTCTTGCGCAGGAAATATTAAGGCTGTATCCTAATAAGTTCAAAATATATTTTGCAACCGAGAATATGGCGGAGCATAAGGCTTTTATTAACGATATAGGCTTGGATGTCGAGCTTATTGATGTTAACACCTTTAAATATACAAAAATCCTTGCAACGGCAAAGTATATTCTTACAAATGCGTCAATACCGATATATTTTATAAAACGCAAGGAGCAGGTTTATCTCCAGATGTGGCACGGAACGCCGCTTAAAACACTCGGCAAAAAAATGCGCTTGGGTATAGAGTCGCTGTATATCGCGCAGCACAGCTTTCTTCAGGCGGATTATCTTATGCAGCCCAATGAATTTACAAAAGATGTAATAATGGAGGATTTCAACCTCGAAAAGCTTTATACGGGCAAGGTTGTAATGGCAGGCTACCCGAGAAATAAAATTTTTATGCAGCCCGAAAAGGGAAGCGAGCTTAGAAAAAAGCTCTCTCTTGAGGATAAAACCGTTTATGCCTATATGCCTACATGGAGAGGAACAAGCAATCACACTGTTGACACGCTTGAGTACGCTTCAAAGGCGCAGGATATTTTAAAGCAGCTTGATGATTATTTGCAGGATGACCAGATTTTATTTGTTAAATTCCATCCTATTCTGCGCGATACCGTAAAGCTTGAAAGCTATGAGCATATCAAGCCGTTTCCTGCGGATATCGACGGCTATACCTTCCTCAACTGCGTTGACGCGCTTATTACGGATTATTCAAGCGTTTTCTTTGATTTTTCTCTTACAAAAAAGCCGGTCATTCTCTTTATGTATGACTATGAGGAGTATCTGCACGACAGAGGACTGCGCTTTGATGTCAGAACCCTGCCGTTTAGGCAGATATACACAACACAGGAGCTTGGCGAATGCCTTAAAAACGGCGATTGCCTTAACGACAGCTATACCGATACTGAATATTATCAGACCTTCTTTAAATATGATTCTCCGGCTTCAAGCGAGAAGCTGTTGAAGTTAGTGCTTGAGAATGATAAAAGCGACCTTGAAATAATTGATTATTCACATAATAAAAATCGGCATTTAAAGGTTATTCATCCGAAATCGGTTAAGGAAAAAAGTGATTTTAACACCCTTGCTCATATTGCAGATGACAATACGGTTGTTCTTTTGGAAAAAAAGATGTTCAAGGGCAATGTAAGCGCTACGCTTCATGATTATTATAACGACTCTTTTAACTATATAGTCACCACCTTAACTGTTCCGAGAACATATACGGAAGATTTGTTGGCAAATATAGGAATTAAGTCATATCAGCAAAGAATACATCAAAGAGATATCGAACGCTGCTTCCCCGGCCTTGATGTCGACAGCGAGTATATAAGAGATTACAGCTGCTTTGAGTGCGGCTGTAAGGTGGATACTAACGATACCGTTCAAATTGACTCCGGATATGAAAAGGGGCTTGACGGAGAATTTTCTGTTAAATTCAGTATTCCTGATGAGCTTGAGCTTATTGAATCGGCGGTTTTGACTACCTCAAGGGAAATATTAAGCCTTGAAGAGCTTACCGATGAGGAAAAAGCCTCGGGCAGGGTTTCTTTTAATCTTAATTCTCTGATTGAAGAGCTTGTTTTGTATGATAAAAAGCGGTATATTTTCGGCGTTACCGCTTATGATAAGAGAGCTTCAAAAAAGGTTCTTGTACTGTTTACGGATAATAAGAAGTTGAGTAAAGCAAGCAAAAGCGCAAACAGATTTGATAAATCGGCATATTATTATAAGCCTATTCTGCAAAATTTGACACTTCCCGTTGATTATTACAGAACAGACCTTAAAAAGCTTATTGAAAGTACTGACGAAAAGCTTCAAAGCAGGCTTGAAAATTATGATTTGTCGCCTGTTGAAACAAGCGTTGCGGTTTTGCCGTATATCAGCAGTAAATCGGGTAATTTATCAGCCGTTATCTGCAATCCCGACAATGTTATTAACTATCTCGGCTTAACGGCGAAGCTGACCTCTCTTAAATGCAAGGGCAGCACCTGCATTTTAAAAGCCGAGCTTCCGGGCTGGAATGCTGAAGATATTCAGGGCGCGGTTTTAAATTACCGCTCAAAGGTTGAGGAAATTTCAATCCCTTTAAAAACGCAAATTTCGCATTCCGATAAAGGCTGTAAAATAAAAATAACAATGGAGCTTTCAGATAAGCTTGCGTTAAAAGAGGTATTTTGGGATATAAGAATTCTTGCCTCGAGAAACGATTATGTTTATCAAATGAAAATGGTTTCCTACAGCCGTAAGATAAAGTGGAAGCTTTTCTTTACAAATTGCCAGTGCATTGTTGACAGCGAGCATATCATATTTCCTTATTTCGGTAAAAAGAGTATGCTTTGCTTCTGCTACCGTGAGAAAACGGAGTATGATACTTCGCAGGTGAGAATAAAGGAAATAACAGCTTACGCAATATACAGATTATTCCGCCCGATATGGAAAAGAAAAAAGATTTGGGTTGTTTTTGAAAAATTCTGTAAAACAGCGCAGGATAACAGCTATTTCTTCTTTAAATACTGTATGGAAAACCTCTCGGATAAAGAAAAGAAGAATATCTATTATATCATTGATAAAAGAGAGCCTGAATATCAAAATATCAAGCAGTATGACAGGAATGTTATTCAGTTTATGAGCGTAAAGCATATGCTTTACAGCCTTGCTGCAAAAATCTGCATATCGTCGGATTCAACCTCACATCTTTATGTGTGGCGCTCAAAGCCCAGCGTTATCCGCAGAGCTATTAAGAAGAAAAAAGAGATGTTTTTACAGCACGGGGTTATTGCTCTTAAGCAGGTTCATAATCTGTTCGGTAAAAACGGTTCAAGCCCTATGACATTTTTCGTTACAAGCTCAATGGACGAAAATCAGATAATCGTAAACGATTTTAAATATAATCCCAAAAATGTTCCCATTACAGGCTTGGCTCGCTGGGATGCTCTGGAGGATAAATCAACAAAGGATAACCGCTTTATTTTAATGATGCCTACTTGGCGCTCATGGCTTGAAGAGGTAAGCAGTGAAATGTTTATGCAAAGCGATTATTACAAGTATTATTCCGAGCTTCTTACAAGTGACGAGCTTTCCCGAGTGCTTGAGAATAACGGACTTGAGCTTGTTTTCTATCTGCATCCGAAATTTGCCGCGTATATTGATACCTTTAAGGATAAGGTGAGCAAGAATGTTCATTATGTTGCATTCGGTGAAAAGCCTCTCAATGATTTGATGATGTGCTGTTCAATGCTGATTACCGATTATTCAAGCGTATGCTGGGATGTTTTGTATCAGAATAAGCCGGTATTGTTTTATCAGTTTGACTATGAGCTTTACAATATCGCCCACGGCTCATATATTAATATGGAAAAGGACCTTTTGGGTGACAGGGCAACAGACGCTCAAACGCTTATTGAGTATATAGACGAATATGCTCACCGCGATTTTAAAACAAAGGAGCATTATCAGCAGATGATTGATGATTACTTCCTGTATCGCGATAATAACAACAGTAAGCGAATTTATGAATTTTTAAAATTCAGAGGATATTAAAAAAAGCCGCAGATTTATAATCTGCGGCTTTACCTTTTACAGGCACATTTCAAATTGAGCCATTGCTTCATTGTTGTATTGCTTCGGGTCAAATTTAAATTCATTCAAAACCTCGCCGTTTATAAATGCCTTCAAACCGTTATATATATCCTCTTCCTCCATTCCTATAACAAGCTGGCCGTTTTCGTAAATGCTGTCGGCAACGGTGGTAAAGTCGGATACTATTATCGGAAGCCCGAGAGTGCGCGCCTCAAGAAGAACCATAGGCAGTCCCTCGTGATACGACGGCAAAATAAAACAGCTGCACCTTTTTAATAACGCAAAAGGATTTGACATATTTCCCGTTAAAAACACTTTTTTATCGAGCTTCAGATTTTCGATGAGCCTGCGAAGCGGAGCTCTTAAGGGTCCGTCGCCGATGATATAAAGCGCTGTTTCGGGGTGTTCATTGTTAATGCGTGCAAAGGCTTTTATAAGATTTTCGTGATTTTTTTCAGGAAAAAGCCTGCCCATTGTTACAAAATTAATTTTATCCTTCTGCGGTATGGGAAACAGAGTATATTCGGTATTTCCATTCTCATTAACGCAGGCTTCAAAAATAAAATCGGTATCATTAAACTTAACGATATTTTCTTTATCTGCGCCGCTTATTATACGGTCGATATCAATAAGATTTTCAGCGCTTGTGAATTTGTCATAGGTTTTATCGGTTGCAAGATTTTTTCTGTTTTCAAGCATTGTTGTATTTGAACAGCCTACAATTTTATCAACAGAGTCATAGATTTTAAATATCTGCGCAAGATTTTTTTCGTGAATTCTTTTGCCGTTAACAACCTTTTCAAATTCCGATACAAGGTCGCTGTGCATCCAGATTATATTTTTTGCATTGCTGTTGTTTGCCGCGTAAACATTCGCCCAAAAGCCGTTGTAGCCGCTGAAATTTATAATGCAGTCAAACTGCGCGTCGCCGAAGCACCGCCTGTATTCAAGCTCATAAAATTCCTTCGGAAACAAAGGTGAATTATCGCTTGCAACAATTGCGTTTTCGTGGCAGTATTCGCGCCTTGCCTCTGTTTTCGGATTTGCTACCGCGGCGGAATTTCGGTATAAAACACGGGCTTTTGGATTAACGCAATCAAGAATGCTCAAGCCGCTTTTCGGCTCGATAGCATAAAGCGATACATCATACTTTTCATAGTCAATATTATTGAGCAGATTTAAAAGTGAAAAGGTAATTCCGTTTGTGTTGAGAGCGTCGGTATGAAAAAGAAGCCTTTTCTTGTTGTTTTTAAGTGAAACCGTGTTGCTCTCATCGCCGAAAAATACTGCGTCAACAACTCTTTTGCAAGCATTACCGTCGTCGTTATATACATATTTTTTAACAGCGTCTGTATATTTTTGAGCGTCAAAAAATGTATCGTATTTATCTATATTTGATATCCAATACGCAACCTCGTCAAGCTCGGCGCTTACAGGGCCGGGCAAATCCTCAACAGAAAAATAAAGGCCTCTTTCCTGCTTGTATTTCTCAAAATCGGGAACATAAAAAATAATCGGTCTGCCTGTAACAAGAAAATC
>JBJEPL010000184.1:0-2906 GCA_051881215.1 Eubacterium sp. | reverse complement strand
CATCGCAAGAAGCAAGACGGTTGTATTGCAAAAGCGTTGCTACAAGCTTATTCATCCGTAATGACTCCTCATAAATCGAATTAATATACTCGTTATTCTTTTGAGGAGCAACATTTTCAATAACGCACTCGCATTGATTTTGAATTACGGCAAGCGGTGTTTTAAGCTCGTGGGCGGCGGCGCTTGTAAAGGCCTGCTTTGATTCCTCCATACGCTTATTTTTTTCATAGAATTTTTTAACGGTTATCAAAAGTGCAACACCTATTACGCCTATACAAAGTGCCTGTGTTGCTATTGAATTCCAAAAGCGTGATGAAGTAAGAACATAGAGTACCGGCCGTATTGCCGTTGTTGCATACACATAATACTCTCCGTCAGAAAGGGAAACTGATTTTCTGCTTTCCGTTGATTCAGGGCCGTAAAATCCGCCTCCCGAAGTTAAAGAGGATTCTTTAATTTCAGAAGCAAAAGCCTCATGGGAATTTTGCATATTTTCATAGGTCCTGCAATCAATGCTTTTTTCATCAATGTTTATAAATTTATATCCGCAATAGCCTGTAAATGTCTTTAATTGTGTGTCTTTCTTAATTTCATCATAAGGATATAATTCAATTGTTATCTTATTATACTCCGGATTGGTGTTAACAAGCTTCATATACACGGGAATAATATCATTATTTTCTTCAAAATAATCAAGCTCATAAATTTCATAAAATGAATTATTTTGGAGCTTTGTAAGAAGCTCTTTTGTTTGAGTATTAAGATATTTGTCAATATAGATATATTTTTCCGTTACGCTATCTTTTTCACTGTCCTCGATATACATTTTTAAAAACGAGCCGCTCTGCTGAACAAGATTACCTTTAGAGTCAAACACGCTTATGAGCGTGGGGTATGTAAGCAATGAATTTTCGATATATTCATCAACCGTATATTCCTTTGAATAGCTTTCATTTCTCAATACTGAATAGTTACAGGCATCTACATACTCCGAAGAAATGAGCGATGATTCAGAGGCAAATGACATATATGCACTGAATAAGAAAAATACAAGCAATACAAGTAAGGTTAAAGCGTATAGTTTTTTCTTATTCATACTAATCACCCTCCTCAAAGCAATAGCCTATATTGATTACGGTTTTAATACATTTTGAATAATCTCCCAACGCCTTTCTTATTCTTTTTATATGTGTATCAACAACTCTTGCCTCTCCGTCAAAATCATATCCCCATACTCTGTTTAAAATCAAATCCCTGTTGAGAACTATTCCCTTATTCTCCATAAGGTATTTTAAAAGGGTAAAATCTTTATTAGAGAGAATTATTTCATTTTCACCGCAATATACCTTGATTTTATTTAAATCAAGAGTGATGCCCGAAGCAGAAATGGTATTTTCTTTGCTTATACCTTTATATCGGTTAATCATTGAAATACATTTTTCATTGAGAACAGAAAGAGGAAAAGGCTTTACTATATAGTCGTCACAGCCGAAATTATATCCCTTTAATAAGTCCTGCTCCTCACCGAGCGCAGAAAGAAATATAATAGGTGCATCTGTCAGCTTTCTTATTTGCTTACAGGCAGAAAGTCCGTCAAGGACCGGCATCATAACATCAAGGATTATCAAATCAAAGCTGTTATATTCACATTCTTCAACGGCAGTCAGACCGTTATCGGCAAGATAAACCTTAAAGCCCTTTGCACTCATATAATCTCTGATTGTTTCTCTGATTTTTATTTCGTCATCAGCAATTAAAATTTTATACATTGATGTCACTCCTTTCTGCCTGTATCTTATTATACACTTGTGTACTTTCCGTGTCACTTCTAAAAAAAGCCGGTATCAAACCGGCTTTTTTAAAAATGAGCTATATATTTTTTCTATATCTGACTGCGAAAACTCCATCGGATGATTTTGGAGCTTTTGGATATTTACACCGTGCACTGTTTCATCAAACTGCTCTTTGGTCATTGTCAGGTCGTCACAAAGTCCAAGATTATTTAACAGCTCTTTAAATGTATCGGGATTATATGAAGACACCTCTTCAACCTCTTTTAAAAGGCTGTTAAGCTCCTCTGACGGTGAATTATCAAGCATATACTGCCAGATATATGCAAGGCATACTGCAACAGCCTGACCGTGTGCAAAGCCTTTGAGCTTATGAAGCTTATAACTGAACGCATGAGCAGCGGTTGTTTGAGCGATATTTATTGCTCTGCCCGCAAGCTCTGAGCATTTCATCATAATTTCATATGAAGCCTTATCATCATCAAGATATTTAAAAAATCCCTCATTAAAAAGCCTTAATGCTTCAATGCTGTATTTTCTGCTTTCATCGGTTGCATTAATTGACCAATAAGCCTCAAGAGCGTGAGAAAAAGCATCAAGTGATGTAACTATTCTCTGAAAACGAGGTAGGGTTTCAAGGCTTTCGCTGTCGAATACCGCAAATTCAGGAATGATATCGTAGCTTCTTACAGACGCCTTATCTGCATTTTCATATATAACTGCAAATCTTGTTACCTCTGCGCCCGTTCCGGCTGTTGTAGGAACAGCAAGAATTTTAATATCCTCTTCAAGATAATATTTAATTGCCTTTGCAACATCAATGGCGCTTCCGCCACCGACAGTCACGATAAAATCGCAGCTTTCTTTTTTATAAAGCTCCATTCCCTTTTTAACAGAAGAAACCTCCGGGCAGGGCTCAAAATCGCAAAAAGCAACGCTTTTAATACTAATGTCATCGATTGCCTTTCTGTAACCGAAGCGGTCATATTCCCTGCTTGAAACAAATAAAATCTTATCCGGATTATTTTCCGTGAGAATATCTTTAAACTGATTAATAAATTTTGTGTTATCCATATCATTTACTCTCCGCAATTTTACATCCCTTTGAAACAGGAG
>JBJEPL010000183.1:0-2907 GCA_051881215.1 Eubacterium sp. | reverse complement strand
CGTTTTTGATATGAATGCAAAAAGAGATAATATTGATATAATCTGCGCTCCCGGTCATAAGGGACTGTACGGACCTTTGGGTACAGGCTTTATGGCGGTAAATGACTCAATAACTCTTGATACCATTATTGAAGGCGGTACAGGCTCCTCATCAATGAATTTAACACAGCCTGACTTTATGCCCGACAGATTTGAGTCAGGCACCTTAAATAACAGCGGTATCATCGGTCTGGGTGCCGGTGTTGATTTTGTAAATTGCCTTGGCATTGATAATATTTATAATCACGAAATTGAGCTTGTTCAGATGATGTATAAGGCATTGAAAAAAAACGATAAGGTTATTCTTTATACTCCTTATCCTCAAAAAAATCATACGGCGCCGATTGTGTCCTTTAATTATGCCGATTATTCCTCTGAAAAAACAGCTTCTCTGCTTGCAGAAAGGGGAATTGCTGTCAGAGCAGGGCTTCATTGTGCTCCGCTTGCGCATAAGGCATTTTCAACGCAGGATAGGGGAGCGGTAAGAATAAGTCCGTCTGTTTTTACAACTCAAAGGGAATGTGAAATTTTTATTAACTCTTTAAAAAAACTATGATATTCACTTTATTTCTTATCTTTTCTGTGTTAAAATATTGGTAGTAATAAAAATGGGGAAGTTGATTATGATTCACGAATTAACGGACGCCTTAAATAAAGTATTAAGCGTTTTTTCCACCTTTTCAATATCTGATTTTCTTGATATTGTAATGGTGGCAATAGTAATTTATATATGTATCAGAATTATCAGAGAAACAAGAGCAATGCAGCTTGCAAAGGGCTTAATTTTCCTTGCGGTGATTTACGGTATAGTAAATCTCCTCGGAATGGAAGCGTCAAGCTATATATTCAAATCAATCTTTTCAAATATCCTTCTCATAGCTGTTGTGCTCTTTGCTCCGGAGATAAGAAATATTATTGAGCAGGTCGGTCTCGGTGCTACAAGCAAGAGCCTGAAAACAATTATCCATCCCGGCGTTGCCGTAGAGCTTGCGGAGATATCAGACGCCATCAGCGCTACCTGTAAGGCTTGCTCGGATATGAGCGATAATAAAATCGGTGCTTTAATATGCTTTGAAAACGATACGCTTCTCGGCGATGTTATTTCAACGGGTACGGAAATTAATGCTAAAGCGTCAAAAGAGCTTATCGAAAATATATTTTTCCCTAAATCGCCTTTGCATGACGGAGCTATGGTAATACGCGACGGTAAAATCTGCGCGGCAGGCTGTATTCTTCCTCTCACAAAGAAAACCGTGTCGTCTTCTTTAGGTACAAGGCACAGAGCCGGCATAGGTATTTCGGAGCAGAGCGATGCTTTAATAGTTGTTGTAAGTGAAGAAACGGGAGCAATTTCCGTTGTTAAGGGCGGAGTTTTGCGCCGTGATATTTCAGTCGGTGATTTGAGAGATATACTCACAACCGAGTTCATTCCTACCGGCTCCTCCTCTGATGACAAGATTATAACGAAGCTTGTAAGGAGGATGAAAAAATAATGGCTGAAAAAAAGAAAAAGAAAAAATTTTCATTAAGAAAGCTCATTTATAATGACAAATATCTTATTATTATATCAATCCTTGCAGCAGTTATCATATGGATAAGCACATCAATGAATCTTTCGCCGGAAACAACAAAAACCGTTACGGTTCCCGTTACTGTTGATTTCAGCGAGTCCGCAGCATCGCAGCTTGGTATAAAGTGCTTCGGTGATTCATCGTTTGATGTTGATGTTACGGTAAGCTGTAAAAAATATCTTGCAAAGGATATTACAGCAGATGATATCAATGTTTCTTTGCAGACAAATGTTGTTACGGGTACGGGTACGGTTGAGGTTCCTGTAAGAGTTTCTACCGACGAGGGCGCAGATTTTGTTGTGCAGAGCTATTACCCGACAAGCTATAAAGCATTCTTCGATGTTGAGGACGAGAAAGAGCTGCCGATTGAGATTTCTTATAATAACAGAGATTTTATTGAAGCAGGATATATTATGGGTGATCCACTTTTGAGTGAGGATACCGCTGTTGTAAAGGGTCCTAAAACCTATGTTTCGCAGGTAAGCAAAATTGTTTCCAATGTCAATATTGAAGAAAAGCTCAAGGCTACGCAGTCAATTGATATTACAGCAACTCCTGTTGATTCAAGCGGTTCGTCGGTTAACTATATAACCGTTGATACGGAATCGTCAAATCTTACTCTTACTATCCCTGTTTTAAAACAGATGGAGTTAGATGTTTCAAATTCGTTTTCGGGAAAGCCTAAAAAGCTTAACACTTCCGATTTTAATATTACCTACAGCGTTAATAAAGTCAATGCCGGAGTATTGGAGGATGCAAATATCAAATCCGCCAATATCGGTACAATTGATTTTTCAAAGGTTAAGGTAGGCAGCAATGTTTTTGAGTTTGATGTAAATTCAATCAACGGAGTAATTGTTCTTGATAATATTGATGCGATTACTGCAACAGTAAATGTCCCTTCAACCTATAAAAGCAAGAATGTAAATATAAGCAAATCCTCTGTAAAGGTTGCTAATATACCTGAAGGCTATAAAGCCACGGTTACCTCAATCAATTCATCAAGCGTAACCGTTATCGGTACCGAAGATCAGCTTGAAAATATCAGCTCCTCAAATGTTAATTTGGTTGTTGATTTGTCATCATATAAAAACAATCTTAAAACAGGCTCTTCGGACTATGTTATAACACCTTCTCTTGAAAATTCCGATACCTGTTGGATTTATGGTGAATATTCCGCCGTTTTAAAAATTGAAAAAGCATGATAAAAGCGGTGCAGTCATTTGACTGCACCGCTTATTCTTATTAGCGTCTTTAGACAGTTTTGCTCTTTGAGCAAAACAAAGAACCACCCGCT
>JBJEPL010000182.1:0-2927 GCA_051881215.1 Eubacterium sp. | reverse complement strand
ACCTGTTCCGTAAAGAATATCAAACTCTGCCTGCTTAAACGGAGGAGCAACCTTATTTTTAACTATTTTAGCCCTTGTTCTTGAGCCTATAAATTCAGATCCGGATACCTTAATCTGCTCAACCTTTCTGACATCAATTCTCATTGAAGCATAGAATTTTAAGGCTCTACCACCGGTAGTAACCTCAGGATTACCGTAAATTACACCGATTTTTTCACGAAGCTGATTGATAAAGATGATTATACAATTTGTTTTATTAACCGTACCTGCAAGCTTACGAAGAGCCTGAGACATAAGCCTTGCATGCTGGCCGACATGGCTGTCACCCATATCTCCCTCAATTTCACTTTTCGGAACAAGCGCAGCAACCGAGTCTACAACAATGATATCAACAGCACCGCTGCTTACAAGCTGCTCTGTTATTTCAAGAGCCTGCTCACCGTAATCGGGCTGTGAAACAAGAAGTGAATCAACATCAACGCCGAGATTAGCTGCATATACCGGATCAAGAGCATGTTCGGCATCGACAAAAGCTGCTTCTCCGCCTGCTTTTTGAGCCTCTGCAATACAGTGAAGAGCAAGGGTAGTTTTACCGCTTGATTCAGGACCGTAAATTTCAATAATTCTTCCCTTCGGCAATCCCCCGATACCCGTAGCGATATCAAGCGTAAGGGAGCCTGTTGATATAGCATCAACCTTAAGCTTTGAATTTTCACCCAAACGCATAACTGCGCCTGCGCCGTATTTTTTTTCTATTTGCTTCATTGCGGACTCAAGCGCCGCTTTTTTATCTGCTGCCATAAGAATTCCTCCTTAATTATACTAAACAAATTATATATATTATACTAAATATAGTATTTAAAATCAATAGTTATACTAAAAAGAGTAAAAATTAGTTCTTTTTGAAAAAAAGAATAAAAAATACTTGCATTTTAAATTAACATATGATATTATACTTGCGTTCTAAATTTTAAGGAGGTGTTCGCAAATGGCAAAATGTGAATACTGCGGAAAAGATGTATCTTTCGGCATCAAGGTTTCTCACTCACACAGAAGATCAAACAGAACCTGGAAACCAAACATTAAAAAAGTTAAGGCTATTGTAAACGGCTCTCCTAAAAGAGTTTATGTATGCACAAGATGTCTTCGCTCAGGTAAGGTTGAAAGAGCTTAATTTTATATTTAATTTTCGCAAAGAAAAAGCACCGATTTATCGGTGCTTTTTTATTACTCTTTTTTATCTTTTTTGTTAAAGCTGATTTTATTTTCTGTACCGTTAAATATTCTTTTAATATTTTCTCTGTGAGAAACAATAACTATTGCAGTAAATAAAACAGCAACAAGTGTTATTTTGATATCTCGGAAAAAGACATAAATTAAAACAGGATATAAGATTGAAATAATAATTGAGCCGAGGCTAATCCATCTTGAAATAAAAATGACTGCCATAAAAATTACAAAAAGTATCAGCGCAATTCTCCAATCAACAAGTATTACCATACCCGTGCAGGCGGCAACTCCCTTGCCTCCCTTAAAATTAAAATAAAGCGGAAAAATGTGGCCAAGCACACAGAAAAATCCTGCAAATACTTTATAAAGCGTAAAATTAATTATACTGTCATTATTACCGTTTGGAAGCTTAAAAAGATATTCAAGAGGAACATCTAAAATTAAAAATGCAATAATTACAGCAGCAGCAACTTTAAGAATATCACCGAGCATAGTGATTACGGCAAATTTTTTACCGTAGGTTCGAAGCATATTGGTTGCGCCTGCATTTCCGCTTCCGCTTTTTCTTATATCCTCTTTAACAATGAATTTTGAAAAGATAATAGAAAAATTAAGGCTTCCCAAGAGGTAGGAAATAACTGCTATTACAGCAAGCTTTAAGCCTATCACTTTTTGCCCTCTCCCCTTTCGCGTATGATAAAGCGTACAGGAGTACCGTCCAAGCCGAATACCTCTCTGATTTGATTTTCAAGATATCTTTGATAAGAAAAATGAAAAAGCTCTGCGTTATTAACGAAAAATACAAATGTCGGAGGCCTTGTTGAAGCCTGAGTCATATAGTATATCTTCAGCCTTTTACCTTTATCGGTAGGAGGCTGAACCCTTGCAGTAGCTAATGAAAGCAGTTCATTGAGCCTGCCTGTTGATATTCTCATTGAGTTTTGGGAATGAACGAATGAAATCATTTCATAAAGCTTTTCAATTCTCTGCCCTGTTTTTGCCGAGATAAACATTATCGGCGCATAGCTCATAAAAGAAAAATCATTTTCAAGCTTTTTTCTGTATTCGTTCATAGTATTGCCGTCTTTTTCAACAGCATCCCATTTATTTACTGCAACAATACAAGCCTTTCCTTGATCAAGAGCAATTCCCGCAACTTTTGAATCCTGCTCGGTAAAGCCCTCAAGAGCGTCAATCATAATTACGCACACATTTGCTCTTTCAACAGCCATTCTGGCACGGATTATACTGTATTTTTCAATAACATCGTTAACCCTGCTTTTGCGTCTTAAGCCGGCAGTATCAATAAAATTGAATTTACCGAATTTATTTTCAACAAATGTATCCGTAGTATCTCTTGTGGTTCCTGCAATATCCGATACAATTGCCCTGTTTTCGCCACTGATTTGATTAATCAAAGATGATTTTCCGACATTTGGCTTACCGATAACAGCAACATTTATAATTTCTTCATCTTCGTTATCTTCAACAGCTTCGGGAAAATATTTGATAACTTCGTCAAGTAAATCACCTGTTCCGTGACCGTGGGCAGCCGAAACTGCAATCGGGTCACCTATACCCAAATTATAAAACTCATAAAATTCAGGATCGGGCGCACCTATGCTGTCGCACTTATTTACGCAGAGAACAACAGGCTTACCGCTTTTCTGGAGCATTGCCGCAACCTCATAATCACT
>JBJEPL010000181.1:0-2930 GCA_051881215.1 Eubacterium sp. | reverse complement strand
AAAAACGGCAACATCAAGCCTTATTTTTTTAGCTTTAGCCATTGCTAACCTCTTCAATAATTGATTTTTTATCCATTTTGTAGTTTATAAGCTGATGCTCAACGCTTGCCTGCTTTACAAACTCGTCATCAATTGCAATAAGCTTATACTGAGCTTTAATATTACTTTGTGAAATCATCGAGCCGAAAACTTCACCGACTCCACCTGTCCTTATTCCTTCGTCATAAAAGTAGACTTTACTGCAATCTTCAAGCTCATTTAAAATCTGATTGTTAATCGGCTTAATTTTGTTCAGCTTTATAACAAAAGTATCATCAAGCTGTTGCATTGCGCCGTAACATTCGGAAAAGAGTCTGCCGTAGGTTATAATGCAATTAGCTGACTTTGGATTTCCGAAAACGGTATAGTCGCTGTGGTCATATTTATATTCATCGGGAAGAAAGCTCTGCGTACCTCTTGGATACCTCACGGCAACAGCACCGTTAACCTTGTATATTCCTGCGTAAAACATTGCCTCAAGCTCGTCATATGATGAGGGCGCAAAAACAGTAAGATTAGGTACGGAATTTAAAAATGCTGTATCAAAAACACCCTGATGGCTCTCACCGTCTTCACCGACAAATCCGGCGCGGTCAATAGCAAATATAATTTTAAGGCCCTGCATAGCAACATCGTGGATAAGCTGGTCATATGACCTTTGCAAAAAGGTTGAATATACTGCAAAAACAGGAACCATTCCGTTTTTTGCAAGACCGCTTGAAAAAGTAACTGCATGCTGCTCAGCAATTCCGACGTCAAAAAATCTTTTAGGGAATTTTTTTGAAAACTCGTATAACCCCGTTCCCTCGGCCATTGCAGCCGTTACACAGCAAATTCTTCCGTCATTTTCTGCAAATTTACACATCGTTTTGCCGAAATGAGAAGAAAAATTATCTCCACTGATTTTAGGCTCACCTGTATTAATATCAAATTTACCGATACCGTGAAACTGCGTAGGATTTTTTTCGGCAGGGTCATAGCCTTTACCTTTGACGGTATTAATATGAATAAGAACTGAATGATTGTGCGCCTTTGCAACAGTTAAAGCGTCAAGAAGCGCGTCAATATCGTGACCGTCAATCGGTCCGTAATATCTAAAGCCTAAATCCTCAAAAAAGGTTGATTTATAAACTCTTTTTCTGATTTTTGAATTTATAAGCGTAAAGGTTCTGCTAATCTGATTTCCGATTTTCGGTATCCTTGCAAGAGCCCTTTGAACCTTTGATTTAAAGGTAAAATATTTAGGTGAGGTTCTTATCGTGGTAAGATTTTTTGCCATTGAACCGACATTCGGGCTTATTGACATATTGTTATCATTAAGTATGACAATCAAATTGCTGTGGTCGTTACCGGAATTATTCAGCGCTTCATAAGCAAGTCCCCCGGTTAAGGCACCGTCCCCGATTACTGCAATAACCTTACCCTTTTCGCCTTTAATCTGTTTTGCCTTGGCAAGACCGATTGCAGCTGAAATTGATGTGGAGCTGTGACCAGAAGAAAAAATATCGTGCGGGCTTTCGACTGGTCTTGTAAAACCGCTTATACCGCCCTCGGTGCGGAGCATTTCAAACTGATCTTTTCTTCCTGTTAATATTTTATGAGTATAGCACTGATGGCCAACATCAAAAACGAACTGGTCAACAGGGCTGTTAAAAACCTTATGCATAGCAACTGTAAGCTCAACAACACCGAGATTTGACGCAAGATGACCTCCTGTTTTTGAAACAGTAGATATTAATAACTTCCTAATGTCATCGCAAAGCTCATTAAGCTCATCATTATTCAGTTTTTTTAAATCCTTGGGTGAATTCACCCTGTCAAGAACAGACATTATAATCTCTCTTTTCAAAAAATTGTCTGATTAACTTTCTCTGTTTATAAGGCTTTTTGAAAGTGCAATTAGAAATTCGTTATTTTCAAAAGCATCAAGCTGTTTTATTGCCTTTTCCGTAAGTAAGGCTACATCTCTTTTTGCCTTTTCAATGCCTGCAACGGAAGCATAGGTCGATTTATTATTCTGTAAATCCGAACCGACCGGCTTACCGAGCTTCTCCTCGCTTCCGGTAATATCAAGAATATCATCCTGAATTTGAAATGCAATACCCAATGTATATGCATACTTTGATGCAGCCGCAAGCTGATTAGCGGTTGCGTTGGCGCTGATACAGCCCATAAGGCATGCAGCGGAAATCAAAGCTCCTGTCTTTAATCTGTATACAGTTAAAAGCTCTTTAAGATTAGGATCACCCTTTTCAAAAAGCAAATCAATAACCTGACCGCCTATCATTCCGCAAACACCGCTGTTTTGTGAAAGCAAGCTAACGGCAGTAACCTTATTTTCGGCTGATAAATCGGAATCGCAAATTATCTCAAAGGCGTGGGTTAAAAGCGCATCACCTGCAAGCAAAGCCGTTGCTTCGTCAAATTCTTTATGACAGCTCGGCTTTCCTCTCCTTAAATCATCGTTATCCATACACGGCAAATCGTCATGAATAAGGCTGTATGTATGCACATACTCAACCGCGCAGGCAAGAGGCAGGCAATCCTCTCTGCTACCTCCGCATGCTTTTGCAAATTCGAGCGCAAAAACAGGGCGCAGTCTTTTTCCTCCGTTTGAAAGGCTGTATTTCATTGCTTCAACAACCTCATACTGACCGTCCTTTGCGTCAGGTAAAAAAGAAAGAAGCGAATATTCAACCTTTCTTATATCATTATTCAGAATGTTATTAAATTCAAACTCTGTCATAATTACTCCTTGGTAAGCTCTGTTATTTTTTGTTCAGCTTCCTTAAGCTTTTTTGAACAAAAAGCAGTCAGCCTCGTTCCCTCTTCAAAAAGCTTCATGCTTTCATCAAGAGTTATTTCATTTTTTTCAAGCAAAAGGACTATTT
>JBJEPL010000180.1:0-2930 GCA_051881215.1 Eubacterium sp. | reverse complement strand
AACATCAATTATCTAATTTCTTAAAAAACTTACACACTTTTATTGACAAAGCCTTGTCTCCCGCTTAATTTTTTTATTAATTTAATATTCAATTTCGCCTTTATATACAAGGTTACAGTCCCCGGTTAGAATTACTTTGTTATCTGAGTAATTTACAATTAAATCTCCTCCGCGAAGCTTAACAGTAATATTTTCTCCTTTGTTGCAATATCCGTTTTCAACAGCGCATATAACCGCCGCGCAGGCGCCTGTACCGCAGGCAGGGGTTTCTCCGTTGCCCCTCTCCCATACTCTCATTTTGAGCGTTGTAGGATTAACAACTCTTACAAATTCCGTGTTAATCCTTTCAGGGAATATATCAGCCGTTTCAAAGCAAGGGCCTATTTTTTCAATATCAATTCTGTCAACATTATCAACGAATATAACGCAGTGAGGATTACCTATTGAACAGCAGTTTATTTTATAACTGCTTTCTCCGATAACTGCATCATAGTCGATTATTTTTTCAGCGTCTATGCTGACAGGGATTTTTTTAGGATTAAGCTCTGCCTTGCCCATATTAACTGCGGCGGAGGATACCTTGGAATTTCTTGTAAAAAGAGATAGCTCCTTAACACCCGATGCCGTTTCAACAGTTATATTTGTATCGTTTACCATTTTGTTATCATAAAGATATTTTCCAAGGCATCTTATAGAATTTCCTGCCATTTTGCCCTCGGAGCCGTCAATGTTGAAAATTCTCATTTTTGCGTCAGCAATGTCGCTTCCTTCAATGAGAACTATTCCGTCACCGCCGATACCGTGATGCCTGTCTGAAAATTCAATCGCAAAGCTTTCGGGGCAGGTGATGATACCGCATTGATTGTTAAAGAAAATATAGTCGTCGCCGGTTCCCTCCATTTTTGAGAATTTAAGCGTGCCCTTTTCTTTACGCATATAGTTGATATCAACAAGCTCCGTGTTTGTTTGCTTGTAGCGTGAGGCAATGATGTCCGAAACGGCATTCGCCGTGTCGAGCGAGGTTATCGTTGCAATGCCAAGCTGATTTGCCCTGTTGTGAAGCCTTATATAATCGGAAATTGATTTTTTGTCGCTTTTTCCCGTGTAAACAATATAATCAAGCTGACCCGATTCAACCAAATCCATAATTGAATTGTCCTCGCGAAGCTTGTTAACAACATTAACCTCAATGCCAAGGCTTTCTATTGCCTTTGCCGTTTCCGGTGTTGCCCATATTTGAGCACCCAAATCATCAAGCTTTTTAGCAAGGTTGACTATTTCAAATCTGTCCTGCTTCGTAACGGTAATCAGTACACCGTGCTTGTCCTTTCTATGAAAATCGGTTTTGAAGCCTGCCGAAACAAGTCCCTTAAACAGCGCCTCAATAAGATTTTTACCTACTCCGAGTACCTCGCCGGTGGACTTCATTTCAGGTCCGAGCTTTGAGTTGACATCATTGAGCTTTTCAAAGCTGAATACGGGAACCTTAACGGCGTAATACGGAGGAGTACGGTACAAGCCTGTACCGAAGCCGAGCTCTTTAAGATTTGAGCCTACCATAATTTTAGTGGCAAGCTCAACCATTGGCACGCCTGTTACCTTGCTGATGTAAGGTATTGTTCTCGACGCTCTCGGATTAACCTCGATTACATACAGCTCATTCTGATAAATAAGATACTGGATATTAACAAGACCCTTTGTGCCGAGGGATAACGCAAGCTTTTGAGATATATCGCATATCTTTTCGAGCATCATATCATTAAGATTATACGGCGGATAAACAGCAATAGAATCGCCTGAATGTACGCCGGCTCTCTCAATATGCTCCATAATTCCCGGGATAAGCACATCCTCACCGTCGGATATGCAGTCAACCTCAAGCTCCGTTCCCATCATATATTTATCAACAAGAACAGGATTTTCTATTCCTTGTGAAAGTATGATTTCCATATACTGCTTAACATCGTCGTCTGTGTAGGCGATAGTCATATTTTGACCGCCTATTACATATGACGGCCTTAAAAGAACGGGATATTCCAAACGATGTGCGGCATTTAATGCGCCGTCAAGCGTCATTACACTTTCACCTTTTGGTCTGAATATGGAAAATTTTTCAAGAAGCGCGTCAAATCTTTCTCTGTCCTCTGCAATGTCAATGGATTCAGCGCTGGTTCCGAGAATTTTTATGTTGTTTTCATCAAGGAATTTTGTAAGCTTAATAGCAGTCTGACCGCCGAAAGCAACTACAACGCCGATCGGATTTTCCGCCTTGATAATGTTCATAACATCTTCCTCGGTCAAGGGCTCAAAATAAAGCCTGTCGCCTGTGTCAAAGTCGGTTGAAACGGTTTCGGGGTTATTATTTATCAGTATAACCTCGTAGCCAAGCTCTTTTAAAGTCCATACGCAGTGAACGGAGGAATAGTCAAATTCAATGCCCTGTCCTATTCTTATAGGACCCGAGCCTAATACAATAATCTTTTCTCTGCCGCTTTGCTCAAGACTTCTTGATTCGCAGTGCTCATCATAGGTTGAATAAAAATACGGTGTTTCAGCCTTGAATTCAGCCGCGCAGGTATCAACCATTTTATATACGCAGTCACGGTGATAGGTCAAAGCTCCGCCGCTTATTCTTTCAAGCGCCTTATCTGTGTAACCGAGCCTTTTGCCCTTTAAATACATATGCTTTGACAGCGGAACACCGTTGATTTCTTTTTCGTAATCAGCAAGATTTTTCAGCTTTGAAAGAAACCATTCGTCAATCATTGTTATACTGTGTATTTTTTCAATGCTGACGCCCTCTTTAAGAGCCTTAAATACACTGAAAAGCCTTAAATCGTCCTGATCGCGGAGCTTGCTTATAGTATCGCATTTGTCAAGCGCCTTGTTGTTGAGTGTGTCAAGACCGATTTCTGCTCCTCTGACGGCTT
>JBJEPL010000179.1:0-10055 GCA_051881215.1 Eubacterium sp. | reverse complement strand
TAAAAGCTCCTCGCCGAGAGTTTTTCCAAGCTCGGGTACGGTAATCTGAAGCCTTTGCTCTGTTATATTAAAGACCTTTCTTACAAGAGAAAAGCCGTTTGAATGAACGCCGGATGAAGCAACGCCGATAAGGGCGTTTCCGTCTGCAAGCTTATCACCTGAAACAAGCTTATCTTTTTCGCCGATACCTACCGTAAAGCCTGCAAGGTCATATTCCTCGTTTGGCATAAGGCCCGGATGCTCTGCAGTTTCGCCGCCGACTAAAGCACAGCCTGCCTGAACGCAACCCTCTGCAACGCCCGAAACAATTGAAGCAATTTTATCGGGATAATTTTTACCGCATGCAATATAATCAAGGAAAAACAGCGGTTTTGCGCCGGAGCAGGCAACATCGTTTACACACATAGCAACGCAGTCGATACCGACAGTATCATGCTTATCCATAAGAAAAGCAATTTTAAGCTTTGTTCCCACGCCGTCTGTTCCCGAAACAAGAACAGGATTTTTATATTCCGAGGAATTGAGCTCAAACATACCGCCGAATCCGCCGATACCGCCGATAACACCGGGAATCATTGTTCTTTTAACATGTGATTTAATAAGCTCAACGGACTCATATCCTGCGGTTACATCAACGCCGGCAGCCGCATAGCTTTCACTGAAACTTTTTTCCATAATTATATCTCCTTAATCTTTTCCTGCAGTGCAATATCCTTATCAATAACCTGCTGCTCCATATCCTTTCTCATCTGCTGAAGCTTTGCCATCAGCTCATCATCGCCGACAGCAAGGATTTCTGCGGCAAGTATTGCGGCATTTTTAGCAGCGTTAACGCCGACAGCGGCTACAGGTATTCCCGGAGGCATCATAACAGTTGCAAGCATTGCGTCCATACCGTCAAGCACCTTTGCCGAGCAAGGAATACCGATTACCGGAATAGTAGTTGACGCAGCAAGTACACCGCCGAGATGAGCAGCCATTCCTGCCGCGGCTATAATAACTCCAAAGCCGTTATCTATCGCCGATTCGGAAAACTCACTTGCCTGTTTGGGAGTTCTGTGAGCGCTCATAACTCTGACTTCAGTTTCTATACCCAATTCCTTTAACTGCTTAATTGCAGGGGTAACAACAGGCAAATCGCTGTCTGACCCCATAATAATTGCAACCTTTTTCATAACTGCCTCCAATCAGCCGTTTTTACAGCGTTTTATTTCTCATATTATATATTATAAATAAACATATTTCAATACAAAATTACACTAAAAATATGTCAATTTTACTTTTATAATTACTGCGGATAAATTCTGTTTTTCAAATTTCCGAAGGTAAAGAAGTTCTTTGCCCATTGCCAGTCATTATCATCGAATATTCCGTTACGGTCGTAATCAATAGTTCTTAATATTTCAGCACTTTCTTCGTCATAATCATTTGGATTAAATTCACCGAAAATGCTTTTAAACAATGCATAGTCTTTAGCATTCACATAATTATCCTGATTAAAATCATAACCCATCAAACAAATCTCCCCCACATTGGATACACCGTTTACCGCAACAGGAATATCAAAAGTACGCTCGGGTCCGAAGAAGCACACGGCAGTCAAGGAAGTATATTTACCTTTTTCAGTAGAAATACCGAAATTACCGTTTTCGTCGGTTACTGCAACAGTAACATCTCCGCTTTTTATTTCAATATTTGACATAGGAATATTATCCGGGTGATAATCGTTTACATCCTGCATTAAAACTATTTTACCGCAAATTTCAATTGCTGTTTTTTCAACAAAATTATCTTTATATGAGTCTGCGCAAAGAATGCATGTATATAATGTATATCCGTCCTCTGAAAGAGTCGGATCAATTATTTGCGAGGTATAAGAGTGAATAATATTGACGCAAAATTGAGTCGATACATCTCCTACTGAAACATATGCGTAGTTCAATCCGCAGGACCATTCCGAATAGCCCTCGCCTGCCGAATAAGAAATTGTTTTACCGTTATACGATGCGCCGTTTGAAAAAGCGACTGTTTCCGTATAGCCTGTTTCATATGTAACCTCAATCGGCTTATCCTGTATTTGAGAAAGGATATCAAGCGTTGAATTTAAAAAATCAAAAGCAGAGCCTTCGGCGGAAAAATCCGCGCTGATGCTTGAAATATCCCTCGGCAAAAGTGTAACAACAAAATCGCCGGAGGACATATAGCTTGACACTTTATATGTATAGGTTTCACCGGCTGTAAGATAACAGCTTATAAAGAAATTCAGGTCGCTCAAGGAAATATCCGAATGCTCAGCAATAACATTTCCCCCTGAATCCTCAACAGAGCAGTTAACATCAACCTCACCGCTTGAAAAGAAATTGTAATATCCGTCATACTGCGGTGTAAAAGAAAAGCTGTATACAGCGTCGGTATCGCTGTAATATGTGCAGTCTATTCTGTCGCCCTCTTTAATCGGCGCTTCATCAAGAATCACATAATTAATCAGATTTTTTTCTGCATATGCATGGGCAGGCGAATTTCTGTAAACATACATAATAAGGTCTTCATAAACAGAGCCTGCAACTGTATTGTAATAACCGATGCTGTAAGAGGAGAGCGACGCTCTTTTAGGAACGGTTATCTCTTTAAGAGAGCTACACGAATAAAAAGCTCGCTTGCTTAAAGTAACCTTCATATTCCAATCGTCAAAAGCGACATTGGTCAATGATATGCAGTTTTCAAAGGCAGAAGCGCCAATGCTTGTTACCGTTGACGGAATGTTAATTTCTGTCAAACCGGTTGAAGTGTAAAAGGCATTAGCCGATATTGTTTCCAAGCCTTCATAAAGCGTTAGCGCACCTGCAGAATTTGTATACGCCATAGAATACTGACCGATGGATTTAAGAGTTGAAGGAAATTGAAAATCAGCTGTTGAAACGAAATAAAACAGATAATCGCCTATACCGGTAATTCCCTCTTCAACAATAACATGCTCAATTGAGCCGTCGCTTCTCCAGGCAAACCACGGCTGACTTGCGCTGGTGTTACCGACATTGGGGGTGTTCCCCTCACCGCTGATTACAAGCGTTTTTGATGCGGCGTCAAAGGAATAATAGGTTTGTGTATCTCCAAGCTGTGTATTTGGAATATCCTCTGTCTGAAGCTCGGCAAATGAGATTGAAGTATAAGAAAAAAATACAGTTATAAAAAGAATTAAAGAAATCATTATTGCTGCCGTTTCCTTCATAATCTCACCTCTAATCATACATTTTACCATATAAAACACCAAAAGACAAGACAGGCAATATTACCAATTGCCTTATCAAATTGTCATAAAAGTATTACAACCGTTAAAATACAGTAAGTCCATCAGCTTCGCAAAAGAAAGCATATATTAAAAGCCTCTGCTTTTACACAAGGTAAAAGCAGAGGCTTTGTTTATTATTAAGATGCAAGGTCGCCGACAATCATCATATAATCGCCGATCTGAACACCGAATTCAGGTGCGCCCTCCATTATAAGCTGCTTATCGGCAGTCATTTGGAACATATCACCTGTACCGAGCAGAATTTTAAGAGCAGAGGTTGCGCAGTCAAATTTCATACAGAAGAACGGCTTTGAGCGTTTATACTCGCCTCTGCCGGCTCTTGACTTGCCTGCCTTAACTCTCATATAAGCGGTACATTCGGGATGGCCCTCAATTGCCCACTGATAGCATCTGTCCGGGCTTTTGAGTGCCCACTCGTGAATAGCCGGATGACCCATTTTATTAAGCTGTGAAATACCTGACGAAAGCAGATAAAAATACAGCTTACAAAGAAGAAGAGAAAGCTCTTCGTCATTTTCCGGCGGAACCTTAATGCCCAAAAGTGAGGACATTTTAAGGAGCACCATCATAAATTTAATGAATTTTCCGAAGGATTTAATTTTCATTTTAGGAAGAGAAGTCATCTTACCCTTGAAAAATTCATTCATTTTTTCCAATGAAGAAAATTCAAGCTCTGCATCAATTTTCTCCTGACCGAGGTATTCACCGAGCTTAACACTCCACTCGCCGTTTTCGACGATGAAATGAGTAGCCTCTTTCTCCTCGGCATTTTTCATAGCAGAAACCTGATATATGGCATTAACGCCTTCAAATTTCTTTTTTAATTCAGGTACATCTGTAGCAATGGTCTTTAAAAGCGGAAGCGCAGCTGCCATAAAGACCTTATTGGTATAGCGTGTTTCATCACTTGCCATAAAATACACTCCTTTCAATTGATAATGTGGCAATGATTCATAATTTAGAATTCATCGTCCCAAGCATCATCAGCCTCGAAATCTGCGTGCATTAATTCCTGAATAGCCTCTGAAATACCGTTTGCGTCAATCTTTGCCATAGCAAGGAGGTCTTCCTGAAGACCTATTGTTGAAAATGCATTCTGATGGCCGAGCATCTTAAATGCACAAGCCTTACCTGATTTAGCAACAACCTCTGCAACAGCAGAGCCAAGACCGCCCATAACCTCGTGGTCCTCAACGGTAATTATTCTGCGTGTATCCATAACGGCAGAAAGGATAGCTTCTTCGTCAACAGGCTTAATTGTGTGCATATTAAGAACACGAACCTTAATTCCTGCATCAGCCTCAGCCATACGGGCAGCCTGCATAGCCTCAAATACGCATGAGCCGCAGGCAATAACGGTAATATCCGTACCGTCGTTCATAAGAGAAGCCTTTTTATAATCGAACTTACAATCATCAATATTCTTATAGATAACCTGGTCGAAGCCTCTGTTGATACGGATATAAACAGGACCCGGGATATCATAAGCAGCCTTAACGGCATGATATGTTTCGGTACCGTCGCAAGGACAGATAACGGTCATATTAGGAAGAGATCTCATACAAGCCATATCAATAAGAGAATGGTGAGTTGAGCCTGCCTGACCGAAGGAAGTACCAGCATGAGTTGCAATAATTTTTACCGGAACATTCTGATAACAGATATCGGTATGAATCTGATCAAGAGAACGGGCAGCCGTGAAAATAGCAAATGTAGAAGCAAAAGGAACAAGTCCGTTTTTAGCCATACCGGCAGCAACACCGAAAAGATTCTGCTCTGCAATACCTACATTAAAAAATCTGTCAGGGAAATGCTCGCCGAACATTCCTATTTTTGTTGATTTAGCAAGGTCAGCTGTAAGAGCTACAACATCCTTGTGCTCTTCGCCAAGCTCACAAAGAGCAATACCGTAACACTCTGCGGTTGAGAGCTTTGTGGTATCTGTCATAGTATAAGTCATACCACCCATAGTTCTTATGCCTCCTTTTCTGCACGCTCGCAGCGTGCCTTATATGTAGCGTCAAGGCTTGCATAAGCCTGTTTAACCATTTCTTCATCAAGAGAGCCGTAGTGCCAAAGGTAATTATCCTTCATAAAGTCTACACCCTCGCCCTTGAAGGTATCCATAACAATAGCAGTCGGCTTGTCGCCGCCGTTTTTATGATTCTCAATAGCGCCCTCAATAGCGTCATTAAGCTCTTTCATATTATGGCCGTCAATACGAACAACATTGAAGCCGAAAGCCTCAAACTTTTTATCAAGAGGCTCAACCTTCATTTCGTCGTCAACTCTGCCGTCAATCATACATTTGTTATTATCGGCAAGAACAACTACATTTGAAAGCTTGAACTGAGCTGCGCTCATTGCTGCCTCCCAGTTTGAGCCCTCATTAAGCTCACCGTCTCCTGTAAGGCAATAGTTCATATAGTCGACACCCTTTACTCTTCCTGCAAGAGCAAAGCCTACTGCAAGAGAAAGTCCGTGGCCGAGAGAACCTGTTGAGCAGTCGATACCTCTTACCTTATTGCAGTCAAGGTGCATACCGATTTTTGCACCGGTAAGGTTAAAGATATGGAGCTCGTCAATAGGCATAAAGCCGTAATCACAGATTACCGGAGCATAGCCTACTGCTGCGTGTCCTTTTGAAAGTATGAAGCGGTCTCTGTCCTCCAAATCAGGATTGTTGACATCAAGCTTCATAAAGCGGTGATACAAAATTGTCATAGCGTCCATAGCGCTCATTGCACCGCCGAGGTGACCCGAGCCTCCCCAAACAGCTGTCTGGATTGTGAGTCTTCTTAATTCGTCAGCCTTTTTTTCAAGGCGGAGCCATTCGGCTTTATCAAATGGCTTGTAATCAGCTGGCATAAATTTACCCTCCCAAAATTATTTAATTAAATCCAACTCAGGATGATTAGCGGCAACTACGCCGAAAGCATCCTCAGCAATATCTATAGCAAGCTTTATATCATCATCTGTTACTGCAGCGTTCATAAAGTGGTTATGGTGTGAAGCAAGGAAAAGACCTCTTGATACGCACTCTGCAATCCATTCCTGATGAAGCATAAGGCTGTCGTCGTTTGCTATTCTCAAATAGAAGAGTGCAGGCTCACCCGAAACAACAAGGTTAAAGCCGTGCTCCTTACCTGCTGCTTTAAGGCCCTCTGTAAGCTGAATGCCCTTTTCTCTGAACATTTTAGGAATATCAAGCCTCTTCATTTTAGGTATACATGCAAGGCAAGCGGCAAAAGGCTCTGCGCTCATCCAATATGAGCCTGTATAAACAACAGATGAAGCAGTTGATTTCATATGCTCCTGGCCGCATACAGCGGACATATTATAGCCGTTTGCAAGCGCTTTACAGAAGCAGATAAGGTCTGCCTTAATTCCGTAATAATGGTCAGAGCCTGCAATATCAAGACGGAAGCCTGTGCGGACATCGTCAAAGATAAGAACCATTCCGTGATCGTCGCAGAACTTACGAACTGCTTTCCACTGTTCAGGAGTTGCGCACTCGTTATCTTTAAAGTTACCGTGGTCATAAGGCTGTGCAATAAGACCTGCAACATCGCCGCCGCAAGCGTCATATGCAGCCTGCATAGCGTCAAGGTCAAACCATGGAACTACAATGTTGTTGCAAACCTCTTCAGGAAGAATACCCGGATAGTCAACCTTTTGAGCCCACTGGAAATCGCCGTGATAATATCCCTTAAAGAACATCATCTTTTTCTTTCCTGTATGTGCACGGGCGCACATTACACTGAAGGTTGTTGCATCGGAACCGTTTTTCATAAAGAATGCCCAATCAGCAGTTGCTACGGTATCTTTAAGAAGCTCTGCACATTCTACCATTTTATATGACGGTGATGTTGTGCAGTTGCCGATTTTAAGCTGTTCCATGGCTGCGGCGTCAACATCATCATCGCAGTAGCCGAGAACATTAGGACCGTATGCGCACATAAAATCAAGATATTTATTACCGTCTACATCCCAGAAATATGTACCCTTTGCTTTTTGGGACATAAGAGGCCATTTTGTAATAGGAAGGAAAAGACCCTCCGACGGGCCGAGGTGGCCGTATACGCCTGACGGAATAGCTGCCAATGCTCTGCTAAACCATTCGGCGCTTTTTTCATGCTTATATTCAGGATATTTACTCATATCTGCTCCTCCTTAACCAAGATAAACAGCAACTCTGTCAAGAATTCTGTTAGCGTTATCAACCATAGAAATCATACCTGCCATATAGATGTTACCGGCGCAAAGCTCTGCCATTGTTGAAGCAGTACCGGTAAACAAGCCGTATGCAAGATCTATACTGTTAAATTCCATAATAGCTCTCGGAGTGTCAGGCTTTTCTTTGATTGTTTCAAAATGATGATTACGAACTCTCAAAGTTGCGTAGCATACATCTGTAATTCCCATCTGAATATCTCCGTCTACCGTATAAAGAGCAGACTGCTTTGAAATTGAATCAGAATTAGCAAGAGCGGAAAGAGCGCCTGCGATTGTATAGAAGGTCAAAATAGTTGACTCCTCAAAAAAGGCTCTGTTCTTTAAATCATCTTCGCTTGGCATAAGAAGCTTTGTAAGTCTGTCTGTTAATTTAGTGAAAGGACCGAGCAGGAATGATAATACCTGCGCTATTCCCTTTACCGGAATACCCGGCTTGCTGTTGTCAATAAGGTCGTTGAATTTTTCGGGGCTTGAAAAATTCATCTTGCAGGTACAGCCATAGCTGCCCTCTGACATTGTGCATCCATTATTTGAAAAATGGAAGGTACAGCATGGACCGTCTGTTACATCAAAGCATAATGAAACAGGCTTTTTGATTTGTTTGCAGATTGCCTTTGCTTCGTCGTCAAGCTCACAAAGGTTCTCAAGAGTGGCAAGTACGCCGTACATATTGACATACGCCATTGCTTTTGCTTCTTTCAAAATAATTCCTCCTTAAGCTGAAAAATATAATGACTTTAAGGTGATTATAGCACAAATTATCACACATAGCAACGATTACCAAAAAAATAAATTTTACAATTTTGTAAAACCGATAAATTCTCTCTTTTGTTAAATTATAAAACACCGCCTTCGGGATTAACCTTCAGACGGTGCTTTAAAAGGTGTATTATTGTTCAGCTTAAAAGTCGGATATAATGGTTTGCCTCACGCAGAACATGGTCTGCAAGAAGCGGCAATATAATTGAACGGATTTTACACTGCTCAATGCCCTTTACTCCCGCTGTTTTAAACTCGCAGAATTTTACGGTCTCTTCAAGAGTGCCTGAAGGCATAGTCTGATCCTGCGCATTATTGCACGCTTTAAGCAGTTGTGCATATTCGCAGGCAAAGCTATCCGCCGTTTTAAATAATTCTGACTCTGACGGGTCAAGAAGTCCGCGTATAAACATTGCATGCTCCATCATAATCTGATTCCAGAAGCATTCGATTTCTCTCATAGACTCATTTGGCAAATCGCCGTTTTCCTCAAGCATTTTCACATATTTTCTGTAAAGCTTTGCTTCTCTGATAACATGCTCTATTAAAAGCGGATAATTTGCAGTAAACATATCGCACTGCAAAACATTTCTTAAAATACATTCCTTAAAAGCAATTAAACCGTCAAGAAGCTTAAGAGCATTGCGGTTAAGAGCCCTCACCTGACGGCATTTTTCACGGCTGATGCTTTCAGGAAAGCCGCATCTTAAGCGAAGCTCCTTATTTGTTATATCCTTATTTATACGAATTCCCGTAAAATGCTCCGTCTGTCTTTCGGCAACGGCAGTAAAGTCTGTAACCAATTCACCGGATTTCAGCACCTCATTGCTGATTATGCCGTTACCGAGTGTAACCGCCTGAAGAAGCAGTTTTTCAAAAGCGTTTTTATAGAATTCCGCCTTTTCGGAAAAGGACGGATCGGCAGGTGTAAAGCCTGCCTTTAAAAACAGTGAATGCTCTTTCATAATACGCCCGAAAAACATATGAAGCTCGAGTGATTTTACAACATAGTTATCCATAAATAAGTATTCCTTTCATTAATATAGTACCTATTCATTTTATGCTTTTTGAAAAACTATGTTATTGTTTTTGATCAATATATTCATAAATCAGGTGTATGATATATTGAATAATCAGTATTTTTATGTTATTTTAGCTTTAGAGCCAATGTCTATTAATTTAAAGGGGTTGCACGAAATGAATAAGAGTGCAGTTATTGACAGAAGTCAGGTATATGATGAAAAAATTTTCGCAAAAAAAGCAGCAGCCAAAAAAGCCGATGATGTACCGTTTGCGGAAAACGGCAAGCTGCTTTTTACAAAAATTGTATATCCTGATTTTTTGGATACTGTAAAATTTGACAAAAACAATGAATATGAAAATAAAGAAAGATATAAGGTTGAACTGAAAAATTCGGCTTTATTTTTAAAAAGTGCACTTGAAAAAATGACAGGAGATACAGTTGAATTAATTTCGCAGTCACAATATGACGGTTCAAAAGCAATTATTCTCGTTGTTGATGGTGATAAAAAAGTAAGCCGTCAGGGATACTGCCTTGATATTGACACGGACTCCGTCACGATTTCTTCAACATTTGAGCAGGGCGTAGCAAACGGTATTTTTTCCTTTTTGGAGGATTATCTCGGATGTATGTTTCTGGCCCCCGACTGCGATTATATTCCTAAACTCTCCGATATACATTTAAGCAAAATACATATTACAGACGAGCCGGCATTTATGTGGCGAAGCG
>JBJEPL010000178.1:0-10234 GCA_051881215.1 Eubacterium sp. | reverse complement strand
TATATGGCGGCAAAGTCCGATTATAATTTTGTGGGCGGATATGATGACGGAGTAAAAGCAGGTATTTTACACTATGCCGACCACCATGTTGCACCGGGCAAAAAGCAGTGGACCTGGGGCTGCGGTGATTTCGGCAAGGCTTGGGACAGAAACCTGACAGACGAGGACGGTCCCTATGTTGAGCTGATGACAGGATGCTTTACCGACAATCAGCCTGATTTCACCTTCATTGCACCTATGGAGGAAAAGCGCTTTACTCAGTATTTTATGCCGTATAAGGAAATCGGCACGGTGCATAACGCAACTAAGGACCTTACAATGAATTTTGAAAAGGGTGCAGTTCATCTGTATGCCTCGGGAAATGTTGGTGAAATCACCGTTGAGGCTATTTCAAAGGGCAAAACAACTCAAAGCGAAAGGGTTGTTTTGCTGCCAAGTGAAACCGCTGAAATAAAAATTGACAATTCTCAAAATACTGATGAAATAAAAATTATAAGAAACGGCAGACAGTATCTCAACTACCTTGTAAACGGCAAAAAGCAGGAGCCTACTCCTCCTGCCGTATGCCCTCCCGAACCGAAGGACTGCAAAACCACAGAGGATTTATATTTATACGGCTTACATATTGAGCAGTACCGCCACGCCACCTATCTTGCAGAGGATTACTATTTAGAGGGACTTCACCGAGATGATACGGATATTAGGCTCAATAACGCTTACGGTATGCTTTTGTTTAGAAGAGGGCATTTTGCCGAAAGCGAAAAGCATTTCAGAAAAGCAATAGAAAAATTAACCCGTTCAAATCCTAATCCTTATGACAGTGAGCCGTACTATAATTTAGGCTTAACATTGCTTTATCAAAACAGGCTTGACGAAAGCTACGACGCTTTTTATAAGTCTGCCTGGAGCAATGCCTGTCAGGAATCGGCATTTTATCATCTTGCCTGCATTTCGGCAAGAAACGGTGAATATGACACCGCACTTGAGCACATTGAAAATGCCATAATTAAAAACAGCAGAAACTATAAAGCGAGAAATCTTAAAGCACTTATTCTGCTTAAGCTCGGCAGAGAAAATGAGGCTATAATTCTTGCAAGAGAAACAAATACACTTGACCCCATGGACTTTATCAGCCGTCGGATTTTGGGCGAAAAGCCTGAAATGAGGGTTGATACCGCCATTGAAATTGCACTTGAATACAAGGCAGGGGGATTTTATGACGAGGCCATTGAGGTTTTGACAGAAACAAAATCGGATTATCCGTTAGTGCATTATCATCTTGCGGATTTATACGGAATTTGCGGCGAAAAAGAAAAAGTAAAATATCACCTTGAAAAGGGCGAAAATGCTGACAGCTATCTATGCTTTCCGCATAGGCTTGATGATATGCTTGTTCTTGAAAATGCAGTAAAGCACAATGAAAGTAACTCAATGGCAAATTATTATCTCGGTTGCCTGTATTATGACAAAAAGCGTTACGACGATGCAATTAATTGCTGGGAAAATACGGCAGAGAAAAAGCCGGAATTTCCAACGGCTCACCGTAATCTTGCCCTTGCATATTACAACAAAAAGGGCGATGAAAAATCGGCGCTTAAGGAGCTCGAAGCAGCCTTTGAGCTTGATAAAGCAGACGCAAGAGTTTTGATGGAGCTTGACCAGCTTTACAAAAAAACGCAGATGCCGCCAAAAGACAGGCTTGCATTTTTGGAAAGGCACATTAACCTTGTTAATTCCCGTGATGATTTATATACTGAATATGTAACGCTTTTGAATCTAAACGGCGATTATGAAAAGGCGCTTGACTGCTTAATGTCCCACAGCTTTCATCCTTGGGAGGGAGGCGAGGGCAAAGCCCCTGCGCAATATGTTGCCTCTCTCTGTGCTTTGGCAAAAACGGAAAATGAAGGCGAAAAAGCAATCTCACTTTTAGAGCGTACCTTTTCTTATCCTCACAATCTGGGCGAGGGCAAGCTTTACGGAGCGCAGGAGAATCTGCAAAATTATTTATTAGGCCTTGCTTACGAAAAATCAAACAATTTTGAAAAATCAAATGAATGCTTTGAAAAGGCTTCCTCGGGACTTTCCGAGCCTCAAAGCGCAATGTACTATAACGACCAACCGCCGGAAACAATTTTCTGCCAGGGTCTTGCCCTGCTCAAACTCGGCAAAACAGATGAAGCAAATATTCGCTTTGACAAGCTGATTTCCTATGCAGATGAGCATATGAATGACAATGTTAAGATAGATTATTTTGCAGTTTCTCTTCCCGATTTTCTTGTATTTGACGAGGATTTGAACAGAAAAAACAAGGTGCATTGCCTGTTTATGAAGGCGCTCGGACTTCTCGGCAAAGGAGAAAAGGAAAGGGCTTTGGAAATTTTTAAAGAAGCATTTTCATTTGACAACAGCCATTTTGCAATGAATTTTTATTTAAAAATGTTTATTGAGTAAAATCATATCTGCGGGGATAAAAAATGAAAGAAAAGATTTTACAATTCGGAACGGGTAATTTTCTTCGCGGTTTTGCGGATTATTTTATTGACGCGCTGAACAAAAAAGGTCTTTATGACGGCAAAATTGTCATTGCTTCGCCCACAAATTCCAAGACGGTCGATAAAATCAATGCGCAAAGCGGAAGATATAATCTCATTTTAAGAGGTATTGATAACGGAAAAGAGGTCTGCAAGAGAACAGAAATAACCGCAGTCAGCCGCGGAATTAATCCTTATACTGATTTCAACGGCTTTTTATCTCTTGCCGAAAATCCCGATCTGCGGTTTATTATTACAAACACCACCGAAGCAGGAATTTGCTTTGACAATACATGCAAATTAAGCGACGCTCCTGCCTCTTGCTTCCCTGCAAAATTAACGCAGCTTTTATATGCGAGATACAAAAGCGGCCTGAACGGCTTTGTTATCCTTGCCTGCGAGCTGATTGACGATAACGGCAAAGAGCTTGAAAGGTGCGTTCTTGAATATGCAAGGCTCTGGAATTTAGAGGAGAGCTTTGCAGAATGGATAAAAAGCGAAAATTCTTTTTGCAACACTCTTGTTGACCGAATTGTAACCGGCTATCCAAAGGATGAAGCGGAAAATATTTTTGATGAAATCGGATACCGTGACGCTCTTCTTGATACAACGGAGCCTTATCACCTTTGGGTAATTGAGGGCGATTATGAAAATGAACTGCCCTTGCATAAAGCAGGCTTTAATGTTATATGGACAGATGATGCTTCGCCTTATAAGAAGATGAAGGTGCGTATTCTCAACGGCTCCCATACCTCGCTTGTTTTTCCGTCGCTTTTGTGCGGTGTTGAAACGGTCGGCGAAAGCATTAAGGACGATCAGTTAAATGCCTTTCTTAACAAATGCCTTTTCGGTTACATATTGCCGACACTCGGAAAAGAAAAGGAAAGCAGTGAATTTGCAGATGCGGTTTTAGAGCGCTTTGCAAATCCTTATATCAGTCATTTATGGAAATCAATTTCGCTTAATTCCGTCAGCAAATTTAAAGCAAGAGTTCTGCCAACCATTACAGATTATATTGATAAAAATAATTCTCTGCCAAAGGAGCTTGCTTTCTCGCTTGCGTGCCTTATTGAGTATTACAAAACCAATGATGTAACGGACAACGAATATGCCGTTGATTTTATAAAGGAAAAAGATGCTTGTGAAATCCTTTCAAACACAAATTTGTGGGGTAGGGATTTAAGCGGTATGGCGGTGCTTATAAACGAAAGCCTTGCCAAAATACATAATGACGGCATTAGGGAGGCAATTAAATGGAGTATGTCTTAATTCACCCGAATGATAATGTTAAGGTCTGCCTTGAAAACGCGCATAAATATGCCGTAAGAGATATAAAAAAAGGCGAAGAAATTATTAAATACGGCTTTGTTATAGGCGTTGCATCGCAGGATATTAAAGAGGGGGAGCATATTCATTCCCATAATCTCAAAACCGCTCTTTCGGGCAAGCTTGAATATAAATATTCTCCTGATTTAAAGCCGCTTGAAAATATAAAGCCTGTTATGATAAACGCTTATGTGCGCAAAAACGGAGAAATCGGTATAAGAAATGATATCTGGATTATCCCGACAGTCGGCTGTATAAACGGCTCTGCGAAAAGACTTGCAGAAAAAACGGGCGCGTTGTGCTTTACTCACCCCTACGGCTGCAGTCAGCTCGGCGGAGATTTGTTAACAACGCAAAAGGTCCTCTGCGGACTTGTTAAGCATCCCAATGCAGGCGGAGTCCTTGTGCTCGGACTCGGCTGTGAGCACAATTATATTGAAGAGTTTAAAAAGGTGCTCGGCGAATATGACGAAGAAAGAATACGCTTTTTAAATTCCCAGGATGTTGATGATGAAATTGAAGAGGGAATAAAAATAATATCCGAGCTGCAAAGCCTTGCAAAGCAGGATAAGCGCACTCCCGTTGCGATTTCAAAGCTTAAAATCGGCTTGAAGTGCGGCGGAAGCGACGGATTTTCGGGTATAACGGCAAATCCGCTTTGCGGAAGAATTACAGAAAGGCTCGTTTCAATGGGAGCTACAGCCGTGCTTACGGAGGTTCCCGAGATGTTCGGAGCCGAGCAGATACTGATGAACCGCTGTGTAAACGAAGCCGTGTTTAACGATACGGTTAACCTGATAAATAATTACAAGGAATATTTTATTGCCCATAATCAGCCTGTAAGCGAAAATCCCTCGCCCGGAAATAAAGACGGCGGTATTACAACGCTTGAGGAAAAATCCCTCGGATGTGTTCAAAAGGGCGGAGCTGCGCCTGTTACTGCTGTTCTTGATTACGGAGATACCGCTGAAAAAGCAGGGCTTAATCTTATGAACGGCCCGGGAAATGATATAGTTGCCGTAACAAATTTAACGATTGCCGGCTGCCATCTCATTTTGTTTACAACAGGCAGGGGGACTCCTCTCGGTGCGCCGGTACCGACTGTTAAAATTGCCTCTAATTCGGCTCTTGCCGAAAAGAAAAAAGGCTGGATTGATTTTGACGCGCAGTCATCAGATGAAAACAGTCTGTTTGATTTAATCATCGAAACAGTTAACTCAAAGCAAACGAAAAACGAAAAAAACGGCTTTCGTGAAATCGCAATATTCAAAAACGGCGTAACAATGTGATTGCTCTTCATTGCCTACGCCTGTCAAATAAAAATGCCGAGGTATGTATATGCAAACAGTTAATGCTTGTGAATTCAATATTTATCCTAATGAGGATATTACCGAAAATCTAATAAAACTGCTTTCTCATTTAAAAGCAATTGACGGCGAAAAGACGGTTGTTTTTAATAAAGGCACATATTATATCAACAGCGAAAAGTGCGAAAAGCATATGCTTTATATTACCAATACCGTTGGGGATAAGGAGTTTTCTCCCGATGAAACGCCTCATATCAATGCCGTGCCGTTTTACTTTGGCGGTGTTTGCGACCTTACCTTTGACGGCGGAGATTCTGTTTTTGTCATTGACGGAAAGGTGACAAATATTGCATTGGAGAATTGCAAAAATATCACTCTTAAGAATATTGAAATTCGCCACAGCCACCCCGATATGCACGAGCTTAAGGTTGTCGGCAAAGGATTGTTCACCGTCGATTTTGAAATCGACAGCGACAGCCAATATGAATTTGAAGGCAGCAAGCTCGTCTTTTACGGCAGGGATTACCGTGTCAACGCTGATAAAAATGCGCTTAATGCCTATTGGATAGGTCTTATAAGAAAAGCAACGCCGAACAAAATCATAAGAGTTCATCACCCGCTTTTTTCCGCTGTTAAATTTAAAAGTTTGGACAGCAGAAAATTCCGTGCTTACTACTCAAATACTGCAAGATTTAAAAAAGGCGACTGCTTTTATCTCTTTGATGTGCGCCGTCAGTTTGCGGGAATATTTGTAAACAGGTGCGAAAATGTTGCTTTGGAAAATATCAAACAGCGGTTTAACTATTCTCTTGCTCTTGTTGCGCAGGATACTGAAAATATCACGGTTGACAGCGTTGAATTTTCACCCGAAAAGGGCTCTGCAAGGAAAATGGCGTCTGTCGCCGATTTTATTCAGATTTGCATGTGCAGGGGCAAGGTGACAGTTAAGAACAGCTATTTTGACGGTGCCGGCGACGATAGCTTAAATGTTCACGGTATTCATTTTAAAATTACAGGTGTTGAGAATAATCAGCTTACGGTCCGCTTTATGCATCCGCAGTCCCATGGCTTTAACCCATTAAGACAGGGAGATACAATTGCATATATCAATCCCGAAACGCTTCTTGAGGAGGGCACGGCTGTTATTGAAAAATCAGAGCTTTTGAATGAATATGAAATTAGGCTTAATGTGAGTGATACGGATAATGCAAAGGTCGGTAATGTAATTGAAGATATAAGCGCCTGCCCTGAGCTTGATTTTATCAATAACACGATGACAAGGATTATTACAAGAGGTCTGCTTATTACAACAAGGGGCAGGGTAAATGTTGAAAATAATCATTTTGTCAGCACATCAATGAGTGGTATTTTGCTTTCCGATGATGCAAAAAGCTGGTATGAAAGCGGTATGTGCCGTAATGTAACCATAAAAAACAATACCTTTGATTACTGCGGCGCAACACCAATACTCATCAAACCCGAAAACAGCAGGTATGCAGGCGCAGTACATAAAAATATCAAAATAATCGGTAATACCTTTAAAAAGTATAAGGGCTACTGCATAACCGCAAAAGCGTCTGATAATATTTATCTGAAAGAAAACAGCTTTTCAGCAAGCAAGCAAATCAAAACCGATAATTGCAATAATGTTATTTCGCAATAGCATAATGTTAAAAACAAAAAAGATATCACCTAAAGGGCGATATCAACAGACAAAAAAGCAGGTCTATGGCAGAAAATTTAATTTTAAGCAACAAACTGATTTCGTTTTTCAAGCGGAGTCAGTTTTGTTTTTGTTTGGATGCGGTAATTGTTGCAGTATTCACCTATAAGCAGGCGCATGCTCATAGGTGGAGAGTTTTACTCGATTAACGCACTATGTTTTGAAAATTGATGAGAGCATCACGTACCTCATTGAATTTATTTGTGGGAACGGGAAGCTTAACACCGTTTGTCATTGTAACCGTGAAACGCTCAACAGATGATACAAAATCAGGGTTTACACTATGGCTTCGATGTATGCTGATATGTTATGCTACTGCAAGGGCGTAATTTTATGTCAGTATTACAAAATTTATGAAAAGGAAGCATTATATTCTTTTTTAAGGATGGTGACTTGGTTGTTCTTGAAAATTATATTGATTTGTTCAACGATTTTTTTGTAAAATCCTTTTATCAAATTCAAAAAGAAAAATTGCTGAAACAAAATCACCTTTGATAGAAATTTTCCATCAAAGGTGACATTCAAATCTATAAATAATAATTTGTTGGTTTAGTTATTAGCAACACTAATTTGTTTAATCAAAACTAATTCTGCGTTTGCCCCTTCACAACCGTATTTGTATACAACAATAAATCTGTCATCAGCGGCAACACCATAGCATCTATCAGTGCCTGCAATATCAATTTGATTTGCGTAGTATTTTTTGTCGTCATTGAGCAGTTTTGTTTTATTTCCATTAGGTAATGGTACTTCCAAGTTCAAATAACTACCGTCCAATAAGTTTAACGAATTTAAGCTTTCGAATTCCTTTATTCCTAAGTTTTTTATTTCTTCCAATATTTTATTTTTCATAATAGCTTATCCTCACTGAAAAATTGATTTATCTTTATAGCATTATATCATTTTAATTTCATTAAATCAATAATTTTCTGGATATATGAAAACGCTTGTGGTAATGTTATGTTGCCAAAGGCAGAAAATGATAACAGGCAAAGCCTAATTACAGAAACCGAAAACAAGCGAAAGAATAAGCTCATACATTTCTCGGCATAACGAAAGGCTCAAGGAACAAACAAAATCCTTGAGCCTTAATTCTTGTGCTATCGACAATAAATAGTTGCTCTACAAATTGGAATTTATCGACATAAATAATGTTATTGATATATCGTAGGGACAGGGTTTTCCCTGTCCGCATTATTCGGGACGGACAACCCGTCCCCTACGGATATTTGATATAATAACACATTGTAAATTTGCGATTTATCTGTTTCAATTATATAAAAAATATCAGTGGGAGTCAAATGGGCGTCTCGTCCAAACATATTACGTGATTTAAAACCGAAAACAAGCGAAAGAACAAGCTCATACATTTCTCGACATAACAAAAGGCTCAAGGAGCAAAATACAATCCTTGAGCCTGAATTTATTATAACAGAAAATATAAATCACTATTCATATCCGCTTTTTCGCTTTTTGCAATTTTGTTTCTAATTGCAACACCAGCAAAGGAAGCAAGTAATTGGACAATGGGTACAACAAACGAAAAATTAGATGCTTTAAGCGTAAACTAAGTTTATCAGTTCCTCATAGAACTTCTAAAAAAAACTATAGATAAAGCCGAACATTAAAACTCTCTTGTGGTATGTTGCAAGTGAGTAATTTAATTTTATATCAGCAATTTATCAATAGCGTCTGCAACTCCGCACTCGTAATTGGGTGCGGTAATGAAATTGGCACATTCTTTAGCGTGGTCGCAGGCATTTTCCATAGCAAAGGAGTATTTGGCAAATTTCAGCATTTCCAAATCGTTTTCGCTGTCTCCAAAGCACATAACGTTTTCTCCTGTGATGTTAAGTGACTTTGCAAGAACTTGTAACGCCGTGCCCTTGTTTGCATCGGGATGGCTTATCTCCATATTGTGATCGTTCGATGTGGCAATGTAAATGTTTCCAAGCTCCGAAAAGCTTTTCCTCAGTCGGTTACGCTGAAAAGACGTTAATTCTATAAAATTAATTTTTTCAACGTCCTTGTTACCTATTAGCTCAGTCAAGCTTTCAATCGCAGTCACCTTACCGCCGTAAATCCGCCATAAGAACGGGGGCAGATGCTCCCTGTCATATCTTTCGGATCCCTTTTCATTTATATAGCAACCGCCTTCAAAGAAAACATCATAGGGCACATCGTAATTTTCAAGTATTTTAAGAATTTTTAAGGCTAAGGAATTGTCCATAAGACGGGTTGAAATAACCTTGTTATTCTTTAGATCATATACAATCGCTCCATTGGAAGCTATCAGATAATCAAGAAACGGCAGTTTATCTAAAATATTCATTGAAAGAGCCTTTGACCTGCCGCTTGCAACGGCAGTCTTAATGCCCATATCGTGCGCCGTTTTAAAAGCGTCAATATTTCGCTGTGGTATTGTTACATGGTCACTGTCAAAAAATGTGCCGTCAAGGTCTGTTGCAATAAGCTTTATCAAAATATTTACTCCATAATTAATTTCTGATTAGTGTAATACCAACCTACCATTCTATGCTGTTTTCTTTTACAATACTACGTCTTTTATTGTTGAATACGACAGAGCAATTGTTACTGTTAATTGTTAAATTAGCACTTATAAAGTCGTCAGTTCCCGCCGGTGTGCTTCCTATAAGAATATCACAGCATATTTTTCTTGTGTTTCTTTCGTCAGCCTTGTCTACAACTTCAATTTCGTGAAGATGTCCGCTGATAAATAATTGAGGCTTAATATGTTCGTTAATGATATTACACCATTCGTTGTAAATTTCATTTTCAATGTCAAAGGGCTTTTCATCATTTTTGAAAGATTCTGTGTTTCGAATCGGGAAAGGAATATGAGAGATGACAAAACGATATTTAATATTGTCGTCGTTATATTTACCCTTTTTTATAACATCATTAAGAAAAAGAGTTTGTTCTTCTCTAAACGGGTGAAAAGCAACGGTTGAGTGATATTCACGGTGCGTATCAACCTTATCTTCACCGCAATCAAGCAGTAAGAACCACATATTTCCTATTGTAACAGTGTAATAAGACTTGCCGTTAGATGTGGGAAACATATATTCAAGCTTTTCCGCCTTTTTACCACGCAAATCGTGATTTCCTCTTGAAATAATTACAGGTATATGACCGCCTGTAATATCGGAGGCAATTTTATAATTCAAGAGAATTTGGTTTTCCATTGAGCAGGTATGAGAAATATCACCGTTAAGGATAAGCAGATCTAAATCTTCATTGAAATATTTACCCGATTCAGAGGAGGATTTTCTTCTGCCGTGACAGTCGGCAATATGGCATATATTTATATTTTCATTTTTTCT
>JBJEPL010000177.1:0-10250 GCA_051881215.1 Eubacterium sp. | reverse complement strand
CGATCTCAATACCTTCGCAATTAAACTCATAAAGAAGCTCGTCTGCGTCAACATACAGAGCGTTTGGCACTGCAAAAACAGGGGGTCTGCCGTTAACATTTGGCAAAAAAGCTTTAATCGTTTCTTCGCCGTACTGCTTATTCCACATAGAAATTAAATTCTCTGAAACAGAATATTTAATTGATGGATTATCGGGAATTTCTCTGTCCCTGTCAATCTTATGTAAAACAGCGTTGACAAGCTTAGAATAATAATCCTGCTTAATATCTTTAGTGAGCTTTACGCTTTCGTTAATAGCCGCGCTGTTTGGAATCTTATCCATAAAAAGAAGCTGATAAGCACCGAGACGGAGAATAACAAGAATCTTCGGCTTTGGCTTTGATGTGAGATATTTATTTATAAAATAATCAAGCGTTATTTTTCTTTCAATTACTCCGTAAACAAGAGCAGATATAAACGCTTTATCCTCGTCGGTATCATTTAATGCTTTATCAAGTGCAATATTTGAATATGACGAATCATAAAAAACCTTATATAAGGTTTCAAAAGCAATAAGCCTTGAGCTTTTAATCAATTTCTGTTACCTCTGTTTAATATAAGAAATAATCTTAAAAGTGTTGCAAGTGCAGATGCCAAAGCGGCAACATAGGTCAGAGCGGCTGATGTGAGAACTTTTTTAGCGCCGTAATATTCATCGCCCTCTAAAAAAGCATTTGACTCAATTGTCTGCAAGGCTCTTTTAGAAGCGTTAAATTCAACAGGAAGAGTAATAAGCTGGAACAATGCAACTGCTGAATAAAGAATAAGTCCTGCATAAATGAGCGGGTCACTGTAAATTATCATACCTATTAAAGCAAGAGGAACACCTAAAAATGAGCCGATACGCGTTATTGGAATAACAGCATTTCTTATCTTAAGAGGAGCATAACCGAGAGCGTGCTGACAGGCATGACCGGCCTCATGGCAGGCAACACCGATAGCGGCAACGCTTCGAGATGCAAATACATCCTGTGAAAGGCATATTTCCTTTTTCTTCGGGTCGTAATAATCAGTTAAAGAACCGGGAATCTGCTTAATTTTAACATCGGTAATACCGTTTAGCATAAGAAGCTTATAAGCGGCATCGGCTCCGGTCATTCCCCTTCTGTTATTAACCTTTGAATACCTTGAAAAAGTATTTTTTACTTTAAATTGGCAATATAACGCAAATAAGAACACCGGTATCATAATGTATCCGGTAAGATAATATGAAAAATATGCTCCCATATTCATTCTCCTAAAACTGTATTAAGCTCAACAGAGTTACCTAAAAGAAATGTTTTTGTATCCATTTTCTTTTTACCCTCAAGCTGAAGCTCAAGTATATCAACACATTTGCCGTCTCCGCAGCAAACAGAAATTACATTCTTATTATCAACAACCTGACCCGGTTTATTACCTGTTTTATCCGAAAGAACTGTTTTATGAATTTTTACATTTCTGCCGTTAATTGTTGTTACGGCGCAAGGCCAGGTTTGAAGACCTCTTACCTTGTTATGAACCTCAAAAGCCGATCTGCTCCAATCAATAGGAGATAACGATTTTGTAATTTTTTGTGCATATCCAAAATCACCGTCAGGCTGCTTTACGGGTTTAATATTTCCTTTTTCCAAAGCTTCAAGGCAATCAATCAGCGCGTCCGCACCTAAAACAGAAAGCCTTTCAAAAAGCTCTTCAGAGGTTTCGTTAATATCTATATCGGTTTTAACGACAGAAAGAACATCTCCCGTATCAAGCCCTTCATTCATTTGCATAATTGATATACCTGTTTCTTTATCGCCGTTTAAAACAGACCACTGAATAGGCGCTGCGCCGCGATAATAAGGCAAAATAGATGCGTGAACATTTATGCAGCCGTATTTTGCGATATCCAAAACAGACTTGGGCAGAATTTTTCCGTAGGCAACAACGATTATGACATCGGGAGACAAATCATTTAATGCTTCAATAACATCATTTGCCTTTAAGGATTGGGGCTGATATACGGTTATTCCATTATCAACTGCAACAGCTTTAACCGGAGGTGGGGTCATAATCTGCTTTCTTCCCACCGGTTTATCAGGCTGTGAAAAAACCGCTAAAACCTCATACCTGTTCTCTATTAATCTTTTTAAACAGGGCACGGAAAAATCAGGAGTACCCATAAAAACAATTTTCATATAATCACCAAATTACTCTGATTTCAAATCGCCGACTATATGGGAAGTAAACAGTATTCCGTCAAGATGGTCGATTTCATGGCAAAATGCCTTTGCCATTAAATCCTCGCCGGTAAAGACATGCCATTTTCCTTTTCTGTCCTGCGCCTTTACCTGAACCTTTTGAGGTCTTGAGGTATCAGCCCATTTGCCGGGTAATGACAAGCATCCCTCCTGTGAAATCTGCTCACCCTCGGACATAGTAATTTCAGGATTTACAAGTTCAATAGGCCCTTCTCCGATATCAATAACAACAACTCTTTTGAGAATACCTACCTGAACAGCAGCAAGACCGACGCCGTTGCCGTCATACATTGTTTCAAGCATATCATCAATAAGGGTTGCAAGCCTGTCATCAAACTTTTCAACAGGTCTGCTTTTTTTGTAAAGTATCGGGTCACCAAGCTTAACAATATTTCTCAATGCCATTTTTATTCTCCTAATTCAAATCATAAGGATTAAGGTCAACACTGACAGAAATCTCCTTATACTTCTTTATTTTACTTAATCTTTTTAAAATTTCATTTAACATGGTGCGGATATTTTTTGAATTTTTACATTTTACAGACATTCTGTAACGATAATTATTATTCAGCTTTGATATTTTTGCGGGACTCGGACCGAGAACAATCAGCTTTTCATGGTTATCTTCATTAACCTCTTTAAGAATATCAAAAAAAGCTTTAGCACATAGGGCAACATCATTTTCGTTTTCACCTACAAAGGATACCGAATAAATATCGCAATAAGGCGGATATATCATCATCTTACGAACAGCTATCTCGTTTTCAAAGAAGCTCCTATAATCCTGATTTGCAGCAAATTCAAGCGTTTGATTATAGGGATTAATAGTCTGTATTACAGCCTTGCCTTTTTGCTCTCTTCTTCCGCTTCTTCCGATAACCTGCGTAATTAAATCAAAGCATCTTTCGGCGCTGTTATAATTTTCATCATAAAGTGAATTATCGGCATTAACAACACCGACTAATGTAACATCGGGAAAATCAAGCCCCTTTGCAACCATTTGAGTTCCGATTAAAATATCATATTCGTGATTTGAAAAGGATGAAAACAGCTTATCGTGGCTGAATTTTGCTGTAGTTGTATCAGCGTCCATTCTTAAAATACGCGCATTGGGGAATAAAGCGCAAAGCTCATCCTCTATTCTTTGAGTACCGTAACCGCTGTATCTTATATTCTCGCTTGAGCAGGACGGACAAACCGAATCCAATTTTTTCGTAAAGCCGCAATAGTGGCAGGTAAGTCGGTTATTATAGCTATGATAAGTAAGAGATATTGAGCAATTAGGGCAGGTAATAACATGACCGCAGTCATTACAGGCAATAAATGTATTATATCCTCTGCGGTTAATGAGCAAAATTGCCTGCTTTTCATTATCAAGGGTTTCCTGTAAAAGCTCTTTAAGAACTGACGAAATGGGTGTTCTGTTGCCCATTTTCATTTCCGATTTCATATCGACTGTTATGACATCGGGAAGATTTGACTCGCCGTAGCGCTCGTTCATTTCACAAAGAACATATTTGCCCTTAACGGCATTTGAATAGCTTTCAAGAGAGGGCGTTGCAGATGTCATTAAAAACAATGCCTTATTGTATTTACATCTGAAATTAGCAACATCACGCGCGTGATATCTCGGAGTACGCTCGCTTTTATAGGTATTCTCCTGTTCCTCGTCCATAATAACAAGGCCGAGATTATGCAGAGGGGCAAAAGCTGCGCTTCTTGTTCCGATAACAATTTTTGCTTCTCCCCTGTCAGCGCGTTTGAACTCATCGTTTCTTTCGCCTAAAGAAAGACCGCTGTGAAAAACGGCAACCTTTTTACCGTATCTCTTATGAAAAATGGCAAGAACCTGCGGTGTGAGGCTGATTTCGGGAACCATTACAATAACATCTTTTCCGTTATCAACGGCAAAATCAATAAGCTTTAGATAAACCTGTGTTTTTCCGCTTCCCGTTACACCGAAAAGCAGTCCGGTTCCGCCGTCATTTTTCATCATATTCAAATATGTGTTATAGGCGTTATTCTGCTCGCTTGTAAGAATAATATCATTTCTTTTTCCTTCAGAACAGATTTCGGAATAAGGAGTTCTGTAAACCTCCTTATCGTATATCTGAATAACGCCGTATTTCTCAAGATTTTTTAAAACACTTTTTCCTACAGAACAAAATTCACAAATCTCGTTGACATTGGCTGTTCCTATATCAAAAAGAAGGTTTACAACGCTTTTTTGCTTTTGAGTAAGCTTTGGCAAATCGTCCTCGTTCTCAATAAGAAGCCTTGCCATTTTTGAAGAAGCGTCCCCTATTTTGCCGTAACCTCTCGGCATCATCTGCTTGAGGCAATCATAGGTTGTGCAAAAGCAGCGCTCCTTAAGCCATAAAGCAAGGGCAACCATCTCATCATCAACAGGGATTTTATCATCAAAGATTGAGTCAATCTCCTTGAGCTGTGAATTAATTGCCGTATAAAGTTTAACTACGATTCCGTCTCTTAACCTGTTGCCTTTGCCAAAAGGCACCCTGACTCTCATTCCGATTTTAATGGAATTAAGAAGCCCTTCAGGTACATAGTAGTCATAATCGGAATCGTAGTTAAAAAAAGTCTTTTCAACAGCAACAGTTGCAATAGTGCGGTTCATTATTTTGACTTAAGCTCATCAGGCTCATCGATAACATATTTGCCGTCAAGAATTTCCTCAATAGCAGTAGAAACAGTTTTAACATCTATATGCTCCTCTCTCTCTATTGCTTCTTCACGGATTTCTCTTGCTCTTTTTGCAATACCTACAACAAGGCTGTAACGGCTGTTGCAGCCCTTAAGCATTTCTTTTAAGTCTGGATTAAACATATATATTTCTCCTTTGAATTTATGCGTTACGCTTTTCAAGCTCATCGCAAAGTATTTTTTCTATATCATCAACACACGAATCAAGGTCGTCGTTGACAATTTTATAAGTATATTTATCTTTAAAGGCAAGCTCTATTTTCGCTATATCAAGACGGTTTCTTATCATATCGTCGCTGTCGGTATGCCTGCCGTAAAGCCTTTTTTCAAGCACCTTTTCACTCGGAGGAAGAAGGAAAATTGACACGCAATCGGGAAAGATTTTCATAACCTTCTGCGCTCCCTGAACCTCAATTATTAAGAAGCATATTTTTCCCTCGTCAATTGCCCTTTTAACGCCTTTTACAGGAGTTCCGTAATAGCAATTATTATATTTAGCATATTCAAGTAAGCCGTCGTTATCAATCATATGCTTAAATTCTTCCTCGGAAACGAAAAAGTAATTCTTGCCGTTAATTTCACCGCGTCGCGGCTTTCTTGTTGTTGCAGAAACCGATTTAATAATATCGTCACGCCTTTTGCAAAGCTCTTTAAATACGGTATCCTTTCCGCAGCCGCTCGGAGCAGAAAAAACAACTAACATCCCCTTATGACTCATCGCTTTCCACCTCCGTGCCGAATTTCAAAGCTATTTGCTTTAAATCCAAATAAGAAAGCACAACATTATCGCTGTCTGTAATAATGACGCTCATTGTTTTTCTGCCGTGGGTTGCGTCGATAAGAGTACCGTTTGACTTGCTTTCCTGGACTATTCTTTTTGCAGGTGCAGATTCGGGCGAAATAATCGAAATAACGCGATCTGCATTTATCAAATTACCAAAACCAATATTAACTAAATTCATATCTTTACTCTATATTCTGTATCTGTTCTCTGATTTTTTCTATTTCCGCTTTGACATCAACAACTTTTCTTGCAATCTGAACATCGTTGCATTTTGAACCGATAGTATTTGTTTCACGGTTAATTTCCTGAACAAGGAAATCAAGCTTTCTTCCGACAGCTTCATCACTGTTAAGAAAATCGCGAAGCTGCTCGATATGAGAACGAAGCCTTACTGTTTCTTCGGCAACAGCAACCTTATCTGCAAATACAGCAACCTCCTGCAATATTCTGCCCTCATCAAGAGTAACATCACCGAGTAAATCATGGACTCTTTCAACAAGCTTATCATTATATTCCTTAACGGTTTGAGGAGAACGCTCCTCAATAAAAGCAACCGTATCTATAATGAATTGGCTTCTTGAATATATATCATCAAACATTTTTCTGCCCTCAACAGAGCGCATCTCAATGAATTTATCAATAGCCTCGTCTGCGACGCCCTTAACAAGCTCCCAAATTTTATCCTCGTCCTCTTCTGATTTTCTTACAACAAGGACATCAGGGAAACGGCTTATAGTTGATGCGCCGTAATCCTCTTTAAGATCGTATACATCTGCAATTTCTTTAAGAGCGTTAACATAAGCGCCTGCAAGAGTATGATTAACAACAACATCAGCAGAATCGGTATTGAGCGCTTCAATACCTACAAAGCATTCAATTTTTCCCCTTGAAACGCGGGAATTGACAAAGGATTTTATCTTATCATCAATAAAGCCGTACTGCCTCGGAGAACGGCATGTGAATTCAAAATATCTGTGATTGACAGATTTAATTTCAACGGTAATTATATAACCGTCAATCTCTTTAACGGCTCTGCCAAAGCCTGTCATTGATTTAACCATAATTGCTCCTTAAATATTTATTAGATACATTATAGTTTTATCATACTTACAGGTCAAGAGTTTGTTAATAATATATTTACAATATTAATAATTTATTTTAAATTAAGCAGATAAAAAAAGACAGCGGATTTCTCCGCTGTCTTTAATTAAGTTTTTAGAATTCTCCGCCGTCGATAGGAATATCTGTGTCACCGTCTTCAAGACCGCCTGAAGTAGTAATTACAGAATTCGGAAGCAGGAATTTTTCAACATAAAGCTCAGGAGCTGAATATTTCTTTTTCATAATTATTGTACCTCCTAAACTTATAATTCGGCAATTGCATAATCAGTATAATCAATTGCACTGATTTGAGCAGTTTCGGTAGTTCCGGTTGTTGAGCTTATAAAGGTGTAACTAAAGTCATAAGTTACATAAGCTCTAAATGAAACAGACTTTGTAAATCCTGTGGACTTTGTAAGCGTTACAACAAACTGACCTGAATCAAGCATATTGTCGACAGGGCGAGTATAAACGCCTGCCTCGCCGCTTGTAAAGCCGTCATTTGATGTTACTGCGCCTGCTTTATAAACAACACCGTAACCGGTAAGACTTGAACTGCTGCCTTCTGTTACTCTTACATATACACGAGCCTTTGTATTGCTGTTGGTCATTGATGTATTCTGAATAGCAACGAAAGGATCCTTGTTCAAAAGCTTTGTAAGAATATAGTCACTGTCTGATATATCAGCCAAGCTGTTTTCAGGCAAAGCATTTTCAATCAATAACGGATCGAGTGCTGTTTTATCATCGCCGACACCAACATAGAATACATTTCCAAGCTTTGTAATCGGAACATACTCTTCATCAGCGCAAGCAAAGAAGCTGTATGTCTGACTGTAAGAAGCAATCTGATATTTACCATCTGCTGTCTTAACTGCCCAAGCAAAGAAGTTAACTATTGAACCTCTGGCAATAGTAAGAGGAGTGTCATAAAGAGCCTGATAGCTATTAGCTTCAGCAAGCTCAGTTCCACCTGTCAATACTGCGCCTTCAGGAATTACAAACGTGTAAGTCGGCTCAGCGGAATAATTAGGCTTAACTGTTACAACACCGTCAACGACAGCAGAAACTGTCCAACCGCTGAAGTTGTAGAATGGAATTACCTTTGCTTGAATATCATTACCGTTGAGAGTAAGAGTAGTAACTATACCCTGTGCCGGAATTTCTGCTTCAGCAACATACTCAACATCAACAAGTCTGTTGTAAACATCGTAGATTTTAACAGTTGTCTTTGTCAGTGCTTCGGTATCATTTGTAATTGTTGCCAAAATAGCAACATTAGTATCAGCTTTTCTCTGAAGAAGAGTACCGCTTACGGCAGCCACCTTCTGTGAACCTGTTGGGTCAGTTGTAAACGAAGCAGTATCAACATTGTAATCAACGCTTGTTCCATCATAAAGAGTTGCTGACCAGTTAACAACAGTTGCTGTATCGGAATCAATTCCGTTACTTGTTAAGATATCGCTGATATCAAGATTGAACATTTCACCGTAAGGAAGAGTAATTGTAGTTGTTCCGAGTGAAGCGCTGTCACCCTCTTTTTGAACATTCAATTGAGCTGTAAACATCTTTACAAAATCAGCATTAAGAGTATTTACTAACTCAAGAAGGGCTGCAGTCAACGGGTCTGTTTCATTAGTTGAAGTCATTCTGAGCTTCTGACCTGTAAGATCAACACCGAGAACCGCCTCATATCTTGCAACATTGTCAGCAGAAGCATAAACATACTTGTTCTTGAGTGACTCATCAACAGAAGCGCTGTTGTCAACACCTTCATTCAACTGCTCAACAAGAGCGTCAAGCTTTGCAAGGCCTTCGTCAGTGAACTTATTTCTATCCAAGGTTGTTACAATTTCAACAACATTGTCAAATGATTCATAGGTTGAAGGATCATCAACCGGAGTAAGCTCCATAGGAAGAAGAATTTCATCTTCGGCATATACATCAATCTGAAGGTCAGTATAGTTAGCCTCAATATCCTCCGGAACAGGTTGATATTCATAGGTTACACCCTGGAATTCAACAGTTTCTACCGGACCGGCAATAAGCCTTGGAGCGTCTGCACTGTCAGCTACAAGCTGTTCTGATAATGAAAGCTCCTTATCAAGGGCTAGCCAGCTTGCCATGGTATATGTCTGAACATCGTCAATATAAATACCTGAATCACGAACAGGTGCCTTTTCTTCAATTACAGGCTCGAGCTGTGTTGTATCAACAATAGGCATAAGAGCAGATGTATAAGCATCAATTAAAGTTTTAAGCTCTTTATATTCAGAACCTGTAAGCTCTGCATATCTCCAGTAATCTGATTTGCCCTGTGTATCCGATGAATCTGTATAGTAATCAAAATACTGTGCAGCATCGTCAAGGACATTCTGCAAATTATCAAGAGATTCGCTTGTATAGTTACCGTCTGCAATAGCAACCTCAAGAGTCTGTACTGCATCTGCATAATCATTTTCAGCAGAAGTATAGTTCTCTTTTTCAAAGAGGTTGTTATAAGCTGTAATTACATTATAGATAATTTCAGCCTGAACAGGGTCGGTATTTGTTGTTCCAGTCTGGAAAATATCCGAGCCTGAAATGCTAACATCGAAGATAGGAGTACCATCAGCATTATAAGCTGTTGAATATTCTAATGTATTGTTCTGATATGTTGTGTTATGAGTGTTCTCAACGAACCAATATGCTTCGGCAATTGCGTCAAGATATTCTCTGTAGGAAGATACTGAATACAAGCCTGACTGAATATCGCCTGTAGCTTCTATTGATTTGATTGTACCGTCTTCATTATACTGAACATCAAGTGTCTTATTAAGGAAGTTTTCGGCAAAGTAACGAACAGCGCCCTTATCGCAAGTGCTTACGCCGATGTTATAGTATGAGTAAACCTCTTCACCGCCGTAGTAACCGTAGGTTGTATTCTGCTTATATACACCCTTTTCAAAAACAAAGTTAGCGTATGTCTCGGCAGAGGAAGTATCAGTTCTCTTTGCAAGAGAATCTTTACCTGCAAGTGTAATCTTACCGTTCCATTCGTTTGTAAGCTCATTACCTGAACCATCATCACCGTTACCGCCGTTACCGATATACTGGAACGGTTTAACAAGACCGGTCTTATATGAAGTATCTGTATAGTTAGCAGGGTCATCGAAATAAGTACTCATTACTTTTCTGCCGTACTCAGCGCTTCCGTAACCTAAAGTATCTTCGTTACTCCATCCGTTGATGCCTGAATTCCAATCACTTACAAAAGCTGAATTATAGGTTAAAAGCTCTGCAGAAGCATTAAGACCTGTACTGTTTCTGTAATAACAGGTAGCAGCAGATGGGTCTGCTTTATTGAACCACTGAATATTTGATACAAGGAATTCAAGCTG
>JBJEPL010000176.1:0-2980 GCA_051881215.1 Eubacterium sp. | reverse complement strand
CGATATCCGTCTATACCGACGAAAGTGAAGATATGATAGGAATTCCGTGCGGAGAAAGCGATAAATACGGAATTGCAGATATAGATAAGGTAGTTCTTCTTAAAGCTCCCTATACAGACGACGAGCTTGAAAGCTTTATTGAGGAGGTAATTTCTCACTGCTATACAAAAAAGCACAACGACGCCTCCCCTGTTTCAACTATCGAAAAATACACAAAGAAAAAGGGCTTTGTTAACGCAACTGCCGATTACACGCTTATTTCAATAGTTAAAACAAAGGAAAGCTATTCGCTTATGCCTACCTTTGACGACCCCGAAAAGGGTCCGCTTGCGATAGATGACGACGAGCATATTCTTGCAAACCCTTATAAAAAAGGCGAGCTTGCCGAGGTAATTAAGGGATTTATTCAGGTTTATGTTAAAGCAAACATTTTCTATAAGGAAATTCAGGAGCTTGAGGACAGTAAAAAATAACATTTAATGAAAAGTTTTATTATAAGTAATAACGATTCGGGTCAGAGAGTTGACAGGTTTATCGCCAAAACCTTTGAGTCCCTGCCGAAATCGCTGATGTATAAGCAAATAAGAAAAAAGAATATTAAGGTAAACAAAAAGCGGTGCACTCCCGAGCAGATACTAAACACGGGCGACTTGCTTGAGCTTTATTTAAATGATGATGTTTTAAAATTAAAGCAAAAGCATTATGATTTTATGAAAGCGTCAAACGAGCTTGACATAATTTATGAGGACAGCAATATTATTCTGCTTAACAAAAAGGTAGGTATTCTCTGCCACCCCGACGGAAAGGATTATATTGATAATCTTGTTGCAAGGGTTAAAAGATATCTTTACGAAAAGGGCGAATGGGATCCCGACGCTTCAACCTTTACACCGTCGCTTGCAAACAGGATTGACCGTAATACAGGCGGAATTGTTATTGCCGCTAAAAATTCGCAGTCGCTTAAAATTCTCAACAGCAGTCTTAAATCAAGAGAGATTGAAAAATATTATCTCACCGTTGTAAGAGGCAAAATGGAAGTACCCGAAAAAACGCTGACCGCTTATTTGACAAAAGACGAAAAGAAAAATATGGTAACGGTCACAGACGCCCCGGTGGAAAATTCAAAAAAAATCATAACAAAATATACTGTTCTTGATTATTATGACAACGCCTCGCTTCTTGAGATTGAGCTTTTAACGGGCAGAACTCATCAGATACGCGCCCACCTTGCTCATATAGGGCATCCCCTTTACGGCGACGGAAAATACGGCACGGATAAGGGAAGATACCGACAGGCGCTTTACAGCTACAAGCTGAAGTTTAATTTCAGTTCGGCAAATGAGCTTGACTACCTTAACAAAAAGGAGTTTAAGGCAGACAATATACAATTACTTAACGATTTTAAGGAGAGAAAATACAAATGAAAGAAAAATTTATAAGGGTTTTATCACCAATCACATGCGCAGTAGTTGCGGTACTTGATATCGCTGTTATCGGTTACGGAATATTTGCAGTGGAAAAGGTTATTGAACAGCGGTCAATGAGAGCTATTTTCTTTGCAGCCGTTGAGGTGCTTGCAATTATAGTTGCCATACTTGTAACAAAAGAAATTCTTTCAAACGGTGTTGTTTTCCGCGAGGATGAAATGGAATTTACGGGTATTGACGAAAATAATCTTTTTGATTACAGCGAAATTGTCAGCGTGGAAACCGAAAAGGATGAAAAGGCAAGCCTTGTTAAAAACTTTACCGACAGGCAGTCAAAGGTAATACTTACTCTTAAAGATGAAAAAGTAGTTACAATTGATATAGGTCTTACATCAAAAAAAGCTCTTGATGATATTGAAAAGGAAATCAAAGCAAGAATACTTTCCGAATAAAAATTTTTAAAAAAATAAAAAAATTTTTCACAAAACGGTCTTTAAAAGCGATATAGTTATATGATAATAGAATTTTTAAGTCTTATTGACGACCCTGAAAGCAAAACAAGATTTCAGGAGCTTTATGACAGGTATAAAAGCCTTGTTATGTGGATTTCGCTGAAAAAGCTTGATGACGAGCAAATTGCAGAGGATTGCGTTCAGGAAACCTTTTTATACATAGCTAAACATTTTGACAAAATAGGCGAGGTCAATACTCCCGAAACAAAATGCTATGTTTCAACAATTGCCCAGGGTATAGCAATAAGCAGATACAGAAAAGAAAAAATAATCCGCTATTTCAACAGCAATACGGATATTGTGCCTTTTGGCTCAACAGATAATGTATACGGCGAGGTTGAGTTGAGCAGTATTATTGATATGCTGCCCGATGAGGACAGAAATATGCTGTATTTAAAATATGTATTCGGATATAAGAGCAGCGAAATCGCACAGGTTTATAATATATCCGACGCATTGGTCAGAAAAAGGCTTGAGTATATAAGAAAACGGCTAAAAAAGATGGTTGGTGAGGATTAATAATGGATAATCTACAGGGTGCCTGCTTAATCTCTTTAAACAGATGGGTTGACTCAATTCCCGATGACATTGAGGATTACCCGTTTTCAGAGCGCCATCAAAAAGAGATGAAAAGGCTTTTCTCAAAAATGAGAAATGACAAATATCACAGGCTTACAAAGCGCAGTGCAAGAATTATATTAATTGCCGCAATTCTTCTTTCGCTTGTCATTGCAACAACCGTTAACGCAACCATAGGCTCTCGAAAGCCCTATGTTCAGATATATACTGACCATTACACCTATAAGGTTGAAGGCGGCTATACGGGTGATTTGAAGGAGGACCTTACGGTAGGATACATTCCTGACGGATTCATAAAAAATAACGAATTTATAAGTACGGGGTTTCAGGAATTTACTTACAACAATTCAGAAGGAAAAACCATTTATGTTTCAAAATATCCTTCAGGTGTACCGGCGGATATAGATTCGGATACGCATACCAAAGAAAGTATTATATATAAAGGAATTGAATATACGGTTT
>JBJEPL010000175.1:0-10272 GCA_051881215.1 Eubacterium sp. | reverse complement strand
ATTATACGCTTAATCAAAAAATAAATCAAGTAGATTTAAGATTTTTATTCATTTTGACATATTTAAAAAAAATCAAATTTTTCGTTGAAATATTGTATAATATGATTTATAATAACACTATCATTTACAAAATGGGGGAATTCGTGTTGAGTCCGATTACAATGTTAGCACCGAGTACAGATTCAGGTTTTACCGCTACGGTTGTTATTGCCGGAATAGTTATAGTTCTCGGAATGCTGTTGCTTTTAATAGCAATTTTCTATATTTTCGGCGCGGTAGTATCAAACGCTGAAAAAGCATCAAAGAAAAAATCAATGAAAAAGCTTGAAAATAAAATGACGCAGGAATCCAAAATTCAGCAGCCGGCTGTTAAAGCGGCTCCTCCTGTAAGCGCAGCTCCTCCTGCACCTGTCGTTGAGCAGGGTATAAGCGGTCAGGTCGTTGCAGCAATCGCAGCAGCCATTGCCGCAACCGAAGGACCTACGGCAGTTGTAAGATCTATAAAGAGAAAGCAGGTCAGCGGCAGAAATCCTTGGGCTGCCGCAGCAGTTGCCGATAATACAAGACCGTTTTAGGAGGCAGTAATTTATGGAGATACTTCAGGGTGTATGGCAGGCCATTGTTGATATATTCGCCAATTCCGGCTATGCCTATTTCTTTACAGCAGACGGCGGTTGGAAGAACGCGGTTATGCTTTTGATTTCGTTTTTCTTCCTCTATCTCGGAATTAAAAAGGGCTTTGAGCCGCTTCTTATGGTTCCGATTGCATTCGGTATGCTTCTTGCGAATATCCCGGGTGCAAATCTTGATGTAGGATATCACAATATTGCCGAGTTTATAACGATAGTAAAGGCCGGCGATGCAGGGCTTCTTGATTATCTGTATTTCGGTGTCAAAGCCGGAATTTATCCGCCGCTTATTTTCCTCGGTATCGGTGCTATGACCGATTTCGGACCTCTTATCGCAAATCCGAAGAGCTTTATTCTCGGCGCTGCGGCGCAGTTTGGTATTTTCTTTACCTATGTAGGCGCAATCCTTTTAAAATTCAATCCGCAGGAATCAGGCTCAATCGCTATTATAGGCGGTGCAGACGGTCCTACGGCTATCTTTGTAACATCGCAGCTTGCCCCTCATCTTTTAGGCACCATTGCCGTGGCGGCATATTCGTATATGGCTCTTGTTCCGGTTATTCAGCCGCCTATTATGAGAGCTCTTACAACTAAAAAAGAGCGTTCCGTAGTTATGGGAAATCTTCGCCCCGTATCAAAGCTTGAAAAAATACTTTTCCCTATAATGGTAACAGTTATTGTTTCACTTCTTCTTCCGGATGCAGCCGCACTTGTAGGTATGCTTATGTTCGGTAACCTTCTTAAGGAAAGCGGAAGAACGGAAAGAATTGCCAAGGCAGCCCAAAATGAGCTTATGAACATCATTACCATTCTTTTGGGTATTTCGGTAGGTGCAACCACATCGGCCGCAAGCTTCCTCAAGTGGGATACAATTAAAATTGTAATTCTCGGCTTGGTTGCTTTCTGCGTAGGTACTGCATGCGGCGTTCTTTTCGGTAAGCTTATGTATATCTTCACAAAGGGTAAGGTTAATCCGCTTATCGGTTCTGCAGGTGTATCGGCTGTTCCTATGGCAGCCCGTGTATCTCAGAAGGTAGGTCAGAAAGAAAATCCTTCAAACTTCCTTCTTATGCACGCTATGGGACCTAATGTATCGGGTGTTATCGGCTCTGCCGTTGCAGCAGGTATTCTCCTTACACTCCTTAAATAATAAATATAAACAAAGAATATATATTAAAAAGTGTTGCAGGTATCTGCCTGCAGCACTTTTTAACAGTTATGAGGTTTTATTATGCCATTAAACGAAATGCAGCAAAAAGCTGTTAATACAACCGAGGGACCGCTTCTTATTCTTGCAGGCGCAGGCTCGGGCAAAACAACGGTTCTTGTAAACAGAGTTGAGCATATCATAAAGCAAGGACTTGCGGCACCGTGGCAGGTGCTTGCAATTACCTTCACAAATAAAGCCGCAGGCGAGCTCAAGCAAAGGCTTATTAATGCAATCGGCGACGAAGCAAACAGCATATGGGCATACACCTTTCATAGCTGCTGCGCAAGAATTCTCCGCCGTTTCGGTGAAAGAATAGGCTATACAAATCATTTTACTATCTATGATACCGACGATTCAAAAAGGGTAATGAAGCATTGCCAAAAGTTGCTTGATATAGAGGATAAATTTATTAATCATAAATCAATCCTTGCCGAAATAAGCAGAGCAAAGGACAGCCTTATAGACCCTGCCGAATATAAAGCAACCTCGTCAAATGATTTTCGCAAGGCTAAAATTGCGCAGTGCTATGAGCTTTATCAGCAGGAGCTTAAAAAGTCTGACGCTATGGATTTTGACGATATTATTTTTAATACCGTTATGCTTCTTAAAGAAAATGAAGATGTGCGCGATTTTTACCAAACTCAGTTTAAATATGTTATGGTAGACGAATATCAGGATACCAACCACGCCCAGTATGTTCTTACCTCTCTTTTAGCCGATAAGTATAAAAACATATGCGTAGTCGGTGATGATGACCAGAGTATTTACCGCTTCCGCGGTGCAACAATTGAAAATATACTTTCCTTTGAAGAGCACTATAAGGGCGCAGAGGTTATAAGATTAGAGGAAAATTACCGTTCAACTCAAAATATCCTTGACGGCGCAAATGCCGTTATAGCAAATAATAAAAGAAGAAAAGGAAAAACCCTTTATACCCGTTTGGGCACAGGTGAAAAAATAATATTAAATACGGCAATGAATGAGTCCGACGAGTCTGCGTTTATAGTTGATGAAATTCTAAAAAATGTTAAAAACGGCAGAAAAATGAGCGACCATGCCATTTTGTACCGTATGAATGCGCAGTCAAGAAACCTCGAGGTTATGCTCACAAAAAGCGGTATTCCTCATAAGGTTATCGGCGGTCACCGCTTCTTTGACCGTAAGGAAATTAAAGATGTAATTTCATATTTTGCGGTAATAAATAACTCTGCCGATAATGTAAGATTACAGAGGATTATAAATGTTCCTAAAAGGCAGATAGGCGACACAATGTTTGCAAATGTTATGGAGATTGCAACCGGATTGGGATTATCTGCTTTTGAGGTTTGTGAAAGAGCAGACGAATTTCAAAAAACCTCGCGCAGTGCTTCAAAGCTTATAGGCTTTGCTTCTATGATTAAGCATTTTCAGCAGTGCCTTGCGGACGGTATGAGCCTTAACGACCTGCTTCAGGAAATCCTTGAAACAACAAAATATCTTGATTATCTTAATGAAGACCCCGAAACCTATGATGACAGAGTTAATAATATCAAGGAGCTTTCCTCAATGTTCATCAAGTATCAGGAGGAAAATGAAGAATTTGAGCTTTCGGATTTTCTTGAAGATGTTGCACTTATATCCGATATTGATTCTTACAATGAGGACGAGGACTGCGTTGTGCTTATGACGCTCCATTCAGCTAAAGGACTTGAATTTCCTGTTGTGTTTATTCCGGGTATGGAGGAGGGAATATTCCCGGGCAATCAGTCGCTTTACAGCGAAGAGGAGCTTGAGGAGGAACGCCGTCTTGCATATGTAGGAATAACAAGAGCAAAGCAAAAGCTTTATCTTGTCAATGCCCGTCAGAGAATGCTTTACGGTACAACCTCCAGAAATAACCCATCAAGGTTTTTAAGAGAAATTCCTGTCAGCGTTACTGAAGATGTTTCAACCGATACATATAAAATTTCTTCAGATAAGCTCGGCGGAAAGAATAAAATCGGAGCCTCTACCGCTTCAAGCACAAACGCTCATAAATTCGGTCAGGCAGGCAATACAGCCTCTGCCCCGTCAGCTGATTATAAGGTAGGCGATACCGTTATTCATAAAAGCTTCGGAACAGGTACGATACTTACACTTCAGCCTATGGGCAACGATATTCTTATGGAGGTTGCCTTTGACAAGGCGGGAACTAAAAAAATGATGGCAAACTTTGCCAGACTTGAAAAGGTGTAATCGGTGATGAAAATGAAATTTATCAGTTGGAATGTAAACGGCCTTCGCGCCTGTATGAATAAAGGCTTTAATGATTTTTTCAGTAAAGCAGATGCCGATATTTTCTGCATTCAGGAAACAAAGCTTCAGGAAAATCAAATTGATTTTAACCCAGACGGATATTATTGCTACTGGAATTACGCAGAGAAAAAGGGCTATTCGGGTACTGCCGTTTTTACAAAGAAAGAGCCTATTAATGTTTTTTACGGTATGAATATCGAAAAGCACGATAAAGAGGGCAGGTTAATTACCCTTGAGTTTGAGGATTTCTATTTCTTAACAGTCTATGTTCCTAATTCACAGCGCGAGCTAAAACGCCTTGATTACAGAATGGACTGGGAGGAGGATTTCAGAAGCTATATCTGCTCTCTTGATAAGAAAAAGCCTGTAATATTCTGCGGAGACCTCAATGTTGCTCATAATGAAATTGATTTAAAAAATCCTAAAACAAATCATATGAATGCCGGCTTTACCGATGATGAGCGAGAAAAAATGACAAAAATGCTTGACTTTGGTTTTACCGATACCTTCAGGTATTTTTATCCCGATATGCAGGGAGCTTACAGCTGGTGGTCATATATGTTCCACGCAAGAGAAAAAAACGCCGGATGGAGAATTGATTATTTCATAACCTCAAAAAGGCTTGACGAAAACCTTGTTGACGCAAAAATCCATACCGATGTATTCGGCTCCGACCATTGCCCTGTTGAATTGGATATCAATATATAATTGAAAAGCGGTGCAGTTCTTGTTAACTGCACCGCTTCTTTGTAATTACAATAAAGCTTTTTGCTTATTATTCTTCTATTCCCAAAATATCGGAGGCCTCGTCGGTGTCAAGCGTTTCTATTTTGCGCAGATTTTTTTGAATAATCGAGTTTCTATGGTCCGCCTCGTCAAGAACACGACCTGCCTCGTCAACCTTTTTCCTTGCTTTTGCAAGCAAATCTCCGAATTTATCATACTGCGTCTTTGCAGCTCCGAGCACCTTCCATACCTCGTTTGCCTTTTCGTTGATAGCCATTGTCCTAAAGCCCATTGCAAGCGAGTTGAGAAGAGCGGTTATTGTTGACGGACCTGCAATCATAATTCCGTCAGCCTGAAGCTTTTCCGCAATACCTGTTTTTGATGCAGTAATTTCGGCATAAAGCCCCTCGGTAGCAAGATACATAATTGCAAACGGCGTTGTTTCGGGAGAGCTTATATATTGCTTAACAAGCTTTGCCTCGTCCTTAATTCTTGCCTCAAGCGCTTTTTTTGCTCTTTCAAGAGCTTCAAGGTCACCTGCCTCGGAGGCGGCTGAAAGCCTTGCATAATCCTCCATGGGAAATTTTGAGTCAACAGGCAGATATGTAAATGAGCCGTCGTCCTGATTCGGAATTTTAATAGCAAATTCAACCTGACCGTTATATTTAGGATTTGTTTTAACATTTGTATCATACATTCCCGGTATAGTCTGGTCAAGAATATTACCGAGCTGAACCTCCGCCCAGGTGCCGCGGCTTTTAACATTGGTTAAAACTCTGTTGAGTCCCTTAACATTATCGGTAACTCCTGCCGAAAGCTCTTTCATTTCGCCAAGGCTTTTATAAACATTTGAAAGCTGCTCGGATACCGTTTTGAATGAAGCGTTAAGCCGCTGATTTAGAGTTTCGGTGAGCTTTTCGTCAACGGTTTTTCTCATCATTTCAAGCTTTTCCTCGTTGCTCTTTTGCATAGAGGATATAGCCTCTGCTGTTATCTTTGTCTGCTTTTCGGCGTTCTCGTTAAGCGTTTCTATAAGTTTAATCTGCTGTTCATAGTTTTTGTCGGTAAGACCTTTCATTTGATTTGAAAGCCGCTCGATTTTCTCGTCAGTCTGCCTTGTGTTAATGTCAAGCTTCTGGTCAAGAAGCGCAAGAGTGTTATCGGGCTTTGGCTTTTTGGCAATAAGAATTACAAGTAAAATAATTGCAATTAAAAGCAAAGCGATGATTATTAAAACTGAAAATTTATCCATATTTGTCACATCCTTTTTTGATATTTTAACATAATATAAAGGTTAAAACAATATAAATTCAATCATAGTTGCCATTTTCGGACTATTGTGATAAAATATCCCACGAGGTACAAGACTATGGAAAAATTATGGACAGAAAATTTAAGAAATATCGAGCCTTATGTTCCGGGGGAGCAGAGCAGTGAGAAAAACATCGTAAAATTAAATGCTAACGAAAATCCTTATCCCCCGTCACCAAAGGCAGAGCAGGCAATTAAAAATTTTGACTGTAATTCGCTTCGCTTTTATCCGAATGCAAATTCAACACCGCTCAAAGCTGCGTTAGCCGATTATTACGGGGTGGGTATTGAAAATGTGTTTGTCGGCAACGGCTCTGATGATGTTATCGCAGTAGCGTTTCAGGCGCTTTTCAACAGCAAATTGCCTATTGCTTATCCCGATTTAACCTACAGCTTTTACCCTGTTTGGTGCTCGCTTTTCAATATTCCTTATAAAACCTATCCCGTTGATGATGATTTCAGAATTAATCCCGAGGATTATAAAGAAAAAAACGGCGGAGTCGTTATTCCGAATCCCAATGCCCCGACCTCAATAGGAGAGGGCAGGGGTTTTGTTGAAAAAATACTCGAATATAACCAAGACAGCGTTGTCATTATAGATGAGGCATATGTCGATTTCGGCGGAGTATCCTCAATACCGCTTATAAATAAATATGAAAATCTGCTTGTAACGGGGACTTTTTCAAAATCACGCTCGCTTGCAGGCTTAAGAATAGGCTTTGCAATAGGAAGTAAAAAGCTGATTTCGGTTTTAGAGGCAGTTAAAAATTCATATAATTCTTATACGGTGGATTCAATTTCAATCGCCGCAGGTGCTGCAAGCATAGCAGATGATGAATATTTTAAGAAAACCTGTCAAAAAATAATTTCAACAAGGCAAAGAGTTACAGATGAAATGAGAGCGCTCGGCTTCAAGGTTCTTGATTCGTCGGCTAATTTTATTTTCGCTACAAAAGATGATTTGTCGATGAAGGATATGTTTGAATATCTTAAAACCAAAAAGGTGTTTATAAGATATTTTTCTGTTGCGAGAATAGAAAATTATGTCAGAATTTCAATAGGTACAGATGAAGAAATGGATATTTTCTTAAAAGAATTGAAAGGATATCTCGGTGTATGACAGCAAAAAAGAAAACCGCATTAATTTTTCTTGCGTCGATTAATTTAATCAATATCATTGCCGGTATAGTTACCCAGCTTACAATGATTTTCGGTTGGGATGTAACCTCGGTTATTCCCATAAAGGCAGAGCTTACGGTTTTTGAGGTTTTGATAGTCAATTTCTCTGTTCTGTTTGTTATTATGACCGCAATAAATGTAATAACGGCTTATCTTGCAACAGATGTTCCTTATTCATTTGCAGAAATTATAATGAACTGCCCGGGTATTGCGCTGACCGTTCCCGTTATATTAATGTTTTTGGCGGTTTATAATGCCGTTATGGCGGATATCAGCGCCGACAGAGCCTGTATATTAATAAGCGCCGTGGTTTATGTTTTTGCAAATGTCATAAATTTCGGCTGTGTCGCCACAATAAGAGAGGATGCCGAATAAATAAACTAACACACGCTGTTTAAAAGCCCGGATTCATCCGGGCTTTTGTTAAATACTTGTTTTTGAAGTTTTCATATGTTATTATCTAATCATAATTTATACATATAATGTTGGTGGCAAAATGAATATTTCTGCATATTTTTTAAGACTGTTTAATCATAAAATTAATAAAGACTCTCTTGACGGTCAACGGCCGCTCGCTTTTGGTGAATTTCACGGTAAAAACGGAGATTATCTTGACTTGTCTTTTTCAGAGCCTACTGATGTAAATATCATCACTCTGTTTGAAAAAGGTGTGAATGTAACCGACTATGAAATATATTATGAGAAAGACGGGAATTTTGAAAAAATTTACCGTCAAAACCGTATTGATGATTTTCGCCTTTGCGCAATTGACGATATAAAGACAAAAGTAATACGCATTAAGATTTTGAATACAAGAAAAGGATATTTTAAAAATATCAAAATCTACGCATATAATATTCCGAAAAAGGAAACGGATTTCAGAACAACAGCTTATGTTTGCGTAGGAAATTATGAGGAAATTGATAAAAATAATCTTAAACACTACAACAGATTTAATCTTATCGGTGCAACTGCAACCGATATGAGCGGAAATGTTATTATCACAAATGATAATTTTGAAAAGTCATTGTCGATGGTCAGAGAATATGATGCAAACGCGGATATTGTTGTAACACTTGCTCCTGAAGGCGATATCGTTAAAACGCTGAAGAATCCCGAAACGCCATATAATATAAAAAAATTTATTGACAAATATGATTTAAACGGCGTTTCGTTTGATTGGGAATATCCAAAAAATCTCTATGAATGGCGAGTATTTGATAAATTTATAATATCATTAAAAAAGGCTATTGACTCCAAAACGATTACTCTTGCTCTTGCTTCATGGCTTAGATACAGCTTCAGCAGGGAGGCTCTTGAGTGTATAGATGTTGTTGAAATAATGACATATGATAATATGGCACGCGATATAGACGGGCATCATTCTGAATTTTTCAGTGACGGTCCTAACGCAATTGAGCATTTTCTTAAAAAAGGCTTTAAACTTTCACAGATGGATTTGGGACTTCCGTATTATGCCCGCCCTGTTGATGCAACAGGTTATTGGAGCGATTATAAAAAAGAAGTTGATAAGCTTGATAAATTTACCAATGTTGCGGAAAATGAATACCGAGACCTTGATTGGAAGAAAAAAGAAATTACTGTAAAAGCAAGGTTTTATAATTCCTGTCAAATGATTGAGGATAAAACGACATATTGCGTTTATGCAGGAGTCGGGGGAGTAATGGTATGGGCGCTTAATGCAGATACTCCCGAAAGCCACGAGCTTTCCCTGTCCAAGGTTTTAACAAAAGTCAGAAAAAGACGCATTAAATAAAAATTGAAAACCCGGCATAAGCCGGGTTTTTTCTATCCGAATAGGAATAAAAGCAAAATTATAATTACTGCCGCAATTGCCAATCCTATAAAAAATTTAATTGCTCTTGAGGCGGCGTCAAATAAATTTGTAGGCATTATCTGCATAACTGCATATCTTAAAGGCTCTTTAACCTTGTTACCAACAAGATTTCTGAATCTCAAATCATATGTATCAAGGGTACAATCCTTTTTCAGCTCTATGATGCGCACTCCTCTGTCCTTGCCCGGACCGTAAACATGAAAGCCTGCTCCCTGAGTATATCCCAAATCAATTCCGTCAACCCTTCCGTTAAAGGAATTGTTATGGTCGTGACCGAAATATACACCGAGCACCTCGCCTTTCTCCCTGAAAGCGTCAAATTCACCGCTGTTAACCTGCGGGTCGGCAGGGGATTCTTTCATAAATCCCTCCTTGTTAACCCTGTCGGGATTGAGCACATAAAATCTGTTTGCGTGTGTCCTGAAGCCTCTTACGGCGCCCTTGGTGCTCTTTTTAACCTCTGTTAAAAGCTCAAATATTTCACACAACGGAATATGCTGAATGACGATTGACGGAATAAGCCTGCTGTATTTTTCCTCATAGCTGTCCCTCGTTTTTCTGTACCATTCAATTTGATTTTCGTGAACATTGTCATAGCCTATGTCAAGATTTGAATGACTGTCTATCAGATAAAGCAGAAATTTCAGCTCGTCGCCGTCGAATATCTCAATTACATGATTTGCACAACCGTCAATGCCTTGAGCGCTTTCGCCTATAAAGCCGTCAAAGCTCTTGTATATCTCAAATTGCTCTTCGTTTGAAAGACCCACCTGGCGGTCATGATTACCGAAGCAAACAGTAAAAGGAATATTTCTATCTCTTACAGGCTTTGTGAGTGCATCAAGAACTGCTTCAACCTTGCCTTTGCTTCCTTTAAAGCTCCTTTTTCCCCAAATTTGGTCACCTGAATATACAACAAGGTCCGGCTCCTCCCTGTCAAGCGCAGCGTTGATTAAATCAAGCGTGTCGGGGCTTACCCTTGTGCCCTCTTGAGTATCTGCAATCTGTAATATTTTAAAAGTTTCGTTTTTAAATTCAAGCATATCCATTACCTCTTTTGATTAATTTTAACATATTATTCTCTT
>JBJEPL010000174.1:0-3030 GCA_051881215.1 Eubacterium sp. | reverse complement strand
TTACCGTTACCTTCGGTTTCTTTGCGCTTGCGCTGTAGGTATAGCTTGTTGAGGATAATTCTACAGACTTCGGATATGCAATCGTTGTTTTTGACTTAACCACTCCGCATACTGAACATTTTACTGTTGCCAAACCGTTTGAACCGCTTGCTTTTGCGGGAGTAATTACAGTTATATATGTATGTCCGGTTGCGGAAATTTGTTCTGTTTTTTTTGTGCCGCATACTGTACAGGTATATGTTTTAATACCTGTTTGCGTGCATGTGGCGGCTTTTGTTACAACACCGTCATCATAAGTATGTCCGGTTGCTGGGATTTGTTCTGTTTTTGTTGCACCGCATACTGTACAGGTGTATGTTTTAACGCCTGTTTCGATGCAAGTAGGTGCTTTAGTTACAAAACCATCATCATAATCATGTCCGCTTGCAGGGATTTCTTCCATTTTTTCTTTGTCGCATACCGTACAGGTGTATGTTTTAATGCCTGTTTCGGTACATGTCGCGAATTTAGTTACAACGCCGTCATCATAAGTATGTTCTATTGTAGGTATTTCCTCTGTCTTTGTTGCCCCGCATTCTGTACAGGTATATGTTTTAATACCTGTTTCTATACAAGTAGGTGCTTTTGTTACAACACCGCTGTTCCAAGTATGCAATGATTCAAAGTCAAAGCCGTTATTATCTGCAAAAAGCTTTGCATTGGAATTGTCATTACCGCAGATTACCAGACCGCTGTTTTGAGGAATCGCGTCAACAGGAATTGAACAGGTATTGTTTTTTATTGTTATTTTTTCAAGCTTTGAGCAGCTTGTAAAAGCATTACTTCCTATAACTTCAACGCTTTCTTCAAGGGTTACGGTTTTAAGGGCGGTACAATTGAGCGCCGCATATGCGCCTACTGTTTTAACCGTATCGGGAACATCCAAATTCTCAACAGAATTTGCTGACGGAACCAAAATAAGCGTTGTTTTAGCTTTATTATAGAGAATTCCGTCTTGAGAGCAATAGCTATTATTATTTGCGTCAACAATTATCTCCTGTAAATTTGAGCCTACTGAAGCGCTTGCCGTTCTGAACGCGTCATCACCTATTGAGGTTACGGAGGCAGGGATAAAAAAGGAGGTTACTGATCTGTCGGTATAAAAGGCCTTTTGACCGATTCGGGTAACCGTGTTAGGAATTGAAACTGTTTCCAAAGCCCACATACTTGAAAATGCAAAATCGCCGATGGAGGTTACGCCTTCTTCAATAACAAGCTCTGTAACTGAATTAACACTGTTTCTCCACTCTTTATTCGGATCGGTATTGCCCGTATAATCAGCCATAGCGCCGTTACCGCTGACAATAATTTTATTGCCGTCAAGTGTAACGGTGACATCACCGCTCGCCCATTCGGTACTCGCATATGCAACACTTGTAAAGCTGAAAAGCGCGGTTATAAGCAATACAGCCGCCATAATAACAGACAGTGTCTTTTTCATAAGCATCCTCCCTCTTTATTTATATTTATATATTATAGCAAATAAAAGTGATTTTATCAACCGTATATTTTATGGAAAAAGATACTGTAAAAAAACAGCAGCACCGTAATTTATTAAAAGGGATACCGAAAGCAGTTGAAATTGCTGTTAAAAAAGCTGTTTTTATGATAAAATGATTGTATGTAATCATAAGGAAGATTTACGGTATTTTTTCGTCGGTTTGTAAAGAAAAATACTAAAAACACTTGACCTTAAAGTTACTTTATACTTTACAATGTGTTTGAGGTGATGAATATGAAAATAAATGAGCTTGAAAAAATGCTTGGTTTAAGCAAAGCAAATATTCGCTTTTACGAAAGCGAAGGTCTGATTACGCCCAAACGAAATGAAAACGGTTACAGAAATTACAGCGAAGATGACGCAAGGCTTTTAAAAAAGATTATTGTATACAGAAAGCTGGGAATTCCCATTTCCGAAATCAAGGCAGTTATAAACGGTGAAAAACCCCTTAACGATGTTGTTATTTCTTCTATCAAAAGTATGAAAAATAATATTAAAAGTCAAAATGTTGCCATAGAAATCTGCGAAGAAATACGGGATAAAAAGATAACTGACTGCGATTTTGACACGGATTATTTTTGGAACGAGATAAATAACCGAGAATCAAAGGGCGAAAAATTCATTGAATTCGGAAATATAGATATTACTTCTTTTAAAAAAACAAAAGATATAAAAATAATTTTAATCGTATTTATTGCATTATTTTTTACAGGTATTGCTTATTCGTTTTTTTGTAATGCAGTTTTTATCAGAAATGATAATCAAAATTTTAAATCAGTGCTTCCCGAGATTAAAACTGCTGACACTATTGATACTGTAAAGCTTGATGCTGAAAACAAATTAATTTATGTGTTTTATGATGAAGCAACCTGTATAAACACTTATGACTTTAACGGGGAATTTAAATGGGCTGTTTCCGTTCCTTGGGTCAATGACAAAGGAATGAGCTGTTTTTATCTTGAAGATAAAAAAATATATATTGATAATAAAGGCGAGGTTTATATATATGATTCCTTAAACGGTAAATATTTAAAAAAAGATTATGCTCAGGAATTAGGGTTAATTGAAAAAAGAGATTTGTATGATGAGCTTCATAAAGATGATTTGGAAAAGGCTTATGAAAATAAAATCGCATTTGATATTTATAATGTATATTTATTAAATGACGACGGTGAAATAAGAGATTATATCGTTAAAAAGCCTTTTTATGTTATGCTTCAAAATGATAATGTCGGTTTTTTGATTTCTTTATTTTCAGGTATCGCAATTGCAATTGTTGCTTTTGTAAACAAATTCAAGCTTTTAAATCAAATTAAAATGAACAAAGAGGAAATAAGAAAAGGGGCAAAAATACACCGCTGTTTTTACATAGGCGTTTTGAGCTTTTATGCTGTTTTCGGTATATGCAACATATTGCTTTGCGTTTATGCTTTAAAAAATATTTCCGTCGGAATATTCCCTGCAACGGCTTTATTAATAATTTCGTTGAT
>JBJEPL010000173.1:0-10518 GCA_051881215.1 Eubacterium sp. | reverse complement strand
TATGCAAAGGCAAACGGAACAAAATTCCTTGAAAGGTTGAGAGTCCGCACGCCTACATTTACAAACATTCAATCGTTAATTCACATTTTACCGGGCTCCGATTTGGCTGATGTACCGCTTCAGATACTCACAATCGACCCTTGCATCAGCTGTACGGAAAGGTAGGGATTATTATGGGAATAATGGATTTTTCTAAAACCGCTTTAAAAAACCTTTTTTCAAAGCCGGCAACCTCTAACTATCCCTTTGAGCCCGCGCAATATCCCGAAAGAAGCAGAGGGCATATCGAGATAGATATTGACAACTGCATTATGTGCGGCCTTTGCGCAAGAAAATGTATGTCGGGAGCCATTACGGTTGACAGGAATAAAAAGCAATGGTCAATTGAGAGAATGGGCTGTGTTCAGTGCTCAAGCTGTGTAATTGCCTGCCCTAAAAAGTGCCTTAAAATGGTACCCGGTTATCCCGAACCGTCAACAGAAAAAACCGTTGATACATACAATCAGCCGATACCCGAAGAAAAGCCGGGTAAAATCGTCAACGATATGTCAAAATGTATCCTTTGCGGACTCTGTGCAAGAAAATGCCCGCAGGAGTGCATTACAGTTGACCGCAAGGAGGCTAAAACCTGGTCAATCGACCGTGATAAATGCGTTCAGTGCGGAGCCTGTATTGACGCCTGCCTTAAATTCAAGGCATTGTCAACCGCTGACGACGATGGTGAAAAGGGTGTTGTAACACTTCACAAGGAGTAGTCTTTAATGACTCAAAAATTAACCTTTACAGGTATAGTTCAAGGCATAGGCTTCAGGCCTTGTGCCCAAAGAACTGCAATTGAGCTTGGTATAAGCGGTCAAGTTAAAAACACCGGCGGTAATGTTGAAATAATTATCAGCGGTAATGAACAGGCGTTGGACAGCTTTGTCCGGCGCCTTATTGACTTGTTTGAAATAAAGGACTTCCAAAGACAAAATATTGATGATATTGAATTTGACGGCTTTAAAATAGTTCATTCCTCAAATGACGATAAAACCCCTTTTATCACTCCCGATATTGCAACCTGCAGTGATTGTGAAAGAGAGCTCAAGGATAAAAGCAACCGCAGATATCGTCACCCTTTTATAAGCTGCGTTAACTGCGGACCGAGATATACAATTATGAATACTCTGCCGTATGACAGGGAAAACATTTCAATGTCCGTTTTTGATATGTGCGGTGAATGTAAAAAGGAATATACCTCTGCGCAAAACAGACGATGCCACGCACAGACAATCGCCTGCAACAGCTGCGGACCGACAACAAATATAACTGTTGAAGAAGCGGTAAAAATACTTAATAACGGCGATATTTTAGCAATAAAGGACATCGGCGGATATCATCTTGCCTGCCGTACCGATAATCGAGAAGCAGTAAAAAAAATCAGAGAAATAAAAGGCAGAGAAGCAAAGCCCTTTGCCGTTATGTTTTCATCAATTGAAGAAATCAAGGAATACTGTAAGGTTAGCAAATATGAGCAGGAGCTTCTTCTCTCCCCTGCAAGGCCTATCGTTTTGCTTGATAAAATAAAGGATTTTGACCCTTGTGTTTGCGGTGACAGCGCCTCAATAGGAGCCTTTCTTCCGTGCAATCCCATACAAATTATGCTACTTGATGAATGCTCACCTCTTGTAATGACAAGCGCCAACATCAGCGGCGAGCCTATAATAACAGATGACGAAAAAATAAAAGCATTAGGTGTTAAAATTCTTTCACACAACCGTGATATACTGACCCCTCTTGATGACAGCGTCATAAGGGTTACTGTAAACAAAGCGCAGTTTATCCGCCGCGCAAGAGGATATACTCCGCTTGCAATAGACATCGGTATAACGGCGAAAAAGGACACGCTTTGCCTTGGCGGTGATTTGAAGGCGGTATTCGGTTTTCATAGAGATAATTATGTTTTTTTAAGCCAGCATTTCGGTGATTTGGAAAACGCCGAAGCCTTTGAAGCATATAAAGAAAACATCAACCGCTTTGCAGGGCTTCATTCATTTAAAAAGGAAAAAATTGTTGCAGACGCTCACCCGCTTTATTATTCTTCAAGCCTTTATCAAAACGATTTAACAGTTCAGCACCACAAGGCTCACATTGCATCTGTTATTGCAGAGCATCATTTGAAAAAAGATGTTTTAGGCTTTGCGTTTGACGGAACAGGCTACGGTGACGACGGTGCCGTATGGGGCAGTGAGGTAATACATTTTGACGGAAAAGGGTTTCATAGACTTAACCACCTAAAGTATGTTAAAATGCTTGCGTCTGATGAAATATCAAAGGATGCCAAGCTTGCTCTTTCCTGCTATATCGGCTCAAATCCGCTTGTTGAAGCAGCATTAAAGCAAAATATCAATACTGTCAATTCCTCAAGCATGGGCAGGCTTTTTGACGCCGTATGCAGTCTTCTTGATATTAAGCATTACAACAATTATGAGGGCGAATGTGCAACAGCACTTGAAAGCACTGCCATGAAGGCTCAAAGGGCCTATTATATAGAGCCTTGCTGGGACCCTGTAAAAATATTGTCAGACATCAAAAATGCCAACGCTCCTGCAGAAGAGCTCGCGCTCGGATTTCATATGATGCTTGCACAGCTTATCCTGCAGACCGCAAAAAGCCTCGGTATAAAGCAGATTGCTCTTTGCGGCGGTGTGTTCAATAACAAAATATTAACCGAAAACGCAATAGCCCTTCTTGAAGAAAACGGCTTTAGCGTTTACATCAATGAAAAAGTACCCTGCGGCGACGGTTCAATCGCCCTCGGTCAGGCATATATCTCAAGCTTGGAGGAATAAAAAATGTGTATTGCGGCTCCCGGAAAAGTAATTAAAATTGAGGGTGACACGGCAACTGTTGATTTTAACGGAAATATAGTTGATGCAAATAAAGGTATTGTTGATATAAAGGTCGGCGACTATGCCCTTGTTCACGCAGGTTTGATTATTCAGGTTATACCAAAGGACGAGGCGGAAAATATGCTTGACATTTTCCGCGAATTAGGAGAGCTTTCATAATGGATTTAAAGGATATAACAAAATTCCTGAAAGAATATGACGGCGAGCCTCTTACATTTATGGAGGTCTGCGGTACGCATACGGCTTCAATAAGCGAAAACGGTATACCGTCTATGCTAAGCGAAAAAATCAATCTTATCAGCGGTCCGGGCTGCCCCGTTTGCGTTACGGTGGCAAGCTATATTGACGAGCTTTGCCGCCTTTCACTTGAAGATAATAATTGCGTTGTGACCTTCGGCGATATGATAAGAGTTCCGGGAAGCAAAACGGCGCTTAAAGATGCAAAATCAATGGGAGCAAATATTAAAATGGTATACTCCCCCTTTGAAATTCTTGAAATGGCTGAAAAAAACAGCAGTATAACATATATTTTTGCGGCTGTCGGCTTTGAAACAACAACTCCCATTTATGCTATTCTGCTTGATAAAATCATTGAAAAAGGCATAAAAAATATACGCTTTTTAACTGCTTTAAAAACAATGCCCGCCGCTATTGAAGCAATATGCAAAATGAATAATAAAATAGACGGCTTTATTGCACCGGGTCATGTTGCCGTTATTACCGGCGCAAATGCTTTTTTACCGCTTGCAAAAAAATATAATATGCCGTTTGTTGTAAGCGGCTTTAAGGGCGAGGAGCTTATTGGAGCAATATATGCGCTCGTTAAATTAAAAGGCAGTCCCACTGTTTTAAATCTGTATAAATCCGCCGTTAATGATAATAAAAACGAAAAAGCGTTTAATGTAGTCAATAAATATTTTGAACCGTATGATGCAAGCTGGCGTGGACTCGGAATAATCAAAGGCTCCGGTATGGCATTAAAGGAGGAGTATTCCTTTTATGACGCAGGAAGCAAAGCTCTTGTTAACGACGGCAAATCAAATAATTTGTGCAGCTGCAGTGAGATAATCACTGGAATGAAAAAGCCAAATGACTGTCCTCTTTTTTCAAGGCTATGCACTCCCGAAAATCCTCAGGGAGCCTGCATGGTATCAAACGAGGGAGCATGCTTTCACTATTATATAAACAACAGAGGTTAGATATGAAGATAACAATGGCACACGGAAGCGGCGGTAAATCCACAACAGATTTAATTGACGCCGTTTTTGCAAAGCATTTTAATAATCCTATTTTAAATATGATGGAGGACAGCGCAGTAGTTGACGGCAGCTCAAAAATTGCAGTCACCACCGACTCCTTTGTAATCACTCCGCTGATATTTAAGGGCGGCGACATCGGCAGGCTTGCTGTTTGCGGAACAGTTAACGACCTTCTTATGCGCGGAGCTACGCCGAAATACATTACCTCTGCATTTATTATTGAAGAGGGCGCCGATACCTCCACGCTTGAAGCCATCGCAAAATCAATGGCAGATACTGCAAAAGAAGCAGACGTTACAATAATCTGCGGCGACACCAAGGTTATCGACGGAAGCGGCGGAATTTATATTAATACTGCCGGAGTCGGCTTTGTTAAGGAAAGTACCGATATAGTATCAACAAATCTGCGCGAGGGTGATGCTGTTATCGTAAGCGGAACCATGGGTGATCACCACGCGGCGGTGCTTTCTGCAAGAATGAATATTGAAAACAACATCAGCTCCGACAATGCTCCACTGTGTCAGATGGTAAAAAAAATGCTCAAACAGGGTATTGAAATACACTGTATGAGAGATATTACAAGAGGCGGACTTGCAACAGTATTAAACGAGCTTGCTAAAGCCTCCGGCGTAAATATTGAAATTGAGGAGGAAAAAATACCGGTAAACGATGAGGTAAGAGCCTTTTCAAAAATACTCGGACTTAATATACTCCATATGGGAAACGAGGGTAAGCTCGCTGCAATAGTGCCGAAAAATCAGGCACAAAAAGCAGTTGAAATAATCAGACAATGCCCTTACGGAGAAAATGCCGCAATTATCGGAGAGGTAAAGAAAGGAAAGGGCGTAACGCTCATAACTCCTATCGGCGGCAAAAGGCAGGTTAATGTTCTTTTCGGTGAAGGACTGCCGAGAATTTGCTGATTCAAATAGTAATTTTATCATCCGCTTGAATTCAATATTCAGGCGGATTTTTATATACAACAGGAATAACACGGCTTTATTTTGCATACAAGTCCTTGTGTGCATTATTAACAGATTGTAAATTCGGATAAGAGAAAATCACTACATATTGAAAAAATCGTCGAAATATGGTATAATACAGACACTATATAGTGTATAACTTGTTAACAAATACGGAGGTGATTACATTGGTTGAAATTTCTGCAACCTATATGTATATTCTATGGGCGGCAGCAATAGTTATCTTTGCAATCGTTGAAGCAATGACTGCGCAGCTTGTTTCAATTTGGTTTGTAGTCGGTGCAATAGCCGCGTTTATCGCTGCGCTGCTTAATGCTAATGCTTTAGTTCAGGTAATTATATTTATTGCAGTAACAGTTTTGGCTCTTGTTATCACAAGACCGCTTGTAAAAAAATATATTCACCCGAAAAAAGAACATACTAATGCAGACAGGGTAATCGGTCAGACTGCCGTGACTATTGAAGAAATAGACAATATAAACGCAACAGGTCAGGTTAAAATCGACGGTAAAATATGGTCGGCGCGCTCGACGGATAATACTGTTATACCTGTTGATACAAAGGTAATTGTAGATAAAATTTCCGGAGTTAAGCTTTATGTTTCCGGAATAACAAAATAGAAGGAGAAAATTATGAAATTTTTTATTGTTTTAATTTTAATCATCGTAGCTCTTGCGGCTCTGATTCTTGCAAATGTTCGCGTTGTTCCTCAATCAAAGGCATATGTTATTGAAAGACTCGGAACATATTTTGCAACATGGGATACAGGTCTTCATGTAAAAATTCCGTTTATTGACAGAATTGCAAAAACCGTATCCTTAAAAGAGCAGGTTGTTGATTTCAAGCCTCAGCCTGTTATCACAAAGGATAATGTTACAATGCAGATTGATACTGTTGTATTCTATCAGATTACCGATCCGAAGCTTTACACATACGGCGTTGAAAGCCCTATTTCAGCTATCGAAAATCTTTCTGCAACAACTCTTCGTAATATCATCGGTGAGCTTGAGCTTGACTCAACCCTCACCTCCCGTGACACAATAAATGCAAAAATCCGTGTTATTCTTGACGAGGCAACCGACCCGTGGGGAATTAAGGTTAACAGGGTTGAGCTTAAAAACATTATTCCTCCCAGAGAAATTCAGGACGCTATGGAGAAGCAGATGAAGGCTGAAAGAGAACGCCGTGAATCCATTCTCCGCGCCGAAGGTGAAAAGCAGTCAAAAATTCTCGTTGCTGAGGGTCATAAGGAATCAAAAATTCTTGAAGCAGAAGCAGAAAAGCAGTCTGCAATTCTTCACGCAGAAGCAGTTAAGGAAGCAAAAATCCGCGAGGCAGAGGGTGAGGCAGACGCTATTCTCAAGGTTCAGGAGGCAACGGCAAACGCAATAAAGCTTCTCAATGAGGCGGACGCAAATGACGCCGTAATCAAGCTCAAAGCTCTTGAAGCATTTGCAAAGGCTGCTGACGGTCAGGCAACAAAAATCATTATTCCGTCAGAAATTCAGGGCGTTGCAGGTCTTGCCGAAGGAATTGTTGAAAGCGTAAAAAAATAATATTCTACACAAAACAGCACCGGCCGAAATTCGGTCGGTGTTTTTCTATCCTTAAACAGTTATTTTGTAAAAATACATTTTCGCTTGTATGTCTGCCGACTTTGCTTTATAATTAAAGAAAGATTAATAATTATTACAACAACCGCGGCGGCGTTGTTGCAAAGCCGTAGTATTAAAGGCATTTTGACATTGCTTACCGTTATATATATGACGGCTGCACCGCCCTTCTCATACAGCTTATAGAAAAAATAAGGGTTTATAAAGAAAAAAGGATATAAACAGTCTTCCCTTTCGGTGCAAAAAGCAAACAACGCAGTTAAGCTGTATCAGAAAATCGGCTTTAAGATAGTTGATGAAAGTGAACAGGAATACATAATGCTGTATAGATTTAAAGGTTAAATAATAATTTGCAGAGGTAAAAGCATGGATTTTAATGCAGAAAACTATTGCGTTGAAAAAATTAAATGCAAGGATGAAATTTTCCGTTACAGAGCGTTTAGGAATATTATTTATGTTCAAAACCCTGTTGATGAAAAATATCAGCAGATGAATATTTTTGCGCCTGAAGCATATTATGACGAAAAAACAATAAACGGATATGATTTGAGCTCTGCACCGATTTTTATGCCGAATTATGTCGGCGGATATATGCCCGGAGATTTAAAAGAGCCCGGTATTAATAAGCTTAAATCAAAAGACGGCAATATAATTCTTCAGGCATTAAAGCGCGGATATGTTGTTGCAGTTCCTGCCATCAGAGGCCGTTCTTTAACTGACAGGAACGGAAATTTCACCGGAAAAGCTCCGGCGTGCATTATTGATTACAAGGCGGCTGTCAGATTTATCCGTTACTTCAGCAATAAAATCCCCGGTAACAGTAGAAAAATTATAACAAACGGAACAAGTGCAGGCGGTGCGCTCTCTGCTCTAATGGGAGCCACGGGAAATCACATTGATTATCAGCCTTATCTTGACAAAATAGGCGCTCTTGATTCAGACGATTGCGTTTTTGCAGTTTCGGCATACTGTCCGATAACAAATCTTGACAACGCAGATATGGCATACGAATGGCAGTTCTGCGGTGTAAATGAATACAGGACTATAAACTTTAACCGTAAGCATATTGGCTTAAAATCTATAAAAAATACACTTACCGAAACGCAGATAAAAGCATCTGAATATTTAAAACGGCAATTTTCCGATTATGTTAACAGCCTGAATCTGTTTGATGATAACGAAAAAGCCCTGACTTTAAATTCAGACGGAAACGGCAGATTTAGAGAGTATATAAAGAGTATCGTCGTTTCCTCTGCAAACAAAGCTATTGATATCGGAGAAGCTGTAGATAAGCGATGGATAATTACTGAAAACGGCAGAGCAACGGACATTGATTTTGACGGATATGTAAGGGATATAACAAGAATGAAGCCCGTTCCTGCATTTGACGGCTTTGATATGAATACTCCGGAAAATGACTTATTCGGAACAAAAACAATCAAGCGTTGCCATTTTACAGAATTTTCATATAAAAACAGTACGGCAGGCGGCTTATCTGCGGATAAGCAAATCATTAAAATGATGAATCCGATGAATTATATTGATGATACTGCTTCGGATAAAGCGCGCTTTTGGCGCATTAGGCACGGAGAATGTGACAGGGATACCTCGCTTGCAATATCGGCAATACTGAATCTGAAATTAAAGGCCAACGGATTCGATGTTGATTATTTTTCACCATGGAATGTTCCCCATTCGGGAGATTATGATTTAAACGAGCTGTTTGATTGGATTGACAGCATCTGTAAATTAAATGATTGACCTCAAATTTTATACAGTCTTTTTAATGGATATAATGAAAAAATATTAATTACTGCGGAGGAATAAAAATGCTTTTTATTGAATACCCGAAATGCTCAACCTGCCAAAAGGCAAAAAAATGGCTTGATGAAAACAAAATGGATTATACTGACAGGCATATAAAAGAAGAGAATCCGACTTATGAAGAATTAAAAAAATGGTATGCTCAAAGCGGCTTGCCTTTGAAAAAATTTTTTAATACAAGCGGATTGCTCTATAAATCAATGAACCTGAAAGACAAATTGCCGAAAATGAGCGAGGAGGAGCAGCTTCGGCTTCTTGCTTCAGACGGTATGCTTGTTAAAAGACCGATTATCGTTTCTGACAGGGCAATTCTCACCGGATTTCGCGAAAAAGAATGGGAAGAGAAGCTAAAACAGAAGATAATTTAATTCAATAAAATAATTAAAGCAAGGTGCATTTTACACCTTGCTTTTTTAGTTATCAGCCTTGAGAGGCTTCTCTTCTTGCTTTCAATTCGCTTTCTACCTTTGCCCTTTTTTCAGGGGTATAATTTATAAACAACAACGGAATTATATATAAAACGCTCGCAATTGCAGGAGTTAAAATAACCAGCGGCCATATCCACTTATCAAACACGGCTGACTGCGTTCCTACATAAACCGACGCACCGTCAATTGCTTTATAATTCATCAGATGCAGGGCAAGTGTTGCAAGTCCTGCGGTAATACCGCTTGAGATTTTAGTAAATGAGGTTTGCATGGAAAAGGTAATTCCTTCTGTTCTTTTCCCTGTTTTCCACTCCATATAGTCAATGCTGTCGCAGAAGATTGCCGTCTGCGCAATTGAAACAGCTCCCATAGGGATACAGCCGACACCGATAATAATAAGCGCCGCCCATAGGCTTTTACCCTCAAATCCGATAAAATAAGCAATAATTCTTACAACAACATTGCACGCCTGCATCAGAATAAGAGCATTTACATATCCCTTGCACCATTTCTTTAATTTATCGGCAAAAATCATACCTATAAATCCCGGCAATCCCGTAATAACATAATAAATTGTTGTTAACCCAAGCGCGCCGATAAGACTGTTTTCTCCGAGAAAATCAGCAGAAATTTCATATTTGAAGAAGTATGTTACAAGATTAGCGCCAAAGCCGATTGAGCCTAACAAATTAGCAAGCGTCACAAGCAGAAGCATCTTATTTTTAAAAAGCATTGAAAAGCTTTCTTTGAGCGTTTCCTGCTGCTTTTCCTTAACAACAAAAATTCTCTCTCTTGCGGCATAACAGCGTCTGCTTATCATAGCTCCGCCCAAGCCGAAAATTATTGCAAACACAAGCGTCACCAAAGCGAGTGTGCTTCCCGTTGCATTCGCTATCATTTCAAGCGCCATCGGTATAAGCGTGCTGAAAACGCTGTAAACGCAGGAGCCGATTGTTCTTGCCCATTGAACGAAGGAATCTCTCTCGTTGGAATCGGGAGATACTGAAGATGTAATTCCCCAAACAGACACATCCTGCACTGTATAAACCAAATCCCAGCAAATATACATTATAACAAAATAAGAAACCCTCAACCAAAGCAAATCTTCCTCTGTTGAAAAAACAAGGAATAAAAGAACTGTAAAAACGCCAACCGGCAAGGGTGTGTATCTTAAAAACGGGCGAAGCTTTTCACCGTTTTTAAAGGTATGCTTATCTATAAAGGAGCCTACTATCGGGTCATTTACTCCGTCCCACACCTTCATTACAATCAGCAGCACCGATACAACCAAAGCGGGAAACAGAGCAATATCCGTCATAAAATAAGTAAAAAACGATCCGCCTATCATCGAATATACAAGATTTTGACCGCTTAATCCTGTATAAAAGCTGATTTTTTCTTTTTTAGAGATGTAATTATTCATTTTTGCACACCCTTTAAGCGCATTAAGTAACTATATTATACAATAGATTTATAAAAATGAAAAGTTAATAATAATTTATTTCATCTTATTTATCCTT
>JBJEPL010000172.1:0-3038 GCA_051881215.1 Eubacterium sp. | reverse complement strand
GGATTATTCTTTTTAAAATTAGTGATATGATTTCTTTTTCCGTGATATTTCTTACCGCTTAAATTTGCCATTTTCTCAACGGAGTAGATATAATCATCAAAGCCGTCGTCAAAAATATAAGAAAACTCATTTGGAAAATATTCATCAAGCATTTTTTTATAATTCTCCGTAACACCGTATATTTTCAGAATGACTCCCTGAAGCTGTGCATCGGCAATTATTTGATTAACAGCGTCTTTAAAATCGCCTGAACCTATCGGAAGAGAATACTGTATATTATCACCTCTGCCCCAACGGCATAAAAAGAAATCCTTGTATTTACATATTTTGGTCAAATAAGGTGTTGCCCAGATATACATATTACCGAAGGTGTATTCGCAGTTCATGCTTTGAGCATATGATAAGCATTTATCAACCCAAGGCTTGTCCTGAATTTCCGGTTTTTTAAATGATAACATATATTATATTTCCTCTTTTACATAACCGATAATATTATTATGTATTTCATCAATTGAAAGCGGATTTACTCCGTCTGAACACGGAATAACAACCCATCCCTGCTTCTTTGCGGCATATAAAGCAGATTTCCTGCATCTGTTTAAAAATTCAACATTTGCTTCGTGAACATCCTTTTTGCTCTCATCACCGTTATATCTTTGAGTCATAAGCCTTTGAGATATTTCAACAGGCATATCAAGATAAATAACGAGATCGGGCTTTGGTATTCCTATTTTGTTATATTCAAAATCAGACGACCATTCAAGATATCTGTCCCATTCGCTCTCATCAAGCTTTTCCATCTGATATATGGAATTTGAGGTTGCGTATCTGTCAGCCAAAATCAGAGTTCCGTTTTCATAATCCTTTCCCCAATTGAGCTTATATGACGCAAAGCGGTCAACAGCATAAAATGCGCCTGCCGCATAAGCGTTTACGCTGTCGGCATCTGTTCCGAATTCACCTGCAAGATACATATTTACCAATGTGCTTGAAGGGCTGTCATAATCGGGGAGTTTAATTTTTTTATATTTGATATTGTTATTATTAAAATATTCTTCAAGAAGATGGGTTTGGGTGGATTTTCCGCACCCGTCAAGACCCTCAATTATTATTAGTTTTGGCATTGCTTTTTCTTTTAACCTTTTTCTTATTACCCTTATCGTCAACAATATAAGTATTCTCAAGCTGGCCTATAAGGCTTGCCTTAAACGAATCAATATATTCCCGTCTTAAAGCCGCCTGCTCGCGTTTTTCATCATCAGTCAAGCCCTGTGACTTTGATTTATGAGCAAGCTCATTAATTCTGTTAATTTTTTCCTCAGTCATTAATCTAAAAAGTCCTTTAATTTTTTACTTCTGCTCGGATGACGGAGCTTTCTTAAAGCCTTAGCTTCAATCTGTCTGATACGCTCTCTTGTAACATTGAACTCTTTACCTACCTCTTCAAGAGTTTTAGGGTTTCCGTCCTCAAGTCCGAATCTTAAGGAAAGCACCTTTTCCTCTCTCGGTGTAAGGGTTTTAAGAACCTCTGCAAGCTGCTCCTTAAGAAGACTCATTGAAGCGGCATCGGCAGGTGCAAGGGCGTCGTCATCGGGAATAAAATCACCGAGATGAGAATCCTCCTCCTCGCCTATAGGTGTTTCAAGAGATACAGGCTCCTGTGCCACTCTTAAAATTTCTCTTACCTTTTCAACCGGCATTTCAAGAAATTCTGCAATTTCGTCAGGTGTAGGCTCTCTACCATTAGTATGAAGAAGCTGACTGTTTGCCTTTTTAACCTTATTAATTGTTTCAACCATATGAACAGGGATTCTTATTGTTCTTGCCTGGTCGGCAATGGCACGGGTAATAGCCTGTCTTATCCACCAGGTTGCATAAGTTGAGAATTTAAAACCTTTTGTATAATCAAACTTATCAACGGCCTTAATAAGACCGAGATTACCCTCCTGAATTAAATCAAGAAACTGCATACCTCTGCCGACATATCTTTTAGCAATGCTAACAACAAGACGAAGGTTTGCTTCTGCAAGTCTTTTTTTAGCATTTTCGTCATTATCGGCAATACGGATTGCAAGCTCAATTTCCTCCTCTGCTGTCAACAACGGCACTCTTCCTATCTCCTTGAGATAAACCTTAACAGGGTCATCCATTGCCGCATTATCGTTAACCGCAACTGTTTCGGCAGCATCTGTTTCCTTCGGAAGATCAACCTCAAGGCTGATACCGTCAAGAGCCTCTGCTGAAAAGTCGTCAATAATACTTATATTGGCGCTGTCAATCTGCTCATTGAGCTTTTCAAGCTCATCAACATCAAGGTCAAGCTCAACAATAAGATTATCTATTTCCTGAGTTGAAAGATGGCCAACCTGCTTGCCTTTTTCAACAAGCTTTTTAAAGGCGTTAAGCTTTTTTTCCTCACTTACAGGCTGTGTAGGTGTAAGGTTAATTTCTTTCATAAATTTATCTCCTCTGTATTATGTATTCCTATTAAATAATTTTCTGAAATCGTCGTCGCTCATATCATTTGCGCAAGAAGCATTTTCCTGCTCAAATTCCTCATTGACAGTAGCGAGGCAATCAGAAAATTCTTTTTTAACATTTTTGCTTTCGCCTGTTCCGGCAATAATTCCCGAAAGGCGCCCAAGCTCATTTGAAGTGAGCATATCTCCGAAGTTTATTAAATCAATATCAAGATTTGCGTCAAGCCTTGATATTATTGCCTCAAATACTTTTTTTATAAATCCGTCGGACAATTTATTTGTATCAAAGTCTATACAAAGCCTTCTGCAATCGGGATATTTTAAAATAAGACCGATAAGCCTGTCCTCCGCTTTCATACGCCTTACGGAAACATTATTCTCACGGCTGACTTTGGCTGTATCACGCATATTATTATCAACAATTTTTTTATATTGGGTGCGCTGTTCTCTTCTTTTTTTACCTGCGGAATAGTTATTCAGCTGAAGCTTAATACTGTTTTTTTCAACATTAAGCTCATCGGCAAGTCTTGATGAATATAAATCCTGCTCAATAGGGCT
>JBJEPL010000171.1:0-41880 GCA_051881215.1 Eubacterium sp. | reverse complement strand
AGGTTTATTCTATTTTATACTGGCGTGGTTCAGACCACTTTATCGACAGTCTAAAGGACGCTGTTTTTAACAGCGTCCTTTTGCTTTTATCTGAATAAAATATATTCATATGCAACGCCTGACTCATTCAGGCTTGCATATTCGTTATCTGTTGCAGCGGTTGAGCTTTGCGTTACCGTAAAGCTTTTTCTGTCATCGCCGAGCTTCACTCCGAGGCTGTTTACCATAGGACTGAAAAAGCCTAAATAGTTATACTTTTGGCTCGTTGAAAATTTAACAACGGAAGCCGGTCTGTTTGCAGGAAAAATAAAGCCGAGCTTTGCTTCAAACGGGCAATTGGTTGTTATTGTTCTTGAATAAGTGCCATTGCCGAAATATGTTCCGGTAAAAACACATTCATTCCAAAGCGATTTTTCTTCTTGCGTAACATGAGCAACCGTGTCGCCGATATGCTCGGTTATGGTTTTATCAATAATTTGATTATCCATATTAAAATCTTCTCTCTTCGGCTTATCCGAAGCAATCCAGCTGTTTAAATTAAGATTTGCTGTTTTATTTGTACTGCTCATAAAAATCTCCTTTCTGCTACTCGGTGGCAGGAATTATCGTTTCAAGCAATGAAAACGGACAGTTAAATGAGTCATAATCCTCAAAGCAATAAGGTGTGGAATCCCACATTTCAAAGGTACAGCCGTTGCCTGTTGAAAAAACGGTTATGGGAGGCAAAACATAAGTTTCGATAAGATTTCCGATTTTTGGCAGAAGATCAAAGCATTCGCTGTCTAAATTTTGAAATGTTATCGTTTTCTCCTTCATACTCATTTGCACCTTTGAAGTATAGGTACGAAACACATTTTTCATTTCTCCGAACCCATAATCTCCGTACTGCGTGGTAATTTTTTTAATCATCGCATCTATTCTCTCTTGTGACGATAAAGCAGGGTCGACACTCATAAGCTCGCAGAAATATTCAAGCCCTTCGTTTTCTGCCGTATACGGATTCATTTCTGCCGCTGCATACAAAATTTTTTCTTCTATCATATTTAAGCCCTTACTGTATGCGGCAATTTCAGCACTGATAAAAGGGTCCTGCGTGTTATAGCCGAGCGCATTATACATATCTGTTATTCTTTTTTCTATACTGTTATCAGTCGGCAAAGTAATTCACCGCCAGACTTTCGAGCTTTAAATATTTGTCGCTATCGCAATATATAATTCCGCCGAGCGCATTTTCGCTGTAGAGATTTATATCACTCAAGCCGTCAATATCAAAAAGCTCCTTTGTGATTTTATTCAGAGAAAGATTTTTTCCTATCCGCTGTGCGGAGCATATATCCGTAAGCCTTTGAGTAAACTCCTGCTTTGTTTTTTCAATATCAAAGCCCGTTCGGATATTTATATCTGCCGTTATACTAAACAACTGTTCCTTTGCGATAGTAAGAGCCCTTGTTATTCCGAAAATATCCACAAGCGAGGTGGTTTTAGTTATTACTAAAAAGTCCTCATTTGAAATCTCACCGTTTTTTGTAGTTACGATTATTTCTACCATATTGTTTTTTTCATTATATCCTATATAACAATCGGTTATATTTTCTGCATCGGTAATAGCATTCTCAAGCGACTGTGCATTAAGTCCGTTTTGTAAAATTGTGTAACGGTCAATTATCCTCTGGCGGTATGCGCTTTCTGTTTCACCGCTGAAGCCACCCGTGAATTTTTCATTTGTAACACCCGAAACGCCTATCGGTGCATTTACCATAACGGTAATTGTATCGGATTGCGCATTATATTCATCGGATTTGCCGAGTGATACTGCCAACACCTTTACAGAGGTTTCGCCTGCCGGAATAACAGCCTCCTCGGTTGTTGAATACTGAAGATACGGCTTTTGATAAACAGAGCAAACCGTTGATTGAGGAATTATCAAGTCCTCCTCAAGCGCTTCGTTTATATAGAATTTCAGATATCCCTGTGCCTCGGAGGCGCTTTTCCTTGTGCATCCCCTTATGTTGCCGTGAAGGTCGAGCGACTCGCCTGTTGCTGTTTGAACAAACGCCTGCTTAAAAACATAATCAATATGGCACGAGAGAGAAAACAGTTCGCTTGCCACAACCTCAAGCCTCTTTCCCATTTCGCTGCCCGTATCTGCAAGCTCACCGCATTTGTCATAATATGCCTGCTTCATACTGCTCAATATTTCTTCATATGTTAAATTCATATTTTTATCGTTACCTGCCTTTCGCAATCATTTATCAAAAGGTTAATCAAGGCCTGCGAGCCTGAATTTTCAACAGACTTAACAAAAACTCCGTCAATTTGAGCCAATGCCCGTCTTACATTATATATGTTGTATATCTCCCCATCTAAAACAGAGCCGTAACCGTAATCTATGCCGAAATCCTTATCCGTATAAACGCTTGACAGGCGGCACTTTAGCTCTGCAACACACGCCTGAACAACCTCGTCGATATAATCTGTTTTTTCAAAACCGCCTGCAATGTCTTTTACATATGCGCCGTTTTCAATTTTATATGTCACTTTATCACTCCGTCACTGCTTATTTCCAAGCCGTTAATAATAACGCTTCCGTTGTTTTTCAAAAGAACATACGCTCCCGACTCCGCCGAAATCTTAATCTCTCCGCATTCAAGGCCTTCGCCGTTCATAATGACACCCAGCGCTGTTTTCTCGCCGTTGCTCTGCGTTAAAAGCACCTCGCAGCCCGACGGCATTGAATAGCTGTAGCCGAAAGGAGCATATATTTCAAGATTTCTTTCAACTCCGGTTGAAACTGCTTCAACCTCTCCGTCATTGTTAAGCGTTACCTTTCCCGTCTGGATAACATCATCGCCCTCTGACCTTGGCATCTGCCTGCTAATCCACATAAGTAATCTCCTTAATATCAAGTATTTTTTTAAGAGTAAGACGCGTAAACCTGCCGTTTTTATCAAAGGTATACTTTTTTTCGGTCAGAACATAATCCTCATATTTACCGCCTGCGCTGATATAATTGAACCGCTGATAAAGCTCATCTTCAACATATCCGCTCACCGTAAGCTCAAGAACTTTATAATCGCCAAACGAGTCTTTAAGCCTTTTTAAAACGGTGTAATCCCTCTGCCATTGAGGCAGAGAGGTCAGGTTGACAAACTGCTCTCTGCTGATGCCGAGCTCCTTGCTCAAGCAAGAGCTTGTATGAAGAATATATCCCGACGACGCCTCTCTTTTATAGCTGATTTCGGAAATAGGCTCGCTCCTGTTTGTTATCGCCGAGGCAGAAACGATTTTATAATCGTTAAGACTTTTTACATTAACGCTTTGGCTTAAAAGCTTCAGCCTGTTATCGGGCGTTACATAAACATTGCTCCCCGTTATAAGCGAAACGAAATTATTTATAGCTCCGTAGCAGGATACGCCCTTTGCAACCTCATATTTATCCTTTGAATGAATTTCGGGCAGACAGCATTCAAAGCCGAATTTATCGGCAAAGCAAAGGCAAAGCTGTTTTGCCGTGGGTCTGTTATATGTAAACGGCTGTGCCTGGCTGTCAACAAGCAGGCAAGCCGAGGATCTTGCGTAAAAATACACCTCAATACCGTCGTCATTCTGCGTAATGCGCTGATTATCGCAATAGCCGTTAAAAATGAGCTTATCGCCGTTATATGCAGTAACATTCACTATCTCCGAGATAAAAGCATCGCTTTTAAATCTGACCGACAGCGCATCGCACGCCGCTCCTGCTGTTCTTATAAATGCAATCTGAACAGGCTTGTCAATGCTGTATTGCTTTGAATCAACAGTTTTAATATTTATTTTCACTTGAGCATCACCTTGTCCCCATCGCTTATATCAAACGGAGTTTTAAAATCGTTAAGCCGCATTATATCGCTGACCGATACGCCTTCTCTGTATGCAATATCAAAGGCATTTTCGCCTGATTGCGCATATGTATAGCCGAAATCCGCGGATTCCTTTCTGTCAAGGTCCGCCTGAATAAATTTGAATTTATATGAAATACAGCTTTTCTTTACGCTTTTGCTGTAAGAAAATTCCGACAAAAACGCTTTTACAGGCTCGGCGTACGGAACGAAAAGCCACCCTGACACACCCGTTCTCAACATATGATTTAATTGAGTGCAATACTTTTCGGGCTCCTCGCCGAAGAACTCGCCCTCTCCGCTCACCGTAACGGGATTTTGCGAAACATTTTGCACCGTACTGCTGCCGTCTGTTGAACAGCTTGTGCTTATATTGCGCTGCGAAGCAACGATTATCGACGACGGATTTACGGGGAATTCAAAATCTCTGAATTTCATTTTTATCGTTTTCATATCAGCCTCCCGTGTAACCGTCGTATCTCTTTTGATCAAGGCGGATGACCTCGCTTATCTGCTCTGCGCTGTTAAGCTCCTCATTCATCGCCGTCACCTCCGAAATCTATTTCATCATTGAATGTAAAAACCGATTTTAAAACATATGACCCCGTTGTGTTGTCAACGGTTATTCTCTGCGCCTTTATTCCGATTATGTTTAAGTCGTAAACAGCGGCGCATATGTTTTTAAAAATGTCACTCATAACCGCATTATCCGCCTTCCACGGTAAAAATATATCCGCAAATACCGAATAACACCCTGCCCTGCTGTCCTCACCCAAACCGGATGAGGACATATCTATATCGCATAAGCCTACCGCAATGACTGTTTTGGTAAGCTGCGTCGGCTTGACCGAGCAGGGATATGCGCCGAGTATTTTTATATCTTCAAAACAGGGGCTTGCCTTTAGCCTTTCGATAAAAGCGTCAACACATTTATTAATCTTCATAATCACTTTCCCCCTGTATTTTTCTTAAAATGCCGGTGTAATAAAGGGCTTCGTCACCGACCTCAAAGGCATTTCGCCTTTTAAATTCATATTTTCCGCCGTTTGTAAGGAGTGTCACCTCTTCGGAAAGTGCCGTTATATCGTGGTCGGCAGGGCCGATATAAAGATAATAATCCGATGTAACGCTTCCTATTTCGGTAATATCAGGCTCAAAGGCCGACCTCTGCTTGTTCCATAAGCGGAAAACACAGGCTTTAAACGGCGTCGAAACCCAGCCGCCGTCCTTGAGATGAGCCGTGTTGCCGATTTTATCGAGCTGGCTTGCTATAAGGCTTGCATTATTATTCATATCACACCGCCTCAAAAACAAAATAATCGCTGTTTAAAATACCGCTGCATTCCTGCACCGCAAGCGACATAAGCTCCTTTGCACGGGTGAGATAACTGTTATCCTTTGTGTAGGACACGTCACCTGCTTTAAAGGAGGTAAAGCTGTCGTCTGCCTCCTTTAACAGAGCGATTTTGTAAAACACCTTCACCGCGCAAAGATGAACCACACGGCTGTCGTTTTCAGTATCGCTGTTTTTCAGAAGCGAGGATACATACACAGCGGTATTTTCAATATGCGAGCTGTATTGCTCAACTTCATTTTCGTCACAGCCCATAATCTGCATAAGCTCATCTCTGATTAAATTACAATCAGTCATTGCACCGCTTCCTTTATTTATTATTCATGAGTAGTAAGATACTTTGAAGCGCCGTCAAGAATTTTTGAGAAGCCAACGATAGTTGAAATTGCGGCTCTCTCAAACTGGCGGTCAATAATCTTTTCAAAATCCACCGAAACAGGCATAGCCTCAACCTTTTCAAGAGCGCAGGTCTTATCAAGACCGATGAGATTGCCTTCATTGTAATTGTCACAACGCAAAAGCTCTGCGCCGAGCGGAGTAATAACCCTGCCGGTTCCGTGGAAATCAAGACCGGCATTTGAATCCCTGAATTCAGGCATATTAAGGATATTTGCAACATCTGCTCCGCAGGCAATAAGAGTTGTCATATTGTAAGCGTCAAAGCTGTTCCAGAGATTAACAAGATCGGAATACTGAATACCCTCCGGAGTTGCCGAAATTTTTTCAACATTGCTGTTTTCAATTACGAGAAGAGCGTCTCTGAATTGGCTGTTTGCCATATGAGCGCCTATCTGCTTGAGTGTAAGGGTAAAGAGGTCAAGCTTCTGAAATCTTATTGCCTCGTATGATGCAACAAGCATTCTTCCGTATTTACGGAGTGTTGTAAGATTTTCCTTTACTCCAATTGCAATTTCGGTGAAGCTTTCACCCTCCTCGGTAAACATAAGCTCAAGCTCCTTGCCTGAAAGAGAGGTCTGAAGCGATCTGTAGTCAAGAGAGTCAATCTGCGTGGTTGTTGCGATGATTTTCTCAATCTTTGAGTTGTTTTCCGCGCCTATTGCAACAGCCCTTGAAATGTATTCGGGGAAAAGCGCAGCCGAATCGGTTGTCTTAAAGAATTTTGCGATAGGGTCGGAGCCTGCTCCCGATATTTTAATATCAAATCTTTTAAGCTGACGCTCAAAGGCGTCAAGACCCTCAAGAGAAGTGCCCTTGTAGTTTTCAGACGGGTCAATCTCCTCAAGCGCCTGTGTGAATGATTTTCCTGTTGTGTAAAGTCCCTTTTCAAGTTTTATGTTATCGTATGACATAGTTAATTTTCCTCCTTGTCATTAAGCTAAATTTTAAACTGGTTGAATTTTTCTTTTGCCGCCGAAGCCTTCTGCGGCGCTGTTTGAATGGAAATTCCCTGCGGATTGCTTTTTTTCAAAAATGCTTTCTTAAACTCAATAAGCTCTCTTGCAGTCATAACCTGCGCAACAGAGCCGAAGGTTTTTAAGTCCATTTCGGGAATAGCAAGCGCGCAAAGCCTTATTACCTCGTCGGCAAGGCTTTTTTTGTAATCCCTGCCAAGCTGTGCTTCGCTCTCAAGCTCATCAATGTGGTCGCAAACAGCCTGCGCCTGCTTTTTTGTAAGAACAATTTGGTCTTTGCAATTGTTCAGTGCTTTAATAATTTCTGTCATATTTATCTCACCTTCAAGTAAATTAAATGACTTTGTAACGCCCGCCTCTCTCTGGGCAGGAACTGCTACAAAACTGAATTCATATGCGTCTTTTGCGTCGCTCAAAACCGTAAAAGCGGTTTTGCCGCCGTACTCTCTGCCGCCGATATGCTCGCATCTTGAGCTGTTTTTATCCGCACCGCAGATTGAACAGATGCGTTTTCCCATTGAGCAGGAAACGGAAACCTCTTTTTTAATTCCTGCCTCAATCTCGGTAATCAGCGAGGCGTTCTCCTCGTTTTTGAGCATATACGCCTTTGCCTTAAGCTGATAAAGCTCCTCGCCGTCAGCCGTCATTCTCCCTTGAGCCTTTTCAACCCAGGTGTCAAAAATTCTTGCCTTTTGGTCGCTTGACTTCATAGAGTGGTCGCTGATGCCCGTTCTTCCGAGAAATTTCTTCGCAAGCTGATTTAACGCCTCAACGGAAAATTTTTCCCAATCCCTGTCCACATCATTGTTACAGAGCACGACGGTAAAAACATAGAGGCTGTCCATATCAAACTGCGTTTTTGTGTACTGATTGATTTTTTCAATGTCGCTCTGTACGGGAGCGACGCTTTTTTCAATATAACCCTGCGTAATTACTGCTCCTCTCTTTTCAATTTTTCTGCCTGCGCAAGATATAACTGCGCCTTTGCCGAATCACATTCGTCCTGAAGCGTAATATCGTCCCAAACGACTCTTGCGTTGCGGTTAATGCCGCTGTATGCAAGATACATATTTCCGATTTTTGTTAAAACCGGCGTAATAATACGCCTGTAGGATTCAAGCTCGGTTGTGAGAATATCCGCCTGCTGTGTGCTCATTCTTTCGGTAGACGACCAGCTCAAGCCCAGCATAAACGGCGGAAGTCCTGTTTTTGCAACAATCTGCTCAAGAAGCTGTTTAACCGGAATTTCGCTGTCAAGATTTAAGTTGTCCGCGCCGATAACCTTAACGCTCACATCTCCCACGGCAACAAAATCCTTAACCGTTTTTGAGTCCATTGCGTCCTTCCATGCATTCGCCATCTGCTCGGCTCTTTCCTTTGCAAAATCGCGGTCGGAGCCGTCGGCTGACGGCTTGCAGGTTACGGCGTATCTTATATTTCCGGCGTGCTCCCAGTTTTCGCCGATTGTATTATAAATTTTCATCAGAATGTCGCTGATAAACGGCAGACCTCTGAGCAGACTTGTTCCGCATAAATCGTCGGGCATCGGATTAAGCACGGAATAAAGAATAAGCTCGGGATGAGCAAGCCTTACTCCGCTGTTATAGAATTCCACATCTATCATATTGCCTGCCCTTTTAAGCTCAATGCTTTTAAGGTCGCTGTTATAAAGAGCATAAATTCCGTACTCGTCAAGAATAATTTCGCCGATTGCCGTTCCGTAGGTTAAAAGCTGATTGAGATAATTCGACACAAAGGCGGATATGCCCTGCTGGTTTCCGCCAACATTTATGCCTTCAAAATATCCGTTCATCATCTCATCAACCTGCTGTGAGCCTGTTTCAAAATGAAAGCCCTCGGTCAGGCGGACAATTTTATTTATCGCCGCGTCAATAATGGGAACCGCTTCCCTCAAGGAATCATAAATTCTCGTATTCATACCCATCGGAAAATAGCTTGAAAGCTGATAATACGGATGCTGTGAGCTCAACGAGGTCTGAACGGCAGTTGCAGAGCTTGTATTTTTGCTTTTTCTTTTAAAAGATAATAAGCCCAAAGCCTCATTTCCTTTCTATTGCAAAGGATATAAACGCCTCGCCCTTTGCCTCTTTTTTCAGCACGGTTGAAACAAAATAGCGAATATCATCCATTGCGTGATCGTTTTCTTTCTTCGGGGCGTCCTTTTTTATGCTGTTATCCCAGCTGTATTGGGAAAACTCACGGATTGCGTCGGTGCAGTTGGGTGAAATAAAAATCTCGTCGTTTTTAAGCGCCTGGCAAACCCTGTTAATTCCCGAAAGCACATCGTTATCCGCCCTGATAACCTTATAAGCATTGTGACGCTTTACGGTCTGAATGAATGACGCCGCCGACGGGTCAATAACAAGCGCTTCAATTTTTTTATCGCCTGCAAGCTCCAGCAAGTGGCTGTAATACTCCTCATCTGTAAGCTGAACACCCTCGTCACGGCTTGAGTGATAGTATTCATCAAGCCTGTACCATACTCCTCCGCTCTCTCCCCACAATCCGAGAGAAAAGGGATTAACCGTTCCGTAGTCGCAGGATAAATAATATCTGCTTATCGCGCCGCCTGCTTTTCTTATATGCCTTTGGGCGTCAAACATAGGATAAACCAAGCCCTGCGCCGCCACCCATCTGCCCTCAACAAACCGCTGATAAAAGGCTCCCGAGTAAAGATTTTTATACCGGTTAATCACTGCCTGCGAAAGGGAGGGATTATCCTCCATCGAAAAATGTATGTAAAGAACATTCTTCTGCTTATGCTTTTTTATCCACTCAATATAAAACCAGTGATACGGATGCTCGGGGTTGCAATTAAAAAAGTATTTTGCATTTTCGGCGGAGCATCGGGCAAGTGCCTGCTCAACAAAGGAGCGCGGCATTAAAGCCACCTCGTCAAGCATCACGCCCCCGAGGGTCATACCCTGAATCAGAGCTGCCGAGGATTCATCTCTTCCGCCGAAAAGATAAAATCTGTTTGTGATTTTACCTTTTGTAATCTCCAACAGATTTCTGCTGATTTTATAGTCACATGAAAAGCCGAGTGCCTCCAGCGCAGGAATAAGCGGCGTAATAACATTCCGTCTCAGAGAGGCGACGGTTTTTCCGCAAAGGGCGAAGGACGCGCCGCCGAAATTGTAAAACGCCCAGCTCACAAAGGAAATGCTCATACAAAGCGTTTTCCCCGATCTCACCGCACCGTCGCATATAATTCCGTTTTTGTCGCTTACCGTGCTGTTTTTACACCACCATGTAAGAACCGCAAGCTGTTTTTTTGAAAACGGGACAAAGCTATTCATCTTCATCACCCTTATAGATATCCCCTGCTGCGAAAGCGCTTTTTTCAAGCGCGTTATAAAAGGAAGCCGGAGATTTATCCTCCTCGGACGATATAACCTCCCTGAGCTTTTCAAGAGCCTTGAGCCTGTCGAAAAATTTAATCTCCATGCCTCCGCCCTTCGGTCTTTTAATTTCGCTTACATTGAAAAGATCAAGCTCTCCCAGAGTATTAAGTATGTTTTCTTCTGATTCAAAAAGGAGTGTCACCGCGTCTGTTATTTCCCCAAAGGCAAGGCGCCTTAAGCCCTCGCAGACATCCTTTTGTGTAATCCTTTTTCTCCGTGACAAAAAATCATCTCCTAAACCGGTATTTGCAGGTAAGCTGAAAAATCTCCCTGCACTAATAGGGCAAAAAAAGGGAATTTATACACAAATCGTGCATAAATTCCCTTAATTCGAGCAAAATATTTTTTTCTATTCAGTTATAATGCATAAAAATTGCTTATTCGCTTTTACCCATAACATCGAGCGGATTTACCGATTTTCCGTCAAGGATTGTTTCAAAATGAAGATGCGTTTCATCGCTTGCCTCAAACGGTACTGCTCCTATTGCTCCGAGAGTCTGACCTATTGTTACATAATCGCCCTCTGAAACATTTACAGTGTCAAGTCCGCAGTATTTTGCAACAAGCTTTCCGCCGTGGTCAATTTCAATAACCTTGCCGAGCAGGTTGTCTTTTGTTACAGAGATAACAAGTCCGTCGTTAATCGCAACAATCTTTTCGCCTGCACTGCATTTAAAGTCAACCGCTGTATGAGCACGGTAGTCTCCCATCGTTTCGTTTTTAACAAGCTCCTCGCTGTATCCGTTAACTACTGTTTCCTGACACGGATATTTATAGAAGGATTTATAAGGGGTATTCGTATCCCCTGCCTCCATTGTTGCCTTTTCGGTGGTTGTTGCCTTTGCTGTTGAAGCCTTGGCTGAAGTTGCTTTTGCTGTTGTGCTCTGCGTGGTTTTGCTTTGGGTGGTTTCCTTAACGGTTACCCTGTTTTGAACCTCTGTGCTCTGGGCAAGCGTAGTTGCCTCATTTACCTTAGTGGTATCAGCGCTCTGCGTTGAAAAATAAACTATAAGCCCCAAGGCAATTATACAAAGGCAGATAACCGAAAAAAGCGCCCTTAAATTTTTATTGTTTGGTTTGTCTTTTGTTGCCATAAAATAACACCTCAAAAGCATTATTGCCTCGTTGGATTTGATTTATACACGAAAACAAAATTTAACATTGAAATGTCATTTTTTATTTGGTAATATATATACACTTATGAAAAATTTAAACTACAAGCATACGATAACAGCCTGTTTTATAGGCTACATTGTTCAGGCGATAACCTGCAATTTTGCGCCGCTCCTTTTTGTAAGCTGGAGCAATGAATTTTCAGTTTCAATGACGCAGATAACCGCAATTATCACCATGACATTTTTTATACAAATAATAGTGGATTTGGTTTCGGCAAAATTCGTTGATAAAATTGGATATAAAATATGCCTGATTTTTGCCCATATCTTTTCCTGCTCGGGCTTCATTGCGTTGAGCATACTTCCCTACGCAATGAAAAATCCGATGACGGGAATTGTCATTTCCGTTATTCTTTATTCAACGGGAAGCGGTCTTTTGGAGGTTCTTGTTTCACCGGTTGTTGAATCCTGCCCGACCGATAACAAGGCAGGCGCAATGAGCCTTCTTCATTCCTTTTACTGCTGGGGAACCGTTCTTGTTATCGGAGTATCCTCTGCATACTTTGCCCTTTTCGGAAGAGATAACTGGAAATATATTGCTCTTCTTTGGGCGGCAGTTTCACTTGCAAACGCCGTTTTCTTCTGCCTTGTTCCCGTTAAGGAGCCTGACAGCGCGGAAAAGGCGGTAAAAATCAGCGATTTGTTTAAAAACAAATTTTTCATTATTGCAATAATCATTATGATTTGCTCGGGTGCAAGCGAGCTTGCCATGAGCCAGTGGGCGTCAACCTTTGCCGAAAAAGGCCTCGGCGTTTCAAAAACCGTAGGCGACCTTGCAGGGCCTATGGCGTTTGCCGTTCTTATGGGAGCAGGAAGAGTTATCTTTAGCAAATTGAGCAGTAAAATCCGTATTGAAAAATATTTAGCCGCTTCGGCTGTATTGTGCATAATCTCGTATTTTACTGCAAGCCTTTCGCCAAGCCCCGTTGTGTCGCTTATCGGCTGTGCGCTTTGCGGTCTGGCAGTATCGGCAATGTGGCCGGGAACCATAAGCTTAAGCTCGCAGCGTATTCCTGCCGGCGGCACGGCAATGTTTGCCTTTCTTGCGTTTGCAGGGGATGTTGGCTGCACCACGGGACCGACATTTATCGGCTTCATAAGCACGGCTCAAAACGGTGATGTTAAAAAGGGATTGACCTTTGGCTTTATTTTTCCGCTGATTATAATTTTAATGCTGTTTTTAATTAAGCCGTTATCAAAAAAATCACAATAGTATTTATAAGAAAAAGGGCACGGTATCACCTATCACCGTGCCCCTGTTTTTTTTATTCTGTTTATACACCCGAATAAGCGTTAAATCCGCCGTCAACAGGAATATTTACGCCTGTTATAAAGCCCGAATACTCCTCGTCGCACAGGAAAAGAAGCGTACCCGAAAGCTCCTCCGGCTCGCCGAAGCGGTCCATAGGCGTTGCGGCAAGAATTTTGCCTGTTCTTTCGGTCGGAGTTCCGTCGTCATTCCAAAGAAGAGTTTTGTTCTGCTTTGTTGAGAAGAAGCCCGGAGCAATCGCATTAACTCGGATACCGAGCGGTGCAAAATGAACAGCCATCCATTCGGTAAAGTTTTTAACCGCCGCCTTTGCCGCGCTGTATGCAGGAATTCTTGTAAGCGGTCTGAAGGCATTCATTGAAGTAATCATAATGATAGTGCCCTTTTCCTTTTGGGCCATATCCTTTGCAAAAACCTGAGTGGGAATAAGCGTTCCGAGGAAATTAAGATTGAATACAAAGCTGATTCCGTTAGGGTCAAGGTCAAAGAAGGTTTTGATATTCTCATCCTTTTGAACAAGGTCAATCTTCTCGAGCGTATCCTTTGTTGTTGAGCCTTTAGGATTGTTTCCGCCTGCTCCGTTTAAAAGAATATCGCAGGTTCCGAGCTTTTCATTTATAGTGCTTCTTGCCTGCTCCATTGACTCAAGGTCAAGAACATTACAGCCGACTGCGATTGCCACGCCGCCCTTTTCATTAATTTCATCGGCACATTTCTGCGCTGCCTCTTCGTTTAAATCAAGAACTGCTACCTTACAGCCCTGCTCGGCAAGAGTTTTCGCAAAAGCGGCGCAAAGCACACCGCCGCCGCCTGTTACAACGGCAACCCTGCCCTTTAAATTTTCGTGCTTAAACATATTTATTTTTCCTTTCTGCTTTTAGAAACTGCTTCCCAAAGTCCGTTGAGATAGCTTACGCCCAATGCTCTGTCAAAAAGGCCGTATCCCGGACGGGCAACCTCTCCCCAAATCATTCTGCCGTGGTCAGGGCGGATATATCCGTCAAAGCCGACCTCCTGAAGCGCCTTAACTATCTCATACATATCAAGCGAGCCTGCATTACTCTCGTGCGCTGTTTCATTAAACCACTGATTATTGATAGAAACATTGCGCAGATGAGCAAAATAAATTCTGCTTCCTGCCGCTTTGATAATTTCAACCATATCGTTATCGGGGCTTGCGCCGAGAGAGCCCGTGCAAAGGGTTAAGCCGTTATATTTGCTGTCAACCATTTTAAGCAGTCTTTCAACAGCGTCCTTGCCGGTAATAATTCTCGGCAGGCCGAAAATAGGCCACGGCGGATCATCGGGATGAATAGCCATTTTGACATCACATTCCTCGCAGACAGGCATAATCGCCTCAAGAAAATACTTGAGATTAGCCCATAAATCCTCTGCCGTTACATTCTTATATTTTTCAAAAAGCTCTTTAATCTCGCCCATTCTTTCGGTTTCCCAGCCGGGCATAGCATAGCCGTTTGAATTATCGTCAATCTCGCGGAACATATCCTCGGGCGATTTTCCCTCGACCTGCTTGCCGTCGTAGCAAAGGCAGGTTGAGCCGTCAGGCAAAGGCATATAAAGGTCGGTTCTTGTCCAGTCAAAAACGGGCATAAAGTTATAGCATATAACCTTAACCCCTACCTTTGCAAGATTGCGGATTGATGTTTTGTAATTTTCAATATACTTATCACGGGTGGGCAGTCCTATTTTTATGTCCTCGTGAACATTAACGCTTTCGATGCACTCCATTGAAAGACCTGCAGATGTAATCTCATCATACATTTTCTGCACATCCTCCATCTCCCACGCCTCGCCTGCAGGCAGGTAATGAAGCGCAGGCACAACACCCGTTACACCCGGTATCTGTTTGATTTGGTCAAGCGAAACGGTATCCTTATCCTTGCCAAACCAACGGAAAGTCATTTGCATTTAACTACCTCCTTCGGTTATAAAAACCTAACTTTTCACTTAATTTTAACATATCATTATATTCCTTGCAAGAATTATATCTATTTTTCTTTAATTATATAGCACCCCGTAATAACGCATTTGTCATTATCTATTTTATGGCTTTTATAGCTGTTTATTATTTCAAATCCGTCAAATTCCTTTTCCTCAAGCGCCTCAAGCTTTTTTTCCGCAAGAGCTGTAAGCTCTTCGTCGCCAAGCATAACAGGCTTTGACTCGAGAATTTTTTCCTCTTCCTGTGTATAACCTATCGGCAAATCCACGCCCTTTATATTGAGAAGCTTAACGCTTTTTTCAGATATATCGCCCTCTTGCTTTTTCAGATAAAGCGGTATATCAAGTGAAAAAAATTTAAGCGTTTTGTAGCTTTTAATGCTTTTAATATTAAGGCTGTTTTGCTCTCTGTAGGCAACTGCCTCAAGCTCACGGCGCATAACGGTTATCCCCTTGAGCTTGTCATCATTTTGGGGGACATCTTTTTGAACGGTTTCGTTAATCTCGACTCTTGCCGTTGTGCCTATCTTATTTATATGCACCCACGCTATATCGTCAAATTCGCTCATCATTTCCCAGCAAAGGTCGTCCCTGTCAATACTGCTCCACATCACACCCGCGGTCAGCCTGCTGTTTTCAAGAAAAGAAAGTATGGTTGTATCGCTTATCCTCTCGTTTCCCACAAGCTCAATATTCCAGATAAATCCCTCAAGAAAAGAAATAATCAAAGCGCACGCAACAAGCCCTGCAAAAAAGCCTATACGGTTTTTAAGCGGACGAAGAACAAACGGAAGTCCTCTTTTTTTTATAATTCTTACCACTCCGCCGTGGGCGTATGCCGTCTTATGAAGCGTCTTATATGTTTTTATTGAGCATACGGCGGTAAAACCGTTTTCGGTAAGCTCTATGCTTTTTATATCAATGCTGTTTTTAAAGCAATCGTTGATAAAATCCTCGCGAAATCCGCCCGAAAATTCAAATTCAACAAAGCCGAAAATCAGTGAAAACAAATAGGTCAAGACGAAAACTCCATAGATAAAATATTACCTTCTACAACAGCGCCCTCACGGGTAAAGGAGTTGATACGCAAATCATCTCCGTAAAAGGTTATTATCTGCGTTCCGAGGCTCACCTGAATTTTTGTAGGCGAATACTCAATAATCCCCTCAAGCCCGTCAACAAGGCACTCGCTTCCTGCCATTTCAATCCTCGGCTTTCCGAAATAATAGTCAAACGGCTCCTTTTTCACCTTTTCTTTGATTTTATATTTTTTCACATTTATCACCAGTAATATTTATGGCATATGCTGTAAAATTATGATTTCAGCGAGCTATTGTTTAATAATATTTTCCTGCAATAATTTCCATAAGCTATTGCAACGGTGCGCAAAAAATGTTATACTTTTATTAATCTTTTGTTAAACTTTCAGTATATTTATGGAGGAGATTTTATGGATTTAAAAAAAATCATTGCTAAAAAAGACGATGCGGCAAAATATATGATTGATGAAATCACTCATATATGCAAGGATTTTGAAAAAAGAGACCCCGGCTCAAATGGCGAGCTTCAGGCGTGTGAATATATGGCTGATGTTCTCAAAAAGGACTGCGGATGCCAAAGGGCTGATGTTGAAGCGTTCAAGGAAAATCCCGGCTCATTTTACGGCTGGATTTACTTTACAATAACCTTTGTGCTTCTTGCCGTTGTATGCTTCTTTTTCTGCCCGATTATTTCGGTTATCCTTATTGCTCTCGGTCTTTTCATTGTTCTTATGGAGTTTGGCTTTTATAAAAAGCTTATTGACCCATGCTTCCCTGAAAAAACGGGCCACAATGTAACCGCAATAAAGAAATGCTCCGGCGAAACAAAAAGAAGAATTATCTTCAACGGTCACCCCGACGCTGCATGGGAATGGCCTGTAAACTATGCGCTCGGCGGCGTTGGCTTTGAGGGCCACGCTGTTATCTGCGGAATCGGCGCAGTATATTATATTGTTATTTCCATTATGTATATAGTTAAAAACGGCATTCAGTTCGGCGTAGCCGATACCTCCGACCCTATCGTTAAAGCGGCTCTTTGCGGACTCATTTTTGTTCCGTTTTTAATCGGTCTTTATTGGATGTGGAATAAAAACCGCGTTGTTGACGGCGCTAACGACAACCTTTCGGGCTGTTATATGGGTATTGCCGTTCTCAAGGCTCTTCAGGACGAGGGCATAGAGCTTGAAAATACAGAGCTCGGCGTTGTTCTTACAGGCTCCGAGGAGGCAGGACTTCGCGGCGCAAAGGCTTGGTGCGAGCAGCACAAGGGCGAGTTTGACGATGTTCCAACCTTTATCATTTCTTATGATACAATCCATGACCCTAAATTCCTTATGACAAATTACCGCGACTTAAACGGTACCGTTGCCGCAGACAAGGATGTTTCCGACCTCTTTATGGAAGCTGCAAAGGCAGTAAATATTCCTTGTAAAAAGGGTTGGGTTCCTCCTCTCGGCGGTGCTACCGATTCAGCCGCATTTGCGCAGGCAGGCTTCCGCGCAACAGGTATTACCGGACTTAACCATAAGCTCGAGTCATATTATCACACAAGAAGAGATACATATGACAATATGAACACCGAAGGCCTTGCAAACTGCTTTGCCGCAAGCGTAAAGGCGCTTGAGATGTTTGACAACGGCGCAAAACAGTAATCAATAAAACAAAATCACCCCGATTAATTCATCTGAATTAATCGGGGATTTTTCATTTTTACAGCAGGTTCAAGTCCTATTGATGCTTGTATCAATGAATAAAACAGGGTGCCCTATCGGACACCCTGTTTTATTGGTCGAGGTGACAGGACTTCTAAAGTATCAAGCCTTCTACGAAACAGTCCCCCGGACTGTTTCTCCCGAATTCCTTAAGGGGTCCCCGAAAAGTCGTAGACTTTTTGGGGAGAGGAAAAATTATCGGAGTATTTTTAGCATATTGTTAAAAACAATATGCTTTAATACGGAGTTAATTTTGACGAGGAGAAGCCTGCCGCAGGTTCAAGTCCTATTGATGCTTGCATCAATGAATAAAACAGGGTGCCCTATCGGACACCCTGTTTCATTGGTCGAGGTGACAGGACTTGAACCTGCGGCATCTTGCTCCCTAAGCAAGCACTCTAGCCAAACTGAGTTACACCTCGTTATCAGCCTTTGTATTATAACAGATATATCTTTAAAATACAATACTAAATTTTTCTTTTTTAATCAAACATGGCTGATATTTCTGCTTTTGATATTAATCCGGCGGATTTGTTAACCATTTTTCCCTCTTTAAAAACGAGCAGAGTCGGAATACTCATAATTTCAAAGCGCAGGGCAAGCTCTTTTTGCTCATCAACATTCACCTTGCCCACCTTAATATTCTCGTTTTCCTCGGCAAATTCGTCAACTATCGGCGACATCATTCTGCACGGACCGCACCACTGCGCCCAAAAATCAAGCAGAACAGGCTTATCCGATTTGATAACCTCATTTTCAAAATTTTCTGCCGTTATCTCTGTAATCATATTAATTCACAGCCTTTCTTATAAAACTCATAATATATTATAAACTAAAATGGGAGGAATAGTCATCCTCCCATTTCTTTATCCCTTGTAAATTCCGGCGGTACCGAAGGCGCTGACCGTTTCAACATTTATTTCAACCAAATCCTCCGAGCAGTTAAATGCGTATTTGCCTGCATTAATTGTAATAATGCCGCTGTTTATTAAAACTACCTTTCTGTTTTTACCGCTGCCTTCAGCCTGGATTCCGTCGCCGCTGACCGAGGTTATGTTAAGAACCGTATCAACCTCGCCCAAAGCAGTGTCAAGCGCATCAAAATCAATATTCTTTCCTCTGATACAGTCGTCGGTTGAATTTATTGTAACATTGGCATTGGCGCCGAACTCGATATTATAATATTCCTCCTCGGTTACAAGAACGCCGTTGATATATTGAAGATTTCCGTTTGCATCAAGAAGCGGAACATCTTCCTTGGTATCAATGCCTCTGTTTTGCGAATTGATATTGAGAGTAAGATTTTTGATTATCAGCTTTGCCTTGCTGTCTATCGAGGTGGAAACAGTATCAATATTCAAAATACCGTGTCCCTTTAACTCAAGCTTTGTATGGCTTTCAATCGCATTTCCGCCCTTTTCGGTGACCTTTAGAGTATTCGTTGTACCGTCCTTTGCGGAAAGGCTTACTTCTGCTGTATCAAGCTCCATAACAGGATTATCATTATCATCAAAGAGCAGATTTCCTGCATCGTCCTTTGCCTGCTTCATGGTTGTTGAAGTGCTGTAGAATTTTATGCAGTCCTGCGATGCCGACGCGCCTGTTTCATCGGTTGCGGTTTTGCCGTTTATAATCTCAGCGTTATTGAGCTTAACCTCTGTATCAACCTCGGCATTTACAACTATCGTCAAATCGGTTGCCGAGCCTGTAATTTCAAATGCGTCAACATCGGCTTTACCCGTTAAGGTCAGCTTTCCTGACTCTGCGTCATAAACCGCTGTGTCGGCAAAGCTTGCATAATCGCCGTCGCCGAGCCTGCTCAAATCTATATAGCAGGTCTTTTCTTTAAAATCATTACCGCATCGAGGGCAGGTATAATATCTGAAGCCGTCTTCCTTAACGGTATATTCGCCCTCTCGAATGTGTTCGGTATAAGGTGTTGTTACATATGAGTTTTCATCTATAATTTGGTTGTGGCAATAAATACATTCCTGACAGGTGTAGCCGTCTGTTTTACAGGTAGGCTCATAAACCCTTTCCTCATACTTGTGATTACCGCCGATTGCAGGTGTCGGATTATCCTGATAGCTGTCACCGCATCTTGAACAGGTATAAAGGTCGTATCCATCGTCGGTGCAGGTAGGCTCAACAACCTTTTTAACATAATCGTGATCGAGCGCGGCAACAGCGGTAACTGTTGAATAGCTGCAATTCTTGCATGAGGTGGTTATGCTTCCTGCTTCGGTGCAGGTTGCCTCAACAGTTGTTGTAACAAGCGTATGCCCTGTTGCCTTAACCGACTTTGTTCTTGCCTTGCCGCAGTCTGCGCAGGTTGAAGTCATAACTCCGTCGGTTGTGCAGGTTGCGGCCTTTGTCAGCTTATATGTGCCGTACTTATGCTCATAGGTAGGCTCCATTGTTGCATATGATTTCTGACCGCAGGTCTGGCAGACCTTATATTTCTGACCGCTCTTAACGCAGGTTGGCTGAACTGAAATTCTGTATGAGCCGTAGGTGTGGCTTTTTGCGGTGCAGGATTTGGCGGCTGTAAATGCACCGTATACATTTTTCTTATTTACCGTTCTGTAAGCTCTTACCTTAAAATAGCCCTTTTTGCCCAAGCCTATGGAATAGGTATAGGAGGTGCTTTTGGTTGAAGCTATTTTTTTATAGGTACCGTTTTTAGTCGCACTGTAGTAAATCTGATAGCCTGTTGCGCCCGAAACCTTTGAATATTTTATTGTGATTTTACCGCAGGTTGAAGAGGAAACGGAAAGGCTTGAGCTTGTTGCAGGAACGATTTTAACGCTCTTGGCTGTTGAAAGCTTGCTCTTACTGCCGTTAACCGCCTTGACCTTATAATAATAGGTTGTTCCGCAGGTCAGACTTTTATCGGTATAAGTAACTGTTGAATTTTTGGTTATGGTTTTAACAGCCTTATAGCCCGAGCTTTTTTTCGTCGAGCGGTAAACAATATACTTCTTTGCGGCGCTGATTTTTTTCCAGCTTACAGTAGCCGAATTATAGGACGCGCTTTTTACCGTAACAGACGGCGCCGAAAGAGCAGCCGCCTCGGCAACAATAACACTGTCGCCGACAATTGCCTCAACAGCGCACACGCCCGAAAATGCCATAATAAAGGTCAATACAAAAGCAAATAAATTCCTTTTCATTATGAACTGCACCTCACATTCATAATAATGCTATCACATTTTTCGACAAAAATCAATCTCAATGTCTTTTATTTAAGCAAAGTGTTTATCCCTGCGAATTCAAATCTGCTGTATCGGCGTTGTTTTTTGCCTGAAGCATAATTTTAAGCGACTCTCTGACGGTTTCAAGCAGGGCTTCGTCTGCCGAAAGCTTAACCGAAATATACGGCTTTTTGCCTGCCGACAGGCTGACTCTGCCCTTCATAAACGCATTGAGAATGGCAACTGTTCTGATATCAACATCATTTGAATAAAACAGCACCGCCGAATTGCGCTGAATAATCTCTGTAATATTAAGGCTCTGCGCCATATTTCTCAAAAGGGCAATTTCAATAAGGCCCCATACGCTCGACGGCGGATTGCCGAAGCGGTCGTTTAGCTCGTCGTAAACATCATTTGCGTCAGCCTCGTTTTTAATCGCCGCAATTCTTTTATACATAGAAAGGCGTTGAGGGGTTGAGGAAATATATTCCTCGGGGATGTGAGCGTCGATAGCAACATCAATAAGACACTCCTTATCCTCCGGCTCCTCGTCCTTGATTTCACCCTTTTCCATTGCTACCGCCTCTTCAAGAAGCTTTAAATACATATCATATCCCACAGCCTCCATATGGCCGTGCTGCTTATTGCCGAGAAGAGAGCCTGCGCCGCGTATTTCAAGATCGCGCATAGCAATTTTGAAGCCGGAGCCGAATTCCGTATATTCTCTTATAGCCTCAAGCCTTCTTGTTGCAATATCGGTTAGCTCTTTTCCTCTTGTAAAGGTGAAGTAAGCATACGCTCTTCTTGACGATCTGCCCACTCTTCCTCTTATCTGGTGGAGCTGGGCAAGACCCATTCTGTCGGCATTTTCAATCACAAGGGTGTTACAGTTTGGAACATCTACGCCCGTTTCGATAATGGTTGTGCATACAAGAATATCTATGTCGCCGTTTAAAAGGTCCTTCCACACGGTTGAAAGCTGTTCCTCGCTCATTTTTCCGTGGGCAATTCCTACTCTTGCCTGAGGTAATGCCTTTTTAATCTGCACCGCCTTATGCTCAATCGTTTCAATATTATTGTGAAGATAATAGCACTGACCGCCGCGGTTGATTTCCTTTTCAAGCGCCTCGGTAATAACATCGCCGTCATATTCGATTACATATGTCTGAACAGGGTGCCTTTCTCCGGGAGCCTCCTCAAGCAGACTCATATCACGGATACCGCTCATCGCCATATTCAGAGTACGGGGAATAGGCGTTGCCGAAAGGGTTAAAACATCAACCCTCGGGAATTTCTCCTTAATTTTCTCCTTCTGCGCCACTCCGAAGCGCTGCTCCTCATCAACAATAAGAAGCCCCAAATCCTTGAATTTTATGCTTTTTCCGAGAAGCTTATGTGTGCCGATAAGGACATCAACGCTTCCGTTTTCAAGATTTTTTAAAATTTCCTTTTGCTTTGCAGGAGTAACAAAGCGCGAAATCATTTCAATATTAACAGGATACGCTTCAAATCTTTTCAGCGCCGTTTGATAATGCTGCATTGCAAGCACAGTAGTCGGAACGAGGATTGCGCACTGCTTTGACTCCGAAACGCACTTGAAAACAGCTCTTAAAGCAACCTCTGTTTTGCCGAAGCCCACATCACCGCACAGCAGGCGGTCCATAGGCGCGCTTTTTTGCATATCGCCCTTAATTTCCTGCGCACAGCGGAGCTGGTCCTCGGTTTCTTCATATTCAAATCTTAACTCAAAATCTCTCTGTAAATCCGTATCCTCGGAAAAGGCGTAGCCCTTTGTGCTCATTCTTTTTGCGTAAAGGGCAATAAGCTCTTTTGCCATATCCTTGACCGAAGAACGCACCCTTGCCTTTGTCTTTTTCCATTCCGACGAGCCGAGGCGGTTGATTTTTACCTTTGTGTCATCTCTCGGCCCGATATATTTTGATACAAGGTCAAGCTGCGTTACAGGGACATAAAGAGTGTCGCCCTTTGCGTAGCTGATTTTAATATAATCCTTTTTAACCTTGTTTATTTCAAGCGCGTGAATTCCCTCAAAAATACCGATTCCGTGAACATTATGAACAATATAATCGCCGACGCTCAATTCGTCAAGCGAGTGAATTGCGTTTTTCGACAGCGCCTTTTTGTGCTTTTTACTGCTCTGCGACGCCCTTGCGTGGGTAATCAGAGCGAATTTCATTTCGCTTATCTGAAAGCCTGACGGCAGGGTTCCCGTTATAACATTTACAGCCCTCTGCTTAAATTGAGTGGGCGGATTTTCAAAGAAAACGGAGTCAAAGCCCATCTCCTCTATATCGCCTGCAAGCGCCCTTCCTGCCCTTGCGGTGCCTGCCATAAGGCAGACAGTGTAACCGCTTTTCATCAGGGGATATAATTCATCCTTAAGCTGTGAAAGCGTTCCGCTCCAAACATTGAAGCTCTGAACACGGAAGCTTGCAAGATGGCTTACGGGAGTATCAAAGCTTCCTCTCGGAAGAGAATCAATATACACGGCGTTGTGCCTCTTATAAATTTCCGCAAGCTCGTCAAAATTAAGGCTGAACCTGTCAATCCCCTTGCAGAGAGTACCCTCTTCAACAAACCATTTAAGCTCCTCGAGCCAAAGCCCTTCCTGCTTTTTGCACTTTTCCTTAACCCTTGCGCTTTCAAAAACAAAGAGCCTTGCGTCGGGATAATCAAAAATTCCGTTTGATTTATAGCAGAGATTGATATATTTATCAAGGCAGTTGAGCTGAAGTCCGCCTTTGAGCCTGTCGCTGTCGGCATAAAGCTTTTCTCTCGCCTTTATCGCCTTGCCCTTGAGCGATTTTGCAAGGCTGTCTATTTTTTCGGCAAAGGCTTCTCTGTCATCAAAAAGCACCTCGTTTGCAGGGGTTATGCTCACGCCTTCAAGCTGTCCGCTTCGCCTTTGCGTTGATATATCAAACGACGATATTGTATCAACCGTATCTCCCCAAAGCTCTATTCTTACAGGCTCGTCAAGATATGACGGGAAGATATCAATAATACCTCCCCTTACGGCAAACTGGCTTGTTCCCTCAACCTGGTCGTATCTCAAATAGCCTGCCGCAGTAAGATTTTTTTCAAGAGCTTCGACGCTTACGGTGTCGTTGATTTTTATTTCAAAGCTTCTTTTCTTAAGCTCCTCGGGCGGCATTGTATATTGGCACGCCGCCGTAACGGACGCCACCACGGCTGTATAATCATTTTCGATTATTTTTGTTAAAACGCCGAGCCTTGCGTGCTCAAAATCCCTGCTCACGCCTGCAACCTCAACAAAGGTGAATTCGCGCGACGGATAAAGAAGAACGCCGTCTTGAAGCTGTGAAAGGCTTTCATACACCTTGACAGCCGAAGCCTCGTCGGGAGTAAGAATGAGCGCCTTTTCGCCCTTTGAGCAAAGCGAATGAACAAGCATACACTTCGTTACATCGGAAAGACCTAAAACCCCGAGGGGAGCATTGAGGGTATCAAAGCTCTCTTCGAGGCGCTTAAATTCTTCGCTTTTATTAAATTCAAAAGAAAAACATGACATAGTGATTTCCTGCTTAATATCTATGAATTATACAAATTCATTGCCTCATCTGTTTTTTCGTCAACCATAAGGCGCACTGCCTTTACGGTATTCTCGAGCGCCGATTTTAAATCGGCCTCCTGCTCCTTGGGAAATCTTCCCAAAACCCACGAAATAAGGTCGTATTCGGGGTCGGGCTTTTTGCCCACGCCGATTTTAACGCGCGGGAAATTCTCACTGCCCAAGTGAGCAATAATGCTTTTAATTCCGTTGTGGCCGCCTGCCGAGCCTTTTCTTCTTATTCTTGTTTTGCCTACATCAAGTGATATATCATCATAAATTATAATCACATTCTCAGGCGGAATTTTGTAAAATTTTGCCGCCTCGCCCACTGCCTCGCCGCTGTTGTTCATCATCGTCTGCGGCTTCATAATAAGGCAACGCTTTGAATTTATAACAGCGTCGCCTACAAGGGCGTGATGCTTTAGCTTTTTTATATTTATACCCTCTTCAATCGCAAGCAAATCAACTGCAAGAAAGCCTGCGTTATGACGGGTCATTTCATATTTTGCGCCGGGATTTCCGAGCCCTGCTATTATATAGTCATAGGTTGAATTGTTGAATTGCTTTTTTTTAAAAAACATAGCTTTATCCCCATTAAATTTAATTCAGGCGGTTTTATAAACGGCAAAAAGCGTGCAAAGGCTAACCGATGCACGCAAATTTATTAATCTTTTTATTACTCCGCCTTTTCAAATTCCTTGAAAAGTCTGTCCTTATCGTCGATTTCAAAGTTATACATATTTTCGTCTTTAACATGCTTTGCGATAAACTCGTCGCGGTTAAACAATTCGTCTGCCTTAACCTTCCAGATTTTTGCAGTCTCAATTGTTTTGTCATAAAGAGCGTCTGCCGTTTCGGGAGCAAGCATCTCTGTTGAGTAAGCGCCTGTTTCCTTAACCATTTTGCTGATAGCGCCCGGGTTATCAAGCATAGGGCACGGCCTTAACATATTATTTGAAAACGGCTGATTATTCTTATACGCCATAAACAGAGGGCTCTTAAGAGCATCGATTATATGGCTGTTTTTAATGTTTACATTTGCATAGTGAGCAAATGCGCACGGCTCGCAGTCGCCGTTTGCGTTGATGTGGAAATAATGCCTTCCGCCTGCAATACAGCCCTGAACATACTCGCCGTCATTCCAGAAATCCATACCGAAAATAGGCTTTGTATGGCGCCATTCGTGCATCTTTTTATACATAAGCGCTCTTTGCTCTGCGTTAACCATAAGGTCTGTTACTGCGCCGTTGCCGACAGGCATATAGGTGAAGAACCAAGCAAACATAACGCCTTGGTCAATAAGCCAATCCATATATTCATCGGATGAGAGAAGGTCAACATTCTTGCTTGTGTAGCACAAAGAGGCACCGAAAGGAACACCGCGCTTTTTAAGGCGCGCCATAGCCTCGATAACCTTTTTGTATGTACCCTCACCGCGACGGAAATCGTTTTCCTCCTCGTGGCCCTCAATTGAGAAAGCAGGAATGAAATTGCCTACTCTTAAAAGCTCATCGGCAAACTCATCGTCAAGAAGAGTTCCGTTTGTAAAGCTCATAAAGATACAGTCGGGATTTTCGTCACAAAGCCTTATGAGGTCTTTTTTCCTCATAAGAGGCTCGCCGCCTGTATAAAGGAACATATAGGTTCCAAGCTCCTTTGCCTCTGAAATTATACGGGCAAGGGTTTCATAATCAAGCTGGCTGTTTTTGCCGTACTCGGCTGCCCAGCAGCCCTTACATCTTAAATTGCAGGCTGCGGTCGGGTCCATTAAGATTGCCCACGGAACATTACAGCCGTGCTCCTCAATAGCCTTCATTCTTTTTGAATAGCTGTTGATTGCAACATTAAGAGCAGGCGGAACAAGCTTTTCAACAACCTGCGGATTAGTATCGCAAATAAGCTTTTTTGCAAAAACCATCCAGTTGTTATCAGGGTCGTCAAGAACCTTGTGAAGCCCTGCGTATGTGCTTCTGTTAACCTTTTTAACATCAGCCATTTCAAGAAGACTTAATATTTTGGGAGCGTTATTATTAAAATCTTTACGGGCATATTTAATTGCATTTTTAATTGCAATGGTCATAGCCGTTTCTTTAATAGATTTCATACAAAATCCTCTCTTATTCAGCAGAAGGTTATTTAACCTCTATAATGGAACGGGCAGAGTACCCGTTCAGGGTAAATTCATTATATTCCTTTTGCATTAAAAGTCAAGATATTTTTAATTAACTGTTTCTTAATTAAAACCTGATTTGGAACTTAAGGCGGTAGATTTTATCCGTCTTGTTTTTATATATTTCGTTGCAGTGAGCGCCCCAGCTGTCATATCCGCCGACACCCTGCTGCCTTGCTATAACTCTTACAACAGTTTTATCATATTCGGGCAAATCCTTTTTATGCCAAGCGTTTTCAACCTCTTTCGGAAGATAATGGCATACATTAAGCTCCATCTGCGGCTCGGCAACAACGGAAAACGCCTTTTTCTTTCCAACGATTGAAGCATATCTGACGCCCGTTCTGTTGCCGCACTCCTGAGGCTTTAGGTAATCAACCCACATATCGTTTACGGTTGTGTTATACAATCCTATTTTTGCCGAATTACAGCGGTCGATATAGTTTTCGTGCGGTCCTCTGCCGAGATATGTGACATTTTCAAAATCGCCCGGAAGCTCAAACAGCAGAGAAATTTCGGGAATTTCAGGCAGAGTATCGTCAGGATAAAACTGCATATCAATTTCCATTCCCTTTGATGTGATTGTGTAAATCACCTGCGCCTTTGATTCGGGCTGTGTGCATATGGTTGCACCGCCGGTGACAACAACTCTCTTTCCGCCCTCAAGAATTTTATAATTGTGTATCGACCATTTTGTATTGTTGAAAATACCAGGCGTATCGCCTGCGTCGCGCCAGCAGCCAAGACGGGAGCCTGCTCTTGTTCCTCTGTCGTTATCGGTAAGAGCCCTCCAGAAATTAAATCTCATAGGCGCCTGCAAAAGCTCTTCTCCGCCAACCTTTATCGAGTAAAGCTGATTGCGCTCTCTTCTTTCAAAGCGGATATTGATATCATCCGAAATAACTCTCAAGGAGCCGTAGGTATCGTCAACAATCAGCGGAAGCTCCGATTCCAGTTCATCATATGTATTTTCAAACTCGTTAATGACAAACTGCTCCTCGGCAACAATATGGCCTGCACTGCACCAGCTTGTATCCTCCTTAACCCTCAACTCAAGATTAAGGTAGCACTCGGTTCTTGCAACTCTGCCAAGCTCAAGGTCAATTACGGTTTTCTTTCCCGGCTCAAGCTGAATATCAACAACTCCGTCGCAGAATACGCCCTTGTCGGAGCACTGGCACCAATAAAGCTCATATTCGCTCAAATCGGTAAACATAAATTTATTCTTTATTTCAATAATGCCCTTTTGAGCGTCGATAGCGTTGAAATCAACATTCTGATAGAGCTTTTTTATTTCATCAAGCTTAGGGGTAGGCTTTCTGTCACCGAAAAGCAGACCGTTTCCGCAGAAGTGGCCGTCGTGAGGATTTTCGCCGAAATCACCGCCGTAGGCAAGATATTCAACACCGTTTTCATCCTTTGTTAAAATGCTTTGGTCAACCCAGTCCCAAACAAAGCCGCCCTGAAGGCACGGATATTTATCCCAAAGCCTTGTGTATTCATCGGTAGAGCCGCAGGAGTTGCCCATTGCGTGAGTGTATTCGCAGAGAATGAACGGTCTGCCGTCGCGCTGTGTAACTGCATATTCCTCACATTCCCAAGGCTTATAATACATCTTCGACTGAACATCGGAAAGCTCCTTTTCATCGGGAGCACGGTGACATTCAAAATGAACGAATCTTGTCTTATCCGCCTGTTTAAGGAATTTATACATCTTTTTGGGAGTTTCTCCGCCGAGGGATTCATTGCCCATTGACCAGCATACAACGCTTGTAACATTCTTGTCGCGGTTATAGGTTGCCTTAATTCTTTCCATGCATGCCTTTTCCCATTCAGGGCGGGAAGCAGGAATTTGAGGACAGCCGATAATCGTTGACCAGTTTGTGCCGTGGGTTTCCATATTGTTTTCATCAATAACATATAAGCCGTACTCGTCGCAAAGCTCAAGAAATCTCGGGCAGTTAGGGTAATGAGAGGTTCTTACGGAGTTCATATTGGATTTTTTCATCATCTCAATATCGTAGCGCATAACCTCTTCCGAAATATACCTGCCTGTTTTGCAGTCAAACTCGTGGCGGTTTGTACCCTTAAACACAACTCTTTTGCCGTTGATACGGATAATTCCGTCCTTAATCTCAACCTTTCTGAAGCCGATTTTCTGGCTGATATATTCAATAGGTATACCGTTATTTTTAAGCGTCAATACTATAGTGTAAAGATAAGGCTTCTCCGCCGACCACGGCTTAACATCGGTAACAATCGCCTTAAGCCTTGTCTGATGGTCCTCGTCGGCATACTGACAGTCAAGCGCAACCGTTTCACCGTCTGCGTCAAGTATGCTCATATCAATACTCAGGCACTCGTAGGTTCCGTTTGTTTTAACAATAACATCGCAGTATCCGTCATTTAAGGTAACATCAGGCTCTGCAACGACGGTAAAATCTCTTATGTATTCCTTTTCGGTAGTATAGATATATACATCACGGAAGATACCGCCAAGGCGCCACATATCCTGGCACTCAAGCCAAGAGCCTGTGCACCATCTGTAAACCTCAACGCCGATTGTGTTTGAGCCTTCAACAAGGTATCTTGTAATATCAAATTCACTGCGGTGGAAGGTTGATTCGGAATAACCGATTCTCTCGCCGTTTATGTAAAGATAAAATGCGGATTCAACGCCCTCAAAGCAGAGCACAACTCTTTTTGAAAGCAGGCTTTTGCTGACATTAATCTTTTTGAGATAACAGCCTACGGGATTATGCTTTGTAGGTGCGTTGGGAGGGCAGATATCCTCGCTTCCCTCCCACGGATAGCGGACATTGCAGTACTGGCTTTGGTCATAGCCCTGCATCTGCCAGGAGCACGGAACAATTACCGTATCCCAGTTATGCGCGTCATAAAGAGGCTGCGCAAAATCAGAAGGTCTGTAGGCATAATTCTTATAAAGCTTGAATTTCCATTTGCCGTTTAAAAGCTTACAGCGCGATGAGACATAGCGGTCCGCCCTTTTTGCCTCGTCAAAATTGTCATAAGGCATAAAGGTTGCATGCTGGGGAAGCTTATTTACGGCAACAATTTCGGGGTTTGACTGCCATTCGGTATATCCGTCAATAAAATTTCTTTCCATATTTTTTCTCCGAATTCAATATTTGTATATCTGCATATATAATAATATGTTATCTTCTGTGATACATTCCTTCGCGGAAGCCCTCCTGCTTAATACAAACGCCTACGCTTTTAAGCAGTATTACCAAATCAAGCTTGAGCGACCAGTTATCGCAGTAAAGCTTGTCAAACTTCATTTTTTTCATTATTGAAATATCATCTCTGCCGTTTATTTGAGCAAGCCCCGTAAGCCCCGGCCTGAAGCGGTATACGCCGTATTCAAGCCTTAAGCGGTGCGCCCTCATTTCAGACGAAATCAAAGGCCTCGGCCCAACAAAGCTCATATCGCCCTTTAAGATATTCCAAAGCTGCGGAAGCTCATCAAGGCTTGTCCTTCTTAAAAATCTGCCGACCTTTGTTATATACTGGTCGGGATTTTCAAGGTCGCCCGTTGCAACATTGGGAGTATTGTTTTTCATTGTCTGAAATTTATAAATTTTAAACGGCTTTCCGCGCCTGCCTCGCCTTTCGTGGGTAAAGAACACGCTTGTGTCCGGAGTAAGCAGATTTGCGATACATATAACTAAAAACAAAGGCGAAAGAACCACCAGCGCCGTAAATGACATAACGATGTCGAAAAGCCTTTTTATCTTCGTGGGACCGAAGAACTTTTTTATATCTTTTTTCATTTTGTATTCCTTCAGGCGAATGCCCTGTAAAATAATATCAATATAGTGTGCCCGATTTTGTTGATTATACCATATGTGAGCGGAATATGCAATTTTTTTATAATAATTTTAAATATTGTTGCCAAAAATTTAATCTTTATATATAATAATACAGAAAAATTAAAAGGATGTGCAAATATGAAAAAGCTATTTAGCCTGATTTTATGCGTTGCTTTGCTTTGCGTGAGCCTTTGCTCGTGCTCGGGTCCAAACGCCGATATGACAGAAGAAAACATTACCGAAACGGTTGATTTAACAATAACGGCTTTAAAGGAATTTGATACCGAAGCGCTTAAAAAATATGTTGATTCTTCAACGCTTTCCTATATCATAAGCTACGCCGAGCAAAAGCAGCAGTTTGTTGATCTCGGAAAGGCTATCTTCGCTAATCTCGAAATTGAAATCCAAAGCATTGATACTCAAAACGCAACGGTTACACTCTCCGTTAAAAACAAGGATTTAGCCGACGCCGCAGCTGAATTTACGCAAGAGCTTACAAGCCAGTACAGCGGTGTTCAGCTTTTATCAAAGCTTAAAAACGACAGCTTTTTAGACCTTTACCTGAAATCCCTTTGCGAGAAGATAGACGCCTGCGAAATGCAGTCATACCCTATTGAGATAACGCTAAATATAAAGCAGGAAAAGAAAAACCTTGTTCTTTGCTTTGACGAAACAGCCGAGGACGCCGTTTCCGGCGGAGCGCTTTCGGCAATCAAATCGGTAGTATAATACTTTTATCTTATAATTTCAAATAAAAAATTATAGTGACATTGCCTTAACTTTGTGTTAGAATGTAAAAAGATGTTAATTTACAGAATTTTTGAGGTGTAAAAATCAATGGCAAATAAATTTTTAACCGCCATATTCGGCGATTATTCAAAAAAAGAGGTTAAAAGGGTAAAAAAGACCGCAGATAAGGTTCTTGCCCTTGAAGAAAAATATCAGGCAATGACGGATAAGGAGCTTGCGTCGCAGACAGAGCTTCTCAAATCAAGGCTTGCCGGCGGAGAAACGCTTGACGATATCCTCCCCGATGCTTTTGCGGTATGCCGTGAGGGCGCGTGGAGAGTTTTGGGAATGAAGCATTTCCCTGTTCAGATTATAGGCGGTATTGTTCTCCACCAGGGCAGAATTGCCGAAATGAAAACAGGTGAAGGTAAAACGCTTGTTGCCACTCTTCCTGCATATCTCAACGCGCTTACAGGCGAGGGAGTACATATCGTTACTGTTAACGATTACCTTGCAAAGCGTGACTCCGAATGGATGGGCAAGCTTTACCGCTTCCTCGGCTTAAAGGTAGGTCTTATCATTCACGAAAAGACAAACGAGCAGAGGCAGGAGGCATATAACGCCGATATCACCTACGGAACAAACAACGAAATGGGCTTTGACTATCTTCGTGACAATATGGTTACCTATAAAGAGGACAAGGTTCAGCGCGGTCATAAATTCGCCATTGTCGACGAGGTTGACTCCATTCTCATTGATGAGGCAAGAACTCCGCTTATCATCAGCGGTAAGGGCGAGCAGTCGACCGACCTTTACCGTCAGGCAAACGCCTTTGCAAAAACCCTTAAAATGGTTAAGGTTGCAAAGATGGATGAAAAGCAGGACACCGAATCCACCTACGACGGCGACTATATCGTTGACGAAAAGGCTAAAACAGCTACTCTTACCCGTGACGGTGTTAAAAAGGCAGAGTCATATTTCAATGTTGAAAACCTTATGGAAATTGAAAATTCGACTCTTCTTCACCATATTAACCAGGCTATCAAGGCTAACGGCGTAATGAGAAGGGATATCGACTATGTTGTAACAGACGGTCAGGTTAAAATCGTTGACGAGTTTACAGGCCGTATTATGGAGGGCAGAAGATATAACGAGGGTCTGCACCAGGCTATCGAAGCAAAGGAGGGAGTTAAGGTTGAGCACGAGAGCAAAACTCTCGCAACAATCACCTTCCAAAACTATTTCCGCCTTTACAGCAAGCTTTCGGGTATGACGGGTACAGCTTCAACCGAGGCGCCCGAATTCAACGAAATCTATAAGCTTGATGTTGTTGAAATTCCTACAAACAAGCCTCTTGCAAGAATTGACCACCCCGATGTTATTTTCCAAACGGAGAGGGGCAAATTCTATAACGCAATCGAGCAGATTAAGAAATGCCATGAAAAGGGTCAGCCTGTTCTTGTAGGTACAATCAGTATCGAAAAGAGTGAGCTTCTTTCAAAAATGCTCAAAAAGGCTCGTATTCCTCACAATGTACTCAATGCTAAAAATCACGAGCGCGAGGCTGAAATCATTGCGCAGGCAGGTAAGCTCGGCTCTGTTACAATCGCAACAAATATGGCAGGCCGTGGTACGGATATCGTTCTCGGAGGTAACGCGGAATACCTTGCAAAGGCAGAAATGAGAAGAATGCAGTTTACCGACGAGCTTATTGCCGAGGCAACGGGCTTTGCCGAAACCGATAATCAGGAAATTATCGACGCAAGAAAAACCTTCCAGGAATTAGAAGCAAAATACAAAGACGAAATCAAGGAAGAGGCAGATAAGGTAAGAGAAGCAGGCGGTCTCTTTATTCTCGGTACTGAGCGCCACGACTCACGCCGTATTGACAATCAGCTTCGAGGCCGTTCGGGCCGTCAGGGCGACCCGGGTGAAAGCCAGTTCTATCTTTCGCTTGAGGATGACCTTATGCGTCTGTTCGGCGGTGAAAGAATGCAGGTTATGATGTCGCGCCTTACCGACGACGAAAATATACCTATCGAATCAAAGATGATTACAAAGACCGTTGAATCATCGCAGAAAAAGGTTGAGGGCAGAAACTTCGGAATTCGTAAAAATGTGCTTCAGTATGACGATGTTATGAACCGTCAGAGAGAGCTTATTTATAAGCAGAGAGATCAGGTGCTTGACGGCATTGACCTTTCGGATAAAATTCTTGCAATGCTTGATACTAACATTGAGGAAAATGTTAAAAACTATCTTGCAGGCGACAATAAGGACGACTGGAATGTTGCAGGCCTTAAAGAAAAATACAAGGGCTGGCTTACAACAGACGATGACTTCAGCGAGGGAAGAGAGCTTCTCTCCGTTGACGGCGTAACGGATATGCTCGTTGAAAGAGGTCATAAGCGCCTTGAAGAAAAAAGAGAGCTTTTGGGCGACGAAATGTTTGCCGAATTTGAGAGAATGGTGCTTCTGCGCAATGTTGATACATTGTGGATGGATCATATCGACGCTATGGACGATCTCAAGCAGGGCATCCACCTCAGAGCATACGCACAGCAGGACCCTGTTGTTGCCTTCCGTATGGAATCATACGATATGTTTGACGAAATGACGGCGTTAATCCGTGAAAACACAGTAAGAATGATGCTCACGATTATGCCGAGAAGGCGCGAGGATGTTGAAAGAAAGCAGGTTGCAAAGGTAACCGCAACCTCTTCGGGCGGAGATGACACGGTTAAATCCGCTCCTGTTCGCAAGGGCAACAAGGTAGGCCCTAACGACCCTTGTCCATGCGGCTCGGGCAAAAAATATAAAAAATGCTGCGGCGCTCCCGGCAAGCAAAAATCCGAATAAATAAAAATATAAAATAAAATCGGTGCAGTCAAATTAACTGCACCGTATTTTTTACTTGACACATAATATGTAGAAAGATATACTTTTTATATTCTGTAAAATAAAATATTATAATTCCCGTAATTATTATAAAAATAATTATTATAACATTAATATATAACGAGGATAATATTTATGAAAACTGAAAGAAGCACCTTTACAGGCAATCTTGGCTTTATACTCGCCGCCGCAGGCTCTGCGGTCGGGCTTGGAAATCTTTGGCGGTTTCCTTATCTTGCCGCAAAATACGGCGGAGGAGTCTTTTTGCTGATTTACCTGCTGCTTGCTGTAACCTTCGGCTTTGTTTTAATGACAACTGAAATCGCAATCGGCAGAAAAACTCAAAAAAGCCCTATGCGCGCATTCGGTCAGCTGAATAAAAAATGGGACTGGCTGGGCAAGCTTGCAACTCTTGTTCCTGTTTTGATACTGCCGTATTACTGCGTTATAGGCGGCTGGGTTACCAAATACGCCGCCGCAATGCTTACAGGCAGCGTTGACCTTGCAGCCGACGACAGCTATTTCCCCTCTTTCATATCGCAAACAGCCTCGCCTATAATCTGGTTTCTTATATTCGCAGGCGTAACGGCGCTGGTTATTCTTCTCGGCGTTAACAAGGGAATTGAAAAGTTAAGTAAAATTCTTATGCCTGCGCTGTTGATAATTACCATTGTGCTGACCGTTTTTATTTTGACAAGAGAAGGCGCAATGAGCGGAGTTATTTACTATATCAAGCCGGATTTCAGCAGGTTGAGCATAAAAACAGTTCTTGCGGCTCTCGGTCAGCTTTTCTTTTCGATGTCGCTTGCAATGGGCATTATGGTAACCTACGGCTCTTATCTTAAAAAAGACGACCATATAGAAAAATCCGTACGCCGTATAGAAATTTTTGATACCCTTGTTGCTTTTCTTGCAGGTCTTATGATTGTTCCCGCCGTTTTCGCCTATTCGGGCGGTGATGAGGCGGCTCTCGGCAAGGGGCCGAGCCTTATGTTTGTAACACTCCCTAAGGTTTTCAGCGAGATGAAATTCGGCTCTGTTATAGGAAGCGCCTTTTTTATTCTTGTTCTTTTTGCCGCTATCACAAGCGCCGTTTCGGTTATGGAGGCTATTGTTGCAGGCATCTGCGACTCTTTCAAGGTTGAACGCAAAAAAGCAACGCTCGGAGTTTTTGTTTATGCGGTTATAATCGGAATTCTTTGCTCTCTCGGCTTCGGAAAATTGAGTAATATAACAATATTCGGCTTTGACATTCTTGATTTTCTCGACTTTATATCAAACAGCATAATAATGCCTGTTGTAGGTATGATGACATGTATACTCGTGGGCTTTGTTATCAAGCCCGATATGATAATAAGCGAGGTTGAATTAAACGGACCCTTTAAAATGAAAAGGTTTTACGCCGTATTTGTAAAATGGTGTGCGCCGATTATGATATTTGCAATACTTGTAAGCTCAATTCTTGATACTCTGGGAATTGTAACGCTTTGATTTGCAGACCTGCTTATATTGTATTAAACGCAAAATTAAACCCTCTGCCGAAGTGGCAGAGGGTTTTGCTGTATTGCTGTTTACTTTTTAGTTGTTACGCTCTTTACGGTGCTCCATGCGCCGTAAACCTTTTTACCGTCAATTGTCTTGTAAGCGCGAACTCTTACATAATACTTTTTATTGCTCTTGAGCTTTGAAATTGTTTTTGAGGTTGTGGTGTTTTTAGAAATTGTTATTGTTTTTCTTGTTCCGGATGTAAACTTACTGCTTGTTGAATACTGAACCTGATAGCCGGATACATTTGAATCCTTCTTCCATTTAACCGTAATCTGCTTTGATTTGTTTGATTTTACAGATGAAAGAGTCTGCTTTTTAGGCTTGATGGTGAAGGTTGTTGTCATAGTACCTTCATATTTAACTCCGTTGAAGGTTACGGTAACGGTTGCCTGCCCCGGCTTTGTATTGTTCTTATAAGTAACCTTATAATTTGATGAGGAAATAACATTTCCCTTTCTGTCCTTAACAGTTACTTTAGGGGTCTTTTTCTTTCCGTTATATGTATAGGTTTTTGTTGAAAGCGTTATTGTTTTAGGATAATAATATGTAGCGTCTTCTGTATAATATCCGCATGCACAGAATGATATTTTACCGCCGTCATAGCGTTCGCTTGCATCATTGGCATCATAATAAGCAGGAAAAGTCCAAACTTCAAGCGTATGCTTTGTATGCTCTTTAAGCGTTACATTGGTTGTGTATGCAGTGCCGTCGCCCTCAAGAACAAAATAATATGTTTTATTTTTAGTCATCTTGCAAGCGGTTGAATAATCTTCAGTGAAAGCATCAAAGACATTATATCCAACCCAATCGCCGGTTGCATCATAAATGCTTACGCCGATTGAGCCTGTATCAACAGGAGTTTTACAAACAAATTCATAATAGGCTGTTTTTGTGGGAACAAATTTAATCCAATAATTTAGATTTTGCGAATCAACAGAAGCGGCTACGGTTTTATTTAACTCAATAACCGTTGCGGTTGATTTAGTGTTAGCAAGCGCTGAATATGAGCCGATACCCAGACAGCTTACAAGCATGACCAATGACAAAAGAATGGATAATGTTTTTTTCATAAATATCTCTCCTTTTTAAAATTTTTGTGGGTCTTAATTAATATACCATAAATCTGCATATAAATCAATAGAAAAATGTCGCTCTTTTGTGGAATTTTAACAAAAAATATGAACGCCGCGCAGATATAACTCCACGCGGCGTTTCTTTATAATATTAATAAGTAATTGAGTCGGTTGTTATAAGAGTAACATTGTTTTCAACAAGCTTTTTCAAAACCTCAGGGTCGTCAATCGTCCACGCGCCGACCTTTAATCCGTTTTCAATACACTTTTCTATAACAGGGGTTTCAAAGTTTTTTTCCTTGTTGCCGTTGAAATCAATTCCGCAGTTTTCAATCGACTTTGCAAGCTCAATTGCCTCGTCGTCAATTTTCTGCACGAGATAATAAGCATCAGCGTCTGTAAGAGCTCTTATCGCCTCGAGGTCTTCAAAATAGAAGGAAATATAAACAGCCTCTACCGCGTATTTATCAACAAGCTCAACAATCTCTTCATAATGCTCGGTATTGTTTTTACTCTTAAGCTCAATTACGGCAACCATACCGTAATCACTGCATATCTGCAAATACTCCTCAAGGGAACAGATTTTTAAATCGGGATATTTTTCGATATTCGAGCCGTTATCAACCGTGTATGTCATAAGCTCATCATAGGTTTTCTTCTCAACGAACGAGGATTTATCCATCATTCTGTAGGTTGAAATATCGTGAGAAATAACCCATACTCCGTCGGCAGTCCTGAAAACATCGCACTCCGCACCCCAATATCCGGCTTCGCCTGCCTCGATAAAAGCGGCTGTTGTGTTTTCGGGAGCGGCGGCACGAAATCCCCTGTGAGCAACAAGCGTTACCTGCTCCTGCGTTGAAGTAATATCATAATCGGCTGTTTTGCAGTACATATTCAAGGCAATTACCCCTCCGGCAACAGCCAAAACGATAAGCGCAAGCAATACCGATAAAATAATTACAACGATTTTCTTCTTTTTGGTCCATTTCTTTGTTTGGCTCATTGTGTTACTCATTTTCACTTTCCTCTCCTTTTTCATTTATATTCTCCGGGAATTTAATCACCTTTTCATCAGCGGTGCAAAATCTTCCCGTAAAATCCCATTCTCCCTTAATTCCCTTTGCGGCTGCTCCTAATTTAAAGTGGAGCTGTGCAATACCGAAATCAATGCTCTTGTCGGAATAAGGCTCGTCAACATAGCCTGAAATAACGCCGTTTTCATATCTGAAATGAACGGGGCGCCTGTTTGTTGCCGACGGAGCCCTTTCAACCATCTTCATTGCAAATTCATAATAAGGCGGAAGCTTTTCATCGCAAACCTCAAACATTTTCTGATACGGCTTGCTCTGCTTATGCGTAACATTATACATTGCCTTTTCCTTGACGCTTAATTTGTCCTTAACATTGCCCACAACGATAACGCCGTAAAGCCTTATCTCTTTGGGAATATCAATCATTTCATATACCTTGTTCTCATTGTAGGTGCCCGTTGCCCAGCAGGTTCCAAGCCCGTGATAAGCGCACTGCAAAACAATCGTTTCGCCGTAATAGCCGCACTGTATTCTCGCCTTTTCCGTATCGGGACCGCATACAGCAATCAGCGAAAACTTACCCGTAAAAAGCGTAAACGGCGGAGTTCCGTCCTCAATGAATTTAAAATTCAGCCCTGCCGTTTCGTTTACAATATCGACCATATTGCTGACTACCTCCATAGTAGCCTTGTCAAGAGGGCGCGGCTTATATGTTCTTCTTGAACGGCGCATTTCAATAGCTTTTATATATTGCTCGTTAGTCATTTTCTACATCCTATCTTACTCATTTATATAAACAGTATATCATAATCAAAGCTCAAACTCAACATTGTAATGCTTAATCCATTCGTATATTTGATAAATGTATGCAATAATCTGCGGAGCTCTCATAAGCTGACCGTACCACGGCTGAGAAAGTGAGTCGGGATTTTCAATAAGCGCATTTATGCTTTTAATATCAAGCATATCATAAAGCGGACAGCCTTTATCCTCAAATACGGCATTTGCAAGCTGACATACTCTGCTGAAATAAACCGGATTATGAGTTTTAGGATAGGGGCTTTTCTTTCTCCATACAATCTCCTGCGGTAAATCGTTTTCAAACGCCTTTCTTAAAATTCCCTTTTCCCTTCCGTCAAGCGCCTTAAGCTCCCATGGCAGATTATACGCATATTCAACAAGACGGTAGTCGCAAAACGGAACTCTCACCTCAAGCGAGGATTCCATGCTCATAACATCCTTTCTTGTCAAAAGGGTCTGCATAAACCAGTGCATATTGAGAATAAACATTTCCCTCATTCGTCTTTCAAGAGCGCTTTCGCCGTCGAGATAGGAGGTCATCTTAACCGTTTGGTTATAAGCGTTTCTCGCATATTCAGCTCCGTTTTTCAAAAAGCCGTCTTTAAGAATACTCTGCCTTACATCAACGGACCGCGACCACGGGAAGCAGTCCTCAAAAAGAATTTCCTTTCTATGGTACCACGGATATCCGCCGAAAATTTCATCGGCGCATTCGCCCGAAAGGCAAACCGTAAAATCCTTTTTTACCTCACGGCAAAACAGAAGAAGCGACGAATCAATATCCGCAAACCCCGGCACACCTCTTGCTATTACTGCCTGCGAAAGTGCGTCGGCAACATCGGTGTTGTCAAGCACAACATTGTGGTGCCTCGAGCCTATATAATCCGATACAAGTCCGATATAGTCCGAATCCTTGTTCGGCTGAAACAGGCTCTTTTTAAAGTAGATATCATTGTCGGTGTAATCGACGGAATATGTGTCAAGCGTGCCGCCCCTTGCCTTGCAGTTGTCGGAAGCAATCCTTGAAATAACAGAGGAATCAAGGCCTCCGCTTAAAAAGGTCGCAATGCCGACATCGGAAACGAGCTGTCTTTCAATGGAATCCTTAACAAGAAAATGCGTATGCTCAACCGCCTGATTTTCATTTTCATTGCTTTCGGCCGCCTCAAGGCGCCAATATTCCCTAACCGTTACCCTGCCGTTTTTATATATGAGATAATGGGCGGGCAGAAGCTCGCTGATATCCTTAAAAATTGCCTTGCCCGGAGTTTTTGCAGGCCCGAGCATAAAAATTTCGTTTAGCCCCTCCTCGTCAACAACGGGTCTAATCTGCGGTATGCATAAAAGACTTTTTATTCGGCTTGCAAAGGCAAACACTCCGCTTCTTTGCGAATAATAAAGCGGCTTGACGCCGATTCTGTCACGTGCGATGAAAAGAGATTTTTCGTTTATATCATACACCGCATAGGCAAAAATTCCGTTGAGCTTTTCAACGCTTTTTTCTCCCCATTTGTCAAACGCCTTTAAGACGACCTCCGTGTCGCAGTGGGTGTCGAAATCGTATCCCTTTAAAATGAGCTGACGCCGAAGCTCCTGCGTATTATAAAGCTCGCCGTTATAAACGATAACATACTTTCCGAAGCGCATCGGCTGCGCGCCTCTTTCGGGGTCGATAACCGCAAGACGGCGGTGAATCAAAGCCGCGCTTTGCGTAATATATTCTCCCCTGTCGTCGGGGCCTCTCATTTTAAGGCTTTCGCTTATGCTTTCAAGCATGGGCGCCTTTTCTCTTAAATCTATGGAGTCTGATAAAATTCCTGCTATTCCGCACATAAAAATCACCTCCACATATTATATGAAAAAAGGAACACAAGGTGTTACACCCGTGTTCCTTTGCGTTATTTTAACACTATCCTTTGCAATTGAAAGAGAGTATTGCCCCCACGGCAGTGGAGAAAATTTTTATTATAAATATATGATACGGCTTTCGGGAGGATGATATCCTCCCCTACGGTTATTTGAAAAAGCCAATTTCATTAACCTCTCTGCCACCACGGCAGTGGAGAAATTTTTATTTTACCGTAACAATACACATTTCAACCGTATGCTTTCTGATATTGAGCACATCAAATTTAAGCTCATCCGTTTCAACCTCAAAGGCGCTTCCGTCCTTCGGAATTTTGCAGTAAACGCCCAAAATATATCCGCTCAAGGTTTCATATTCATCAACGGGAAGCTTTACTTTTGTTACCTGCGCCACATCGTCAAGAGATACAAGCCCCTTCATTTTCCACGAATTTTCATCAATGGCAACAATATAAGGCTCCTCCTCTTCAAGATTGCCAACAATCTGCTCGAGCAAATCGTTCATCGTAATTATGCCCACCGTTCCGCCGTATTCATCAAGAACAACAGCGAAATGATTATGCGACTTTTGCATTTGATTGAAAAGGACATCAATTTTCATACTGTCCGGAACATAAACCGGCTTTAAAAAAGCTGTTTTTTCTATATTCTCCTTGGATTTATCCTCTGCTCTGAAGAACTGCTTTGCATCAAGGACTGCAACAACATTGTCAATTGATTCCTTAAAAACAGGGTATAAGCTATGATTGCTCTGCTTTATAATCTCATACCATTCCTCGGCGGAATCCTCAACATCAAGGGCAACGATATCCTTTCTGTGGGTTGAAAATTCTCCGCAGTCCTTATCGTCAAACTCAAAAACATTAACTATCATATTCTTTTCGCTGACATCAATTACGCCCTTTTGACTGCCCACATCAACCATCATTCGGATTTCCTCCTCGGAAACCTCCTCCTCGTTTTCATCTGGATTGATGCGTAAAACACGGAGCACAAGATTAGTTGAAGCAGTTAAAAGCGCAACCAGCGGAGCAAAGATTTTAGACGAAAGATAAATCAAGCCCGAAAGCCCGAGAGCCATCTGCTCGGTCTTTTTCATCGCAATCCGCTTTGGTACAAGCTCGCCGAAAACAAGCGTTAAATATGATAAAATTATTGTGATAACAACTACGGCTATCGTATTGAGGGTGGACGCCTTTATCGGAACTCCCAGCCCGATAAGCCAATCAACAATTATATCCGAAAAATTATCCGCAGCAAACGCACTGCCCAAAAATCCCGACAGAGTTATTGCAACCTGAATGGTTGCAAGAAAGCCGGCAGGCTTGTTCGTAAGCTTAACAAGACGCTTTGCTCTTTTGTTGCCTTGAGCCGCAAGCTGCTCAAGCTTTAAATCATTCATTGATACAATGGCAATTTCAGCGCTTGCAAAAACTGCGTTAACCGCAATAAGAACTAACTGAATAAACAATTGCCACCCTAAGGGAATATCCAATTCATTACCTCCAAGAAAATACTTTATTTATCTTTTTTCTTTTTTGCGAATATGACAAACTTGCTGAAAAAGTAATTGAGAACAACAACCACCACCTGCATTATCAGCTTGGCGATGAAATTGCCGTCAAGCTTAAAGGAGAAAAGCTCAAAGCCCGACATATTTTTAAACTTTAATATGTCAATCATAAGCCACAGCCCTGCCTCCTCAACGCCGAGGGAAAAAAGCCTTGCGCCGAAAAAGCCGATAAGCTCCTTGATAACAACTCTTCCCTTCCAGCTTTTTGACTCAAACACCCAAAGCTTGTTTGTAACATACGCAAATATCACGGCGCCTATCCACGATATAACATTTGTAACAAGGAATAAATCCTTGCCGAGAATTTTATCAAAGACCTTGAAAATAACAAGATTGACAAGCGTAGTTAAAGCGCCGAAGAATACATATTTTATTAC